>NZ_CP038469.1:3932909-4235441 GCF_004684345.1 Citrobacter tructae
CCAGCTCAGGCAGGCTGGTGCCAATGGCCACCACCGTTAGTCCAATAGTAAGCTCGCTCATGGCAAAGTAATTTGCCAGTACGGTGGCGTTATCCACCACCATCCGCGTTGCCATCGGCATAATAATCAGCGCAATACCCAGCCACAAAAAGGCGACGGGTAATCCCCCTTCACGCGGCAGCTCTGCCACCTGCTCCCGGGTCAGGCTGTCATTTCCTTGCCGTTCAGCCAGTCGCGCGATTTTAACAATGAAAAGCAGCCATAGCACGGCCAGAAACAGAAGAAAGAAACCATCACTGCGGCTCAGTTGCCCGTCGTACAGCACGGATGCCGCCAGAATACTGACCAGCAACATTAGCGGTAATTCGCGACGCAGAACATCAGAATGCACGGTAAAAGGGTGAATAAGCGCTGACAGGCCTAAAATCAGGAGAATATTGGTGATGTTCGAGCCGATAGCGGTGCCGACGGCTAAATCGAGCTGTCCATTGATTGAGGCGGCAACGGAGACAATTATCTCGGGTAACGATGTACCGATGCTGACAACGGTCATCCCTATAATAATAGGGGGAATGCCGAAGGTACGGCATAAAATGGATGCGGCAAATACCAGACGGTCGGCACCGTAGACCACCAGAAGTAAACCAATTATTAACAGCGCCGTCGCTAAAAGCATCTAAAGTCCTTTCTTCAGGTATACTCGCCGGTCCACGTGAAGGATCTTCTGGAAGCCGTAACGAAGTCTTAATTTTGACTTTATGCGGCTAAAAAGTAAAACAAATGCCAGCTTTCGCTAACCAGAGCGGGTAATAATCTGTAAATATGTTGGGTTCAGGGCTAAATTGAGCGCCAAACTCTTCGATTAACGAGGCAACAGTAAAGGATGAAGCAATGGGTCAGTCTGTGGCGAATCTAGTCGATATGCACGATGTCAGCTTTTCCCGAGGCGACCGCTGCATTTTTGATAATATTTCCCTGACGGTGCCGCGCGGCAAGATCACGGCGATCATGGGGCCATCAGGCATCGGCAAAACGACGCTGTTACGTCTGATTGGTGGGCAAATTCCCCCGGATAAGGGTGAGATCTTGTTTGATGGCGAGAACGTCCCGACCATGTCTCGTTCACGTTTGTACACCGTGCGTAAGCGCATGAGTATGCTGTTCCAGTCAGGCGCCTTGTTTACCGATATGAACGTGTTTGACAACGTTGCCTATCCGCTGCGTGAGCATACGACGCTGCCTGCGCCGTTGCTGAAAAGTACGGTGATGATGAAGCTGGAGGCCGTCGGCCTGCGCGGAGCGGCAAAATTAATGCCTTCTGAATTATCCGGTGGGATGGCGCGACGTGCCGCACTTGCACGTGCCATTGCGCTGGAGCCAGACCTGATTATGTTTGATGAACCGTTCGTCGGTCAGGATCCCATCACCATGGGCGTGCTGGTGAAGCTGATATCAGAACTGAACAGCATACTGGGCGTCACCTGCGTGGTGGTCTCTCATGATGTGCCTGAGGTACTGAGTATTGCGGATTACGCCTATATTATGGCGGACAAAAAAATAGTGGCCTACGGCAGTGCTCAGGCGCTGCAAGAAAATGCCGATCCGCGCGTGCGCCAGTTCCTGGATGGTATTGCCGACGGGCCGGTTCCGTTCCGTTACCCGGCGGGCGATTACCACTCCGATTTACTCAAAACAGGGAGTTAAGCCACCCATGTTGTTAAATGCGCTGGCATCACTCGGACATCGAGGGATAAAAACCCTCAGGACGTTCGGGCGTGCCGGATTAATGTTGTTCAATGCGGTAGTCGGCAAGCCGGAATTTCGCAAACATGCGCCGTTGCTGATCCGCCAGCTCTATAATGTCGGCGTCTTATCGATGCTGATCATTATCGTCTCTGGCGTGTTCATTGGTATGGTGTTGGGGTTGCAGGGATACCTGGTTCTGACGACCTACAGTGCGGAAACGAGTCTTGGAATGCTGGTGGCGCTTTCGCTGCTGCGTGAGCTGGGCCCGGTTGTGGCGGCGCTGCTGTTCGCCGGACGAGCCGGATCGGCTTTAACTGCAGAAATTGGCCTGATGCGGGCAACCGAACAGCTTTCCAGTATGGAAATGATGGCGGTCGATCCTCTGCGTAGGGTGATCTCCCCACGTTTTTGGGCGGGCGTGATTTCACTGCCGCTGCTGACGATTATTTTTGTCGCGGTAGGTATCTGGGGCGGTTCGCTGGTTGGCGTAAGCTGGAAGGGTATTGATGCAGGCTTCTTCTGGTCTGCCATGCAAAATGCCGTCGACTGGCGTTTGGACCTGGTCAACTGTTTGATTAAGAGCGTGGTGTTTGCCATTACGGTCACATGGATTGCATTGTTCAATGGTTATGATGCGATCCCGACCTCTGCCGGGATTAGCCGGGCAACGACACGCACCGTTGTGCACGCCTCTCTTGCCGTTCTGGGGCTGGATTTTGTGCTGACCGCACTGATGTTTGGGAATTGAGTTCATGCAAACGAAAAAAAATGAAATTTGGGTCGGGTTATTTCTGTTGGTTGCGCTGCTGGCGGCGTTGTTCGTCTGCCTGAAAGCAGCCAATGTCACCTCTATGCGCACTGAGCCGACCTACACGATTTATGCGACTTTTGATAACATCGGCGGCCTGAGAGAGCGTTCTCCTGTGCGGATTGGTGGGGTGGTTGTTGGGCGCGTGTCGGACATTTCGTTAGATCCGAAATCGTACCTGCCGCGTGTGACGCTGGAGATTGAATCGCGTTTTAATCAGATCCCTGACACCAGTTCACTGAGTATTCGTACTTCCGGTCTACTGGGTGAGCAATATCTGGCATTAAACGTAGGTTTTGAAGATCCTGAATTGGGAACCGCTATTCTTAAAGATGGTGATACGATCCAGGACACAAAATCGGCGATGGTGCTGGAAGATATGATTGGTCAGTTCCTTTACAACAGCAACAGTAAAGGCGATGACAATAAGAATTCTGGCGATGCGCCGGCTGCAGCTCAAGGTAATAATGAAGCCACTACGCCTGCGGGCGCGACGAAATAATCTCAGGAGAATCGACATATGTTTAAACGATTAATGATGGTGGCTATGCTGGTCATTGCTCCTCTTAGCGCAGCAACGGCAGCGGATCAGACTAACCCCTACAAACAGATGGATGAGGCGGCGCAGAAAACCTTCGACCGTCTGAAGAACGAACAGCCGAAAATCCGTTCTAACCCGGATTACCTGCGTAATATCGTCGATCAGGAACTGCTGCCGTACGTTCAAGTGAAGTATGCCGGTGCGCTGGTGCTGGGACGCTATTACAAAGAAGCGACGCCTGCACAACGTGACGCGTATTTTGCTGCGTTTCGTGAGTACCTGAAGCAGGCCTACGGCCAGGCGCTGGCGATGTATCACGGCCAGACCTATCAGATTGCCCCGGAGCAACCGCTGGGTGATGCGACCATCGTGCCGATCCGTGTCACCATCATCGATCCGAATGGCCGTCCTCCGGTACGTCTGGATTTCCAGTGGCGTAAAAACTCTCAGACCGGTCACTGGCAGGCGTATGACATGATCGCCGAAGGTGTCAGCATGATCACCACCAAACAAAATGAGTGGAGCGACCTGCTGCGTACCAAAGGTATTGACGGTCTGACGGCGCAGTTGAAGTCTATTTCTCAACAGAAAATCACGCTGGAAGAGAAAAAATAATGACGCAGTCACTCACCTGGGTGCGTGAAGGTGACAAGCTCTCGCTGGTGGGAGAACTGGATCAGGACGTGTTAAACCCACTATGGGATGCGCGCGTTGAGGCGATGAAAGGGATCTCCTGCATCGATCTGAGCCAGGTTTCTCGGGTTGATACCGGCGGCCTGGCGTTGCTGGTTCACCTTGTTGACCAGGGCAAGCGGCAGGGGAATCACGTTTCGCTCACCGGCGTTAACGATAAGGTTTACACGTTGGCAAAGCTTTACAATTTGCCCGATGACGTCCTTCCGCGTTAATTTTTGTAGGCCGGATAAGACCTTGTGCCGCCATCCGGCAAAACCCCTGAGGGGGTAGCAACCACCAAAGCCTTGTCTGATTTATCGGCGAGGCTTTTTGCTTATTTATGACAGCGCCACTTTGCTCTAAGATGTTGGGCTGTTTTCACTATCTGACGAATGAAGAGCCCATGGAAAATAATGAAATTCAGAGCGTGCTGATGAACGCACTCTCCCTCCAGGAAGTCCACGTCTCTGGCGATGGCAGTCACTTTCAAGTTATTGCCGTGGGTGAGATGTTTGACGGCATGAGCCGGGTCAAGAAGCAGCAATCGGTCTATGGCCCATTGATGGAGTACATTGCGGATAACCGCATTCATGCCGTGTCGATCAAAGCGTTTACCCCAGCGGAATGGGCGCGCGATCGCAAACTTAACGGTTTTTGAGCTACGGGTGATACGCCGGTAGCGAATATGAATTCTTAACAGAGAACAGAACAATGGATAAGTTTCGTGTACAGGGGCCGACTAAGCTCCAGGGCGAAGTCACAATTTCAGGCGCTAAAAATGCAGCACTGCCGATCCTTTTTGCGGCACTGCTGGCAGAAGAACCCGTAGAAATCCAAAACGTCCCGAAACTGAAGGACGTTGATACCTCGATGAAGCTGCTGAGCCAGTTGGGCGCAAAGGTTGAGCGTAACGGCTCCGTGCACATTGATGCGCGTGATGTAAACGTCTTCTGCGCGCCGTATGATCTGGTGAAAACCATGCGTGCATCCATTTGGGCGCTGGGGCCGTTGGTGGCTCGCTTTGGTCAAGGCCAGGTGTCACTGCCAGGCGGCTGCACGATTGGTGCGCGTCCGGTTGACCTGCACATTACCGGCCTCGAGCAGTTAGGCGCGACCATCAAGCTGGAAGAAGGCTATGTGAAGGCATCCGTTGATGGTCGTCTGAAAGGTGCGCACATCGTGATGGATAAAGTGAGCGTCGGTGCGACGGTGACTATCATGTGTGCGGCAACGCTTGCCGAAGGCACCACCATCATCGAAAACGCCGCACGTGAGCCGGAAATTGTTGATACCGCTAACTTCCTGATTGCACTGGGTGCGAAGATTACCGGTCAGGGCACCGATCGTATCACCATTGAGGGTGTTGAGCGCCTCGGTGGCGGTGTGTATCGCGTTCTGCCAGACCGCATTGAAACCGGGACCTTCCTGGTGGCAGCGGCGATTTCTCGCGGCAAAATCATTTGCCGTAATGCACAGCCGGATACGCTGGATGCCGTTCTGGCGAAGTTGCGTGATGCGGGTGCGGATATCGAAGTCGGCGCAGACTGGATTAGCCTCGACATGCACGGCAAGCGTCCGAAAGCGGTCAATGTCCGTACTGCCCCGCATCCGGCGTTCCCGACCGATATGCAGGCCCAGTTCACACTGTTGAACCTGGTGGCAGAAGGCACCGGCTTCATCACTGAAACCGTGTTTGAAAACCGCTTTATGCACGTGCCTGAACTGAGTCGTATGGGCGCTCACGCAGAAATCGAAAGCAACACCGTGATTTGTCACGGCGTTGAAACGCTCTCCGGTGCGCAGGTCATGGCAACGGATCTGCGTGCGTCAGCAAGCCTGGTACTGGCAGGGTGTATTGCAGAAGGCACCACGGTGGTTGACCGTATTTATCACATCGATCGCGGCTATGAGCGCATCGAAGATAAGCTGCGCGCGCTGGGCGCAAACATCGAGCGCGTGAAAGGCGAGTAATCGCTAGCGTCTCTTGTGACCCCCAGGTTTGTACTCTGGGGGTTACTGTCCAGCCCTTTACTCAAGGGGCGTTTTTTCTTTACGCGCTCTCATCATCCGCGTTCTGTCGATGAATTCATGCGTTTTTGCATCGTGATAGCGTGACGGCCAAATCACCCACGGGTCCGTTCCCAGCGCTTTTGCGATAATCAATTCTCCTTTTGGCCATGGTCGGGTTAACGCATTTGCCAGCGTTGATGAACTCAACCCATTTCTACGCGATTCTGCCGCCATTGAAGTTCCTTTCTTGCGCAGTCCTGCGATGATGTCAGCCGGATGCCAGTCAATGAGTTTGCCTTCCATACATCCCTTTCTCCTTTGGTTCACCACTTACGGTTTAACTATTAACCAGTAGTGGCACTATACATCCAGGAGAACGGATGTTCTAAAAAGTTCGTGTAAGGGGTTTGTATATTCAGAATATATAAAGGTCATTAGAGAAAGGTGAAGATTCCAATGATTTTATTGGAATTTATAGGAGCCAAAAAAACCCGTGCACTGCACGGGAAGATTTTCTGCAAGGAAAAGCGATGAAAGGATTAACGGTCGCGCTGTACGGCGATATGCGCCAGACCAATCAGCGCTTCTCTCCATGGCGTATCAGGCAGCACTTGCAGCGCAGCGATGGCCTTATCGGCCTCTTCTTCTGCCCGCTGGCGGGTCCACTCCAGCGAACCACTGGCGTTCATCGCTTCCAGAACCGGCTCCAGAAGGTGGCGTCCGTTTCCTTGCTCAATCGCCTGACGAATCATTTGCGTCTGTTCTGGGGTGCCGTGACGCATCGCATGCAGCAGCGGCAGCGTAGGTTTCCCTTCGTTGAGATCGTCACCAACGTTTTTACCTAACTGTTCGCCGTCTGCGCTGTAATCCAGCAAATCATCAATTAACTGGAAAGCGGTACCGAGATAGCGGCCATAATCCTGTAAACCCTTTTCCTGTTCTTCGCTGCAGCCAGCAAGAATGCCAGAACATTGAGCCGCGGCTTCAAACAGGCGCGCCGTCTTGCTGTAGATGACGCGCATGTAGTTTTCTTCGGTGATGTCAGGGTCGTTGACGTTCATCAATTGCAGAACTTCACCTTCAGCAATGACGTTGACCGCTTTGGACATCACTTCCAGCACTTTCAGTGAACCGAGGCTAGTCATCATCTGAAAGGCACGGGTATAGATAAAATCGCCAACCAGTACGCTGGCCGCATTACCAAACGCCGCGTTTGCTGTTGCTTTCCCGCGGCGCATGTCGGATTCATCCACCACATCGTCATGAAGTAGGGTTGCGGTGTGGATAAACTCGATTAGGGCCGCAATCGTGACGTGGGCGTTTTCTTGATAGCCAACGGCGCGAGCCGCGAGTACGGCGATCATCGGGCGAATACGCTTTCCGCCACCGCTAATGATGTAGTACCCCAACTGGTTGATTAGCTGGACGTCGGAATTAAGCTGTTCAAGGATTGTCGCATTGACACCCGCCATATCTTGCGCGGTTAACTCATTGATTTTTTCTAAATTCATCGCAAAAGCCGGGCTTCTCGCCCCGATTACCTCACAGTATGGCAAGGTAACTACGGGTTTAGGGTTAGAAATATATGCTGATTGTACTGAAAAAACGCCACAGATAAACGTTACCATACACGTTGTGTTTTTTTTCTGCATGTATTGACGGTAGCACTTGTCAAAGGCTCGCGTTTTGCGTAATATTCGCGCCCTATTGTGAATATTTATAGCGCACTCTGAATCATCAAAAAGGTGTGCGCGGAAGCGGAGTTTTTTATGTACGCGGTTTTCCAAAGTGGTGGTAAACAACACCGAGTAAGCGAAGGTCAGACCGTTCGCCTGGAAAAGCTGGACATCGCAACTGGCGAATCTGTTGAATTCGCTGAAGTTCTGATGATCGCAAACGGTGAAGAAGTCAAAATCGGCGTTCCTTTCGTTGATGGCGGCGTTATCAAAGCTGAAGTTGTTGCTCACGGTCGTGGCGAGAAAGTTAAAATTGTTAAGTTTCGTCGTCGTAAACACTACCGTAAGCAGCAGGGCCATCGTCAGTGGTTCACTGATGTGAAAATCACTGGCATCAGCGCTTAAGTTAAGAGGAGCAGATTAAATGGCACATAAAAAGGCTGGCGGCTCGACTCGTAACGGTCGCGATTCAGAAGCTAAACGTCTGGGCGTAAAACGCTTTGGCGGCGAAACAGTTCTGGCAGGTAGCATCATCGTTCGTCAACGTGGTACTCAGTTCCACGCTGGCTCTAACGTAGGCTGCGGTAAAGACCACACTCTGTTTGCTAAAGCAGACGGTAAAGTGAAATTCGAAGTGAAAGGCCCGAAAAACCGTCGTTTTATCAGCATTGTTGCTGAATAAGTTTTTCGCGTCCCGGTAACGGATGAAAGCCCCGCAACGTGTTGCGGGGCTTTTTACATTCGACGGCCGGTAAATACGCTCGTCGCGCCGTGACAACCCGGAAACGAGCCCTTGCAGGGAATACGGCATGAAGCAGCAGGCAGGTATTGGTATTCTTTTGGCGCTGACAACGGCAGTTTGTTGGGGCGCTCTACCAATAGCGATGAAGCAAGTGCTGGAGGTGATGGAGCCTCCTACCGTAGTGTTCTACCGTTTTTTAATGGCAAGCATTGGCCTTGGGGCGATTCTTGCGGTTAAAAAAAAGCTCCCGCCATTGCGTATTTTTCGTAAAGCGCGTTGGTTGGTACTGCTGGCGATCGCCACCGGTGGGCTGTTCGGTAACTTCATTCTGTTTAGTTCATCTTTGCAATATTTGAGCCCAACGGCTTCGCAGGTCATCGGTCAGCTGTCACCGGTTGGCATGATGGTCGCCAGTGTCTTTATCCTGAAGGAAAAGATGCGCGGTACGCAGGTTATTGGTGCCATTATGTTGCTGAGCGGGCTGGTGCTGTTTTTTAATACCAGTCTGATCGAGATTTTTACCAAACTGACCGATTACACCTGGGGTGTGATCTTTGGTGTCGGTGCGGCGACGGTCTGGGTGAGCTATGGGGTCGCGCAAAAGGTGTTATTGCGTCGCCTGGCATCACAGCAGATCCTGTTTTTACTGTACACTTTATGTACGCTTGCGTTATTGCCGCTGGCTAAACCCGGTGTGATAACGCAACTCAGCGACTGGCAGCTGGCATGTCTGATATTCTGCGGCCTGAATACGCTGGTAGGATACGGTGCGCTTGCGGAAGCAATGGCGCGCTGGCAGGCGGCACAGGTGAGCGCCATTATTACGCTTACACCGCTGTTTACGTTGTTATTTTCAGATTTATTATCACTGGCCTGGCCCGATTTCTTCGCCAGACCGATGCTAAACCTTTTAGGTTATCTCGGTGCGTTTATCGTGGTTGCGGGCGCGATGTATTCCGCCATTGGTCATCGTATTTGGGGCGGTTTACGTAAGCATGAAACGGTGGTTTCGCAACCCCGCTCAGGCGAATGATTTACGGAGAGTAAAATGAAGTTTGTTGATGAAGCATCGATTCTGGTCGTTGCAGGTGATGGCGGTAATGGTTGCGTCAGCTTCCGCCGCGAAAAGTACATCCCAAGAGGCGGTCCGGACGGCGGTGATGGTGGTGATGGTGGTGACGTCTGGCTGGAAGCCGACGAAAACCTGAACACGCTGATCGACTACCGCTTTGAAAAATCGTTCCGTGCGGAACGTGGTCAGAATGGCGCGAGCCGTGATTGCACCGGTAAGCGTGGTAAAGACGTTACGATCAAAGTGCCTGTCGGTACACGTGTAATCGATCAGGGTACGGGCGAAACCATGGGCGACATGACCAAACACGGTCAGCGCCTGATGGTCGCTAAAGGCGGCTGGCACGGTTTGGGTAACACCCGTTTCAAATCCTCGGTCAACCGTACCCCACGTCAGAAAACGATGGGTACGCCGGGCGATAAGCGCGATCTGATGCTGGAGCTGATGCTGTTAGCCGATGTCGGTATGCTGGGTATGCCAAACGCCGGTAAATCAACGTTTATCCGTGCGGTATCCGCAGCGAAACCTAAAGTCGCTGATTATCCGTTTACCACCCTGGTGCCGAGCCTGGGCGTAGTGCGTATGGATAACGAAAAGAGCTTTGTGGTTGCCGATATCCCGGGTCTGATTGAAGGCGCTGCGGAAGGCGCGGGTCTGGGGATCCGATTCCTGAAGCACCTGGAGCGTTGCCGCGTACTGCTGCACCTCATTGATATCGATCCGATTGACGGTTCCGATCCGGTAGAAAACGCCCGTATCATTATTGGCGAGCTGGAAAAATACAGTCAGGATCTGGCGTCCAAGCCGCGCTGGTTAGTGTTCAACAAAATTGATTTGATGGACAAAGACGAAGCGGAAGAAAAAGCGAAAGCGATCGCCGAGGCGCTGGGCTGGGAAGGTAAATATTACCTGATCTCTGCCGCTAGCCAGCTGGGCGTGAAGGATCTTTGCTGGGATGTGATGACGTTTATCATCGAGAACCCAATTGTTCAGGCTGAAGAAGCGAAGCAGCCGGAGAAAGTGGAGTTCATGTGGGACGATTATCACCGTCAGCAGCTCGCTGAAGTCGAAGACGAAGCGGAAGATGACTGGGATGACGATTGGGACGAAGACGACGAAGAAGGCGTTGAGTTCATCTACAAGCGTTAATCTCATTGCCGGGTGAATCGCTAACGGGCCGCATATGCGGCCCGTTTTGTCTCTGTCGTTTGCGTATGCCGGAAAAGCGTCAGCGCCATCCGGAATCTTCAAGATCTAGTTATTCTGATAAATATCCTTGTACAACCGACTCTCGAAGCGCACCAGCGGAATACGGCGGTTACGTTGATCTGCGGGTTCCACCGCATAGCCAGACAGATACTGTACAAACGCCATGCGTTGCCCGCTTGCCGTGGTAATGAAGCCAGCAAGGTTATAAACCCCCTGTAACGAGCCTGTCTTCGCAGAGACTTTGCCATCCACGCCTGCCTGATGCAGACCCGCACGGTATTGTAGAGAGCCGTCGTGGCCTGCCAGCGGTAGCATCGTAATAAAGTTCAGCTCATTGTCATGCTGCGCGATGTATTGCAGTACCTGCATCATGGTCGCTGGAGCAATCAGGTTATGGCGAGAGAGGCCAGAACCGTCGGCAATAATCGTGTTGCCAATATCTACACCCGCTTGCTGACGCAAAATCTGGCGTACGGCATCAGAGCCTGCCCGCCAGGTGCCGGGTACGTTAAAACGCGCATGACCAATCATGCGGAAAACGGTATCGGCAATCATGTTGTCCGATTTTTTCAGCATAATCTTAAGCAGGTCATGCAGCGGTGCCGACTGTTTGCTGGCAACCACGGTTCCCGGTTCGTTGACCTGTGTCTGGCGCAGCAGCGTACCGCTGTAGGTGATACCAGCTTGTTTTAGCTCATCTTTAATAATCGCCCCGGCATAGCTAGCACCGTCCTGAATGGCAAACGCCAGCGGCAGCGGTTCGGCGCGTTGGGGCAGACAGCCGGTTAACGTGAAGCGGTTTAAATCGCCGGGAACCACGTCCAGTTCACAATATTGCGCTTCCGCAGATCCGCGCGCGAGGGTGCGCACCTGGCTGAACATCGTTACCGGGTAGTATGACGCCACGCGAATAAAGGCAAGATCGTTGGGTTTTTGTGCACTGTAAAGCGACACCGAGAAGCAGTTACGATCGACAATCGCAGCCGCAGGCGGTGCGCTAAAACACTGCGTCATGTCGTTCCAGGGCCAACCGGGCGCTTTATCATGGCTGGCGAAAATGGAGGTGTCGATGAGCACGTTACCGGCAATTTGCGTCACGCCAGATTTTTTCAGGGTTGCCACCATATTGCGAATATCCTGACGTTTTAGCGTCGGATCGGCACCAAATCGCGCAACCAAGTCACCGTTCAATACCCCACCTTCCACACTGCCTTTGGTCTCTAGCGTGGTGGTAAAACGGAAGTCAGGCCCGAGCTGAATCAAGGCCGCCAGGGCGGTGATGACTTTCTGGGTGCTGGCGGGTAGGGCCATTTGTTGGCTATGGTAATCAATAGCAGGCGTCGGGGCCCCAACCTTCTGTACCATAAGGGCGAGGTTGGCCCCGGCAGGGAGCTGGTTGATGTACTCGTCAACATTCGCAGCCTGAACGCTGAACGCCGCAATACTGGCAGTCAATCCAATGGTAAATCTGGGAAATCGCATAATCTCGCGCTAACAACCTGGAAACAGGCCGTCATACTACGGCGCAACGCCCCAAAAAGTAAACGATGACCCATACGGAACTCCAGGGTAAAATGATCATCAAATAGAGAATTGTAGCTGACCTGGGTCCTTGTGCCCCGGGTCGGTATTTTTTTGCTTCTGACTCTGGCATGGCGTTTGCCAGGGTGGGCTTAGCAGCCGGGGTGAGGACAACCGCCCCCTACAGGAATGTTCAAGAGGTATAACAAATGCAAGCTATCCCTATGACCTTACGTGGTGCTGAAAAACTGCGCGAAGAGCTGGATTTTCTGAAATCTGTGCGCCGTCCTGAAATCATTGCCGCGATCGCCGATGCGCGTGAGCACGGTGACCTGAAAGAAAACGCGGAGTACCACGCGGCGCGTGAACAGCAGGGTTTCTGCGAAGGTCGCATTAAAGATATCGAAGCGAAGCTGTCTAACGCTCAGGTTATCGACGTCACTAAAATGCCGAATAATGGCCGTGTCGTTTTCGGTGCAACGGTGACCGTTCTGAATCTCGATAACGATGAAGAGCAGACCTGGCGCATTGTGGGCGATGACGAAGCCGATTTTAAACAGAACCTGATTTCTGTTAACTCGCCTATTGCCCGTGGCCTGATTGGCAAAGAGCAGGACGACGTGGTGGTTATCAAAACGCCGGGCGGTGAAGTGGAATATGAAGTAGTGAAGGTAGAATACCTGTAAGAATTACCCAATACTCAAGATGTTGATGTATTGTAAAGAAAGGAAAAAGGCCGCATAGCGGCCTTTTATCAACGAAGAGAGCGTGGCATTTTGCTCTCCTGCTAGCGGAAATTCCCGCGTTTTACACAAACTGCGTGTTCAACTTTAGGATATTCTTAGCGTGGCAGCGAGATTTTACGTTCTTTAGTCGGGCGATACAGTACCAGCGTTTTGCCGATGACCTGTACGTTACAGGCGCCGGTTTCGCGTACGATAGCTTCCACGATCAAGGTTTTGGTATCGCGATCTTCCGAGGCGATTTTCACCTTGATAAGTTCATGGTGCTCTAGCGCTTGTTCAATCTCGGCCAGTACCCCTTCGGTCAAACCATTATTGCCAAGCATGACTACAGGCTTGAGCGGATGTGCCAGACCTTTCAGGTGCTGTTTTTGTTTAGTACTCAGATTCATCGTATATTTTTGCTTAGGTTGGGATTGAAAACGGGTCATTCTACCGCCATCTCCCATATATCACCAAATAGCAGTGTAGAAATTTACACCATTGGTTACGATGAACTGCCCGATGGGAAAGTAAAATGACAGGTAAAAAGCGTTCTGCCAGCTCAAGCCGCTGGCTTCAGGAACACTTTAGCGATAAATATGTTCAGCAGGCACAGAAAAAGGGGTTACGTTCCCGTGCCTGGTTTAAACTTGATGAAATACAGCAAAGTGACAAAATTTTTAAACCGGGGATGACGATAGTTGACCTCGGCGCTGCACCCGGTGGCTGGTCGCAATATGCGGTTACGCAGATCGGAAACAGCGGCCGCATTATCGCTTGCGATCTTTTACCTATGGATCCAATCGTTGGTGTGGACTTCCTTCAGGGCGACTTTCGTGATGAATTAGTCCTGAAAGCGTTACTTGAGCGCGTAGGTGACAGTAAAGTACAAGTTGTCATGTCTGATATGGCACCAAATATGTGTGGAACACCGGCGGTGGATATTCCCCGGGCCATGTATCTGGTAGAACTGGCGCTTGGAATGGCTCGTGATGTATTAGCGCCAGGTGGTAGTTTTGTAGTGAAGGTGTTCCAGGGCGAAGGCTTCGATGAGTATCTAAGAGAGATTCGCTCCCTGTTTACGAAGGTCAAAGTTCGTAAGCCGGACTCTTCTCGCGCCCGTTCGCGTGAAGTGTACATTGTAGCGACCGGGCGTAAACCATAACCGGCAGATTTCAAACGAAAGTTTGAAAGACGCTGGATATAGAGTATCCTGACGCTGTTTTTAACACAGTTGTAATAAGAGGTTAATCCCTTGAGTGACATGGCGAAAAACCTAATACTCTGGCTGGTCATTGCCGTTGTGCTGATGTCAGTATTCCAGAGCTTTGGGCCCAGCGAGTCTAATGGCCGTAAGGTGGATTACTCTACCTTCCTGCAAGAGGTCAATCAGGACCAGGTTCGTGAAGCGCGTATCAACGGACGTGAGATTAACGTTACCAAGAAAGATAGTAACCGTTACACGACCTACATCCCGGTTAACGATCCGAAGCTGCTTGATAACCTGCTGACCAAAAACGTCAAGGTTGTTGGCGAGCCGCCTGAAGAGCCGAGCCTGCTGGCTTCTATCTTCATTTCCTGGTTCCCAATGCTGCTGCTGATTGGTGTCTGGATCTTCTTCATGCGTCAGATGCAGGGCGGGGGTGGCAAAGGCGCCATGTCGTTCGGTAAGAGTAAAGCGCGCATGCTGACAGAAGATCAGATCAAAACCACCTTTGCTGACGTTGCAGGTTGTGACGAAGCAAAAGAAGAGGTGGCTGAACTGGTTGAGTACTTGCGCGAACCAAGCCGTTTCCAGAAACTGGGCGGTAAGATCCCGAAAGGCGTCCTGATGGTCGGCCCTCCGGGTACCGGTAAAACCCTGTTGGCAAAAGCCATCGCGGGTGAAGCGAAGGTTCCATTCTTCACAATTTCCGGTTCTGACTTCGTGGAAATGTTCGTTGGTGTGGGCGCATCTCGTGTGCGTGACATGTTCGAACAGGCCAAGAAAGCAGCACCATGCATCATCTTCATCGATGAAATCGACGCCGTCGGCCGCCAACGTGGCGCTGGTCTGGGCGGTGGTCATGATGAACGTGAGCAGACGCTGAACCAGATGCTGGTTGAGATGGACGGCTTCGAAGGTAACGAAGGCATTATCGTTATCGCGGCAACTAACCGTCCGGACGTACTTGACCCTGCGCTGTTGCGTCCAGGCCGTTTTGACCGTCAGGTAGTGGTTGGTCTGCCGGACGTTCGCGGTCGTGAACAGATTCTGAAAGTGCATATGCGTCGCGTACCGCTGTCTCCGGATATCGATGCGGCAATCATTGCCCGCGGTACGCCTGGCTTCTCCGGTGCAGACCTCGCGAACCTGGTGAACGAAGCGGCGCTGTTTGCTGCACGTGGCAACAAGCGCGTTGTGTCGATGGTTGAGTTCGAGAAAGCGAAAGACAAAATCATGATGGGTGCGGAACGTCGCTCCATGGTGATGACGGAAGCGCAGAAGGAATCCACCGCGTATCACGAAGCAGGTCACGCGATTATCGGTCGCCTGGTACCGGAACACGATCCGGTGCACAAAGTGACGATTATTCCACGCGGTCGTGCGCTGGGTGTGACCTTCTTCCTGCCTGAAGGTGACGCGATCAGCGCCAGCCGTCAGAAACTGGAAAGTCAGATCTCTACGCTGTACGGCGGTCGTCTGGCTGAAGAGATTATCTATGGTGTTGAACATGTTTCCACCGGTGCGTCGAACGACATTAAAGTCGCGACTAACCTGGCGCGTAACATGGTGACGCAGTGGGGCTTCTCTGAAAAGCTGGGTCCGTTGCTGTACGCGGAAGAAGAAGGCGAAGTGTTCCTCGGTCGTTCTGTTGCGAAAGCAAAACATATGTCCGATGAAACCGCGCGCATTATCGATCAGGAAGTTAAATTGCTGATTGAACGTAACTACGAGCGTGCTCGTCGTCTTCTGAACGATAACCTGGACATTCTGCACTCGATGAAAGATGCGCTCATGAAATATGAGACTATCGATGCACCGCAGATTGACGATCTGATGGCTCGCCGTGATGTGCGTCCACCAGCAGGTTGGGAGGAATCCGGTACGTCTAACAACTCTGGCAACAATGGCACCCCAAGTGCGCCGCGTCCGGTTGATGAACCGACCTCGCCGAATCCGGGTAACATGTCAGAGCAGTTAGGTGACAAATAAGTTATCGTTGCTGATGACCGAGTATTAATTGAAAACCCTGGGGCTTGCTCCGGGGTTTTTCTTATCTGTTCATTAAAGATTTTACCAGGGATAACACTATGAAACTCTTTGCTCAGGGTTCTTCGCTGGATCTCAGCCATCCCCACGTCATGGGAATTTTAAACGTCACGCCGGACTCTTTTTCTGATGGTGGAGCGCACAACACCCTGGTTGAGGCGGTGAAGCACGCAAATCTGATGATTAACTCCGGGGCGACTATCATTGATGTGGGTGGCGAATCTACACGGCCGGGGGCGGCAGATGTTAGCGTGGAAGAAGAGCTGGAACGCGTGATCCCGGTCGTTGAGGCCATTGCCCAACGCTTTGAAGTGTGGATCTCGGTGGATACCTCTAAACCGGAAGTGATTCGTGAATGTGCCCGAGTCGGCGCGCATATCATTAATGATATTCGCTCCCTGACAGAGCCTGGTGCACTGGAAGCTGCGGCGGAAACTGGGTTACCCGTTTGCCTGATGCACATGCAGGGGCAGCCGAAGACCATGCAGGAAGCGCCAAAGTACGAGGATGTTTTTGCTGACGTAAACCGCTACTTTGTTGAGCAAATAGCTCGTTGTGAAAGGGCTGGGATCGCAAAAGATAAATTGTTGCTCGACCCAGGGTTCGGTTTCGGTAAAAATCTCACCCATAACTACACATTACTGGCACGCCTGGCGGAGTTTCATCATTTTAATCTGCCGCTGCTGGTTGGAATGTCACGAAAATCAATGATTGGTCAGTTGTTGAACGTGGGGCCATCTGAACGCCTGAGCGGTAGTCTTGCATGTGCGGTGATTGCTGCCATGCAGGGTGCGCAGATTCTTCGTGTCCATGACGTCAAAGAAACCGTAGAAGCGATGCGTGTGGTGGAAGCCACATTGTCTGCAAAGGAAAATAAACGCTATGAGTAATCGTAAATATTTTGGCACTGATGGGATCCGTGGTCGCGTAGGCGACGCCCCAATTACTCCTGATTTTGTGCTCAAGCTGGGTTGGGCGGCAGGTAAAGTGCTGGCACGTCATGGTTCACGTAAAATTATTATCGGTAAAGATACGCGTATTTCCGGCTATATGCTGGAGTCTGCGCTGGAAGCAGGTTTGGCTGCCGCCGGACTGTCGGCTTCTTTCACGGGCCCAATGCCAACACCCGCTGTTGCGTATCTGACGCGCGCTTTCCGCGCTGAAGCCGGGATTGTCATCTCCGCTTCGCACAACCCGTTTTATGACAACGGGATTAAATTCTTCTCCATCGACGGCACCAAACTGCCCGATGCGGTTGAAGAAGCCATTGAGGCTGAGATGGAAAAGGCGATCACCTGTGTAGACTCAGCTGAACTGGGTAAAGCTACCCGTATCGTTGATGCTGCCGGTCGCTATATCGAGTTTTGCAAAGGCACCTTCCCGAATGAGCTGAGCCTGAGTGAGCTTAAAATCGTGGTGGATTGCGCTAACGGTGCGACGTACCACATTGCGCCAAATGTCCTGCGTGAGCTGGGTGCAAAAGTCATTGCGATCGGCTGTGAGCCGAATGGCGTTAACATCAATGAAGAAGTCGGCGCCACTGACGTCCGTGCGCTGCAGGCGCGCGTGATTGCGGAAAAAGCCGATCTGGGTATTGCATTGGATGGCGATGGCGACCGCGTGATCATGGTTGACCACGAAGGCAACAAGGTTGATGGCGATCAGATCATGTACATCATCGCCCGTGAAGCACTGCGTCAGGGACAGCTGCGCGGTGGCGCGGTAGGTACGTTGATGAGCAACATGGGTCTGGAGCTGGCGCTAAAACAGCTTGGTATTCCCTTTGCCCGTGCGAAAGTCGGTGACCGCTACGTGCTGGAAAAAATGCAGGAGAAAGGCTGGCGCATCGGTGCTGAAAACTCAGGGCACGTGATCCTGCTGGATAAAACCACCACCGGTGACGGTATCGTGGCGGGTCTGCAGGTGCTGGCGGCAATGGTACGTAACCATATGAGTTTGCATGACCTGTGCAGCGGTATGAAAATGTTCCCACAACTGCTGGTTAACGTACGTTACACCGCAGGTAGCAGCGATCCGCTGGAACATGAAAACGTGAAAGCGGTGATGGCAGAGGTCGAAGCGACGTTGGGTAACCGTGGTCGCGTTCTTCTGCGTAAGTCAGGCACCGAGCCGTTAATCCGTGTGATGGTTGAAGGTGAAGATGAAGCGCAGGTCACTGAACTCGCTCACCGTATTGCGGATGCAGTGAAAGCAGTTTAAGCCTGAAAGCGTGAATGCCGGAGTCTAGGACTCCGGCTTTTTTTATCCTACTGAAAGTGCCTGTTTGCGTCGATGTTGCCAGAAATAGCCCCCGGCCATTATTAGCACAAGACCCGCCAGCCACGGCAGTACCGCCAGCAAATGTCCTGAACGTGCAAATGTCAGTACAATCATCAGCAACCACCCTCCCAACATCGGAATCGCGGTACGTTTGACAATGTCTACCGGCGATACGCCTGCGATCCCGGCGATGGCAATGATCACGCCAGCAATGGGCGATAACGTCCGACCAATACCCGCCGATATCTGAATAGGCAGCATCATCACGGCGATATCGCTGCCGATATGGCGGCTGATGTCCGGCACCATTGGGGCGAAGGAGAAGAACGCCGCATTCCCGGAGCCCATCAGTGCGGAAATCGCAAAGGTGATCAGGGTCATTAGCAAGATTATCGAGGCGGCGCTGAGACCAAATTCACCAGAAAGTGACAGCAGTGCGTCGACGGCGCCAATGGCTTTCAGCCCGGCAGAAAAAACTTCACCGGCGATAATCAGCGTCACGACGGTGGCAAACACGCTGCCCATGCTGTCGAAGACTTTTTGTACGCCAGCCATCACCTCGCGCGCCTTACGATGGCGGCAGTACTCACATGCCAGGGTAATAGCAAGGCTTATCAGTACGGCGGTATCCAGCGTAATCTTAAGTGAACTGAATACTAAATCACTGCACACCAGCATCAACACTAGCGGCAGCATGGGCAAAAACAGCCAGGCGATAGGTGCGTCAGCTTCATCGGTCGACGTTAATGTCTGCATCTGCTGAGCCACATTGTCACCACTTTCCCGACGGTCGAAAAAGCGTTGCACAACAATATGCAGCAGGGCGATGAACAGAATGACGGGCACGACGATCGGCAATTGATCCTGCACGAAATAGTTCACCACCTCGATGCCTGCGGTTTTGGCGGCGAGAACCGAGTTACCAGAACCTGGGCCAAATTCAACCGCACAGGTGCTGGCGATAACGGCGGCAACGGCGGCGCGACTACAGCCAAGACGGGTCAGCAGCGGGTACAGCGTCGCCATCAACAGCAGACCCAGCCCGGTGGCGCTGCTGATAAACAGCGACAAGAATTGACCCAGCAATAATGCCAGCCCGAGCAGCAGATAAGGGGAGTTCAGGCGCTGTAATGGCCGCGAGGTAACCCGGACCAGCACCTGGCTTGCGCCAATGGCTGACATATAGGTAGCAAAGCCACCTATCAGCATAATTTGCAGCCCAAGGCCGCCAAGACGCACGCTCAGGGTATCGCGGATAAACTCAAACGCATCAAAGGGGCCAAATCCGGTGCTTTTCTTCACCAGGCTACTGAGCGTGGTCATCCCGCTAAAATGGGCGATGAGTAACAGCGCAATCCCGGTCAGTAGCAGCACAGACTGAGGGTGATATTTTTTCAGGATTAGCCGCCCGGCAAAGACAATGGCGACTAGCGCCAGCAGTAATGACATTCTCGCCTCCTCACTCAAAATTGCCGTTGACCAGGCATTCACCATCACGCAGTAACGGCTTACCCGCAGCGAACAGATGGGCAAGCGAGAGGTCATCATTGAGTACGCAGATATCGGCACGTTCTCCAGCGCAGAGCATGCCGCCGGAAATACCGAGCGAGCGGGCAACGTTTGCCGTCATCATGGCAACGGCCTGTGCGACAGGAATACCAATATCAATCAGGCGAGGAAGCAGGTTCAGGTTGCCTGCGACAGGTGCCGCGCTTAAACCTTCAACGATGCCCTGGGCGTTAAAGCGCGGCACGCTGCCATTGCCATCCGAGCTGATGGTAATGCGCTCGGCGGGGACCTGAGCTTCCAGTGCGTGGAGGATAGCCTCTTCCTGAGGCATAAAACGGCTGCCGCCAGATGTCACGTCAATATGGCCGCCGCGATGGGCGAAATCGATAGCCTGGCTGAATAGGGCTTCGGTTCTTGCCACATGAGTCGGAGAAATATGGTGAATCGGGATCCCGGCATCGCAAAGTGCGATAAGTTGCGACATCCCTTCCGGCAGGTTACCCAGGTGCACATGCAGCAGTCCTTTTTTCCCAGCCAGCAGTGAGGCCACGCGGATATCGCTGACTATCCTCAGTAATTCCTGGAAAGAGGGGTATGAACCACGGTGGTCAGCGAGGGCGATTTTAACGCCGAGAATAGCCGGGATAAAGGCCATGTCATCGCGGATGGACTGCGTAATCGTCGGGCTGGGCACCGCGTAAGCTCCGGTATGCATAAACGCACGCACGCCCTCCAGATTCAGAGACTGCATTTTGGCGTACAGATCTTTGGGCGAGCGAGAAATAGCATCGGTACCTAATACGCCGACAACAGTGGTAATACCCGCCTGAATCAGATCGCGAAGCTTGACGGCAGGCGTTCGGCTGGCAAATCCAGCTTCGCCACCGCCACCGGTAAGATGCACATGCTGATCGATGATGCCTGGGATAACCCATTTGCCCCGGCAATCGATGACCTCGTTGACGCCATCGAAGCGAGAAATATCTTTGTCTACTGCCACAATACGATCGGCATGAATGAGCAGAGAGCGGAGGCCTAAATCCTCCGGGGAAAATACACGGGCATTGGTCAGTAAAGTAAACATATCAATCCTGTCAAACGTCAAGGGGAGGGAGACTCGGCAGGTGAAACGGAATATTGTTGTTATGCGGACCACACTAAAGCCATTACTATAACTGTGACTATTTCCGATTTGTTATCGGAGGATACGGATATGGAATGGTGGAGAATGAAACGTGGATAGTAAGTGGTTAGACGATTTCCTGGCCTTAAGTCAGCATGGGAATTACTCCCTGGCGGCAATACAGCGGCATATTACTCAGCCCGCGCTAAGTCGGCGTATTAAAGCGCTGGAGGAGATGTTAGGCGTCCCGCTATTTGACCGCACCACGACCCCCGTTACGTTAACCCGTTATGGTGAACGGTTTGAACCCTATGCCCGACATGTTCTCAATACGCTGACGGAGGCGCGTCATGAACTGGCTGCCATGATGCCGACAACAGAAAACACGCTGGTGATGGTCAGTCTGCACACGCTGTCGGTGAATATCCTGCCTGATATGATCAATTACCTGCGCCAAAGCGAACCGCAATTAAGCTTTACGGTAAATGCCAGTATCCAGGGGATTGATAACCACTTTAATGCGCTGATAAACCGGAAAATTGATTTTCTGGTGACCTACGATTTGCCGTCTTCACAGCCGGGGCTGGAGATTGCCGGGGGGCTAAAACGCTCATTGTGGCGATATGAGCGGTTCATCCCGGTTATTTCAGCCCAACTGGCAGATAAGCTTGATGATCCTGATACCTCGATCCCATGGCTTTGCTATAGCGACTATACCTTTGTCAGACGCATTATTGATCCGCTAGAGCAACATGTTCACCCACGGCTGAAAAAGGTCTTTGAGAGTGGGTTAAGCGAAACGATCCGTGAAATGGTGCTGCGCCATATGGGAATAGCATGGCTGCCCGAGTCGATGGTGGCAGAAGAATTAGTGAATCATGAGATTATCCACTGCTGGCCAGACAATTCAGATCTGATTGGTGAGATTCCGGTTGTTGTTTGGGCAAACCTTGACGATCAGCGACCCGTCATGCAGCGATGCTGGGATAAATTGCTGCGTTTTTGATTGATGTGGCGATTTTTTCTTCAGTTGATACAATACACTTAAATTGCCCTTGCGAAGGTTATTCGCTTTGGTTAGTATTCACACCCGCTTCAGTGGGAAACAGTAAAACATTCCCGCTTTAATGGTCGAAGCATTGGTACGCGGCAACTCCGCAAGGAACAGGTTGATTATGCACGAAGCTCTTTTAGTAGTTTTCCTTATTGTGGCAATTGGCCTGGTGGGCTTGATCATGCTGCAGCAAGGTAAAGGCGCTGATATGGGAGCCTCTTTTGGCGCAGGCGCTTCTGGTACACTGTTTGGTTCAAGTGGTTCTGGTAACTTCATGACCCGAATGACAGCTGTATTGGGAACCTTGTTCTTCATTATCAGTCTGGTGCTGGGTAACATGAACAGCAATAAGACCAATAAAGGAAGCGAGTGGGAAAATCTGAGTGCACCGGCGAAAACCGAGCAAACTCAGCCAGCTGCTCCGGCTCAGCCGACCAGCGATATCCCGCGTTAATAGTAGTATCTGTGCTGAGGTGGTGGAATTGGTAGACACGCTACCTTGAGGTGGTAGTGCCCTAACGGGCTTGTGGGTTCGAGTCCCATCCTCAGTACCAATATTCCAAAGAAAAAGACGCTGCAAAGCGTCTTTTTTTTCGTCTGTATATTTTGACCCGTAATTCGTAGCTCGGATAAGGCGTTTACGTCGCCATCCGATAATTTGCCTGATGGTGCTTCGCTTATCAGGCCTACGAGTTACTCACACCTTCACACTACGTGACTACAGCTCTCAAGTTCGGTGTATAAAAAAGCCGCTTGCGCGGCTTTTGTCATTTCTGTTGGCGATTACTTCGCTTTGTTTTCCAGATTCTCTACCTGCGGCAGACCGGTTGCAGAAGAGGCAGTCAGCAAACCAGACTGCGCGTAGCCGAACAGTTTCTCGCGGGTATCGGTGATATCCAGGTTACGCATGGTCAACTGTCCGATACGATCGTCCGGTGAGAAGACGGAATCGCCTTTCTCCATGGTCAGACGTTCTGGTTTGTAGGTCAGGTTATCGGAGACGGTATTCATAATGGAATAGTCGTTACCGCGACGCAGCTCCAGCGTCACTTCTCCGGTGATTTGGCTCGCGACCCAGCGTTGCAGGCCATCACGCAGCATCAGCGCCTGGGAGTCAAACCAGCGACCCTGATACAGCAGACGACCCAACTGACGACCATGAGCGTGATACTGCTCGATGGTGTCTTCGTTATGGATACCGGTCAGCAGGCGCTCATAGGCGATGTGCAGCAGCGCCATCCCCGGAGCTTCGTAAATGCCACGGCTTTTCGCTTCGATAATACGGTTTTCAATCTGATCGCTCATACCCAGGCCATGACGACCGCCAATGCGGTTGGCTTCCATCATCATCTCTACGTCGTCGCTGAAGGTTTTGCCGTTCAGCGCAACCGGATGGCCCTGCTCAAAACGGACGGTCACTTCTTCCGCCGGGATCTTCACGCTCTCATCCCAGAACTTGACGCCCATAATTGGGTTCACAATCTTGAGGCTGGAGTTGAGGAATTCCAGATCTTTTGCTTCGTGCGTTGCCCCGAGCATATTGGAGTCGGTGGAATACGCTTTTTCGACAGACATTTTGTAGTCAAAACCGCAGGCGATCATAAATTCCGACATCTCGTGGCGACCACCGAGCTCGTCGATGAAGTCGGTGTCCAGCCACGGTTTGTAAATCTGTAGTTCGGCATTAGTCAGCAAACCGTAACGATAGAAACGCTCAATATCGTTACCTTTATAGGTGCTGCCATCCCCCCAGATATTGACGCCGTCTTCTTTCATGGCAGCCACCAACATAGTGCCGGTCACCGCGCGGCCCAGCGGCGTAGTGTTGAAATAAGTCAGTCCGCCGGTGGTGTTATGGAACGCACCACATTGAATTGCTGCGATCCCTTCGGCAACCAGTTGCTTGCGGCAATCAACCAGGCGAGCGTTCTCAGCACCATATTCCATTGCACGGCGAGGGATGGCGTCATAGTCATCCTCATCCGGCTGGCCCAAATTCGCAGTATATGCATATGGGACAGCCCCTTTTTGTCGCATCCACAGCAGTGCAGCACTGGTGTCCAGGCCGCCGGAAAAAGCGATACCAATACGTTGACCTACCGGAAGATGCTTGAGAATCGTCGTCATAAAATAAAACCCTGCTTGATTGACTGGTGAAGAGGTCGGTTTTTTATGCTAAGTGCATTTTTATGCAAAATAAATGAGTTTTCATTTAATCACCTTTTAACGGTGACAGGAAGAGTTTAGTGATAATTTCGTTAAATAACGGCAGTGAAGGCATATTTATCTTTGCCGGGCCTCGCTAAATTTGCGTAGGCTGGCATTCATTCATTTGCATACTAGTAACAAGGTTGACATAAGGCATAGATAATCAATATACTGTGCGCAGATTTTACGTCCCGTCCTCGGTACCAAATCCCAGCAGTATTTGCATTTTTTACCCAAAACGAGTAAAATTTGCCACGTTTCAGGCGCGGGGTGGAGCAGCCTGGTAGCTCGTCGGGCTCATAACCCGAAGGTCGTCGGTTCAAATCCGGCCCCCGCAACCACTTTCCCTTAGAGTTCTTTTTCAAATATACTGTGAAGACTTAGGCCTTCGTAGCTGGATTTGAAAAAAATTCTTTCGGAAGGTTCTCCGAACCGCAGGTGCGGTTATAGGGTTCAGTTATCTAAAGCCCCGATTTATCGGGGTTTTTTGTTATCTGATTACAGAATAACTGGGCTTTAGGCCCTTTTTTTATGTCTTGGGGGTGGGCTTGTCCACATTAGAGCAAAAATTAACAGAGATGATTAAAGCACCAGTTGAAGCCTTGGGGTACGAGCTGGTCGGCATCGAATTTATTCGCGGTCGCACATCCACACTGCGCATCTATATTGATAGTGAAGATGGCATCAATGTTGATGATTGTGCTGATGTGAGCCACCAGGTTAGCGCCGTGATGGACGTTGAAGATCCCATCACCGTTGCTTATAACCTGGAAGTCTCCTCACCGGGTCTCGACCGTCCTATGTTCACGGCTGAACACTACGTGCGTTTCCTGGGTGAAGAAGTCACGCTGGTTCTTCGTATGGCGGTACAAAATCGCCGTAAATGGCAGGGCGTTATCAAAGCGGTGGACGGTGAGATGATCACTGTCACAGTCGACGGTAAAGATGAAGTGTTCGCGCTGAGTAATATCCAGAAGGCGAACCTGGTTCCCCACTTTTAACAGTCTGGATTGAGGTGAAAAGCCCGCGATGAACAAAGAAATTTTGGCTGTTGTTGAAGCCGTATCCAATGAAAAATCGCTGCCACGCGAGAAAATTTTTGAAGCGCTGGAAAGTGCGCTGGCTACAGCAACAAAGAAAAAATACGAACAAGAGATCGACGTTCGCGTAGAGATCGATCGTAAAAGCGGTGATTTCGACACTTTCCGCCGTTGGGTAATTGTGGAAGAGGTCACTCAGCCAACTAAAGAAATCACTCTGGAAGCTGCACGTTACGAAGACGAAAGTCTGAACGTGGGTGAGTACGTTGAAGATCAGATTGAATCAGTCACCTTTGACCGTATCACCACCCAGACTGCGAAGCAGGTTATCGTACAGAAAGTACGTGAAGCTGAACGTGCAATGGTTGTTGATCAATTCCGCGAGCACGAAGGCGAGATCGTCACTGGTGTGGTGAAGAAAGTTAACCGCGACAATATTGCACTGGACCTCGGCAGCAATGCTGAAGCTGTGATCCTGCGTGAAGACATGCTGCCGCGTGAAAACTTCCGTCCGGGTGACCGTATTCGTGGTGTTCTGTACTCCGTTCGCCCGGAAGCGCGCGGCGCGCAACTGTTTGTGACGCGTTCCAAGCCGGAAATGCTGATTGAACTGTTCCGCATCGAAGTGCCAGAAATTGGCGAAGAAGTCATTGAAATTAAAGCGGCGGCTCGCGATCCGGGTTCTCGTGCGAAAATCGCGGTGAAAACCAACGATAAGCGTATCGATCCGGTGGGTGCTTGCGTGGGTATGCGCGGTGCGCGCGTTCAGGCGGTTTCTACCGAACTGGGCGGCGAGCGTATCGATATCGTCCTGTGGGATGATAACCCGGCACAGTTCGTGATCAACGCAATGGCGCCTGCAGACGTCGCATCTATCGTGGTGGATGAAGACAAACACACCATGGATATCGCGGTTGAAGCCGGTAACCTGGCTCAGGCGATTGGACGTAATGGTCAGAACGTCCGCCTGGCGTCACAGCTTAGCGGTTGGGAACTCAACGTAATGACCGTTGATGACCTGCAGGCTAAGCATCAGGCTGAAGCGCATGCCGCCATTGACACCTTCACCAAATATCTCGATATCGATGAAGATTTCGCGACTGTTCTGGTAGAAGAAGGTTTTGCTACGCTGGAAGAACTGGCCTACGTGCCAATGAAAGAGCTGTTGGCAATTGACGGCCTTGATGAAGCAACCGTTGAAGCGCTGCGCGAGCGTGCTAAAAACGCACTGACCACTCTGGCACTGGCCCAGGAAGAAAGCCTCGGTGATAACAAACCGGCTGACGATCTGCTGAATCTGGAAGGATTAGATCGTGATATGGCCTTCAAACTGGCTGCCCGTGGTGTTTGTACGCTGGAAGATCTCGCTGAACAGGGCATTGATGATCTGGCTGATATCGAAGGGTTGACCGACGAAAAAGCCGGTGAGCTGATTATGGCTGCCCGTAATATTTGCTGGTTCGGCGACGAAGCGTAATAAACTGTAGCAGGAAGGAACAGTATGACAGATGTAACCGTAAAAACGCTGGCTGCAGAGATACAGACCTCCGTGGATCGCCTGGTACAGCAATTTGCTGATGCAGGTATCCCAAAGTCTGCTGACGACTCTGTGTCAGCACAAGAGAAACAAACCTTACTGGCGCACCTGAACCGTGAAAACGGCTCTGCACCAGATAAGTTGACATTGCAGCGTAAAACGCGCAGTACTCTCAATATTCCTGGTACCGGTGGAAAAAGCAAATCGGTACAAATCGAAGTCCGCAAGACACGCACCTTTGTGAAACGCGATCCGCAAGAGGCTGAACGCCTTGCCGCGGAAGAGCAGGCGCAGCGTGAAGCGGAAGAGCAAGCCCGTCGTGAGGCAGAAGAAACTGCTAAACGCGAGGCGCAACAAAAAGCCGAACGTGAGGCCGCAGAACAAGCTAAACGTGAAGCCGCTGATAAAGCGAAACGTGAAGCTGCGGAAAAAGACAAAGTGAGCAATCAACAGACCGACGATATGACTAAAACCGCCCAGGCCGAAAAAGCCCGCCGTGAAAATGAAGCCGCAGAACTGAAGCGTAAAGCGGAAGAAGAAGCGCGTCGCAAGCTTGAAGAAGAAGCTCGCCGTGTGGCTGAAGAAGCCCGTCGTATGGCGGAAGAAAATGCCGGTGTTTGGGCAGAGCAAGAGAAAGCAAAAGGTGAAGAAGATAAGAGCGATTATCACGTCACCACTTCTCAGCATGCTCGCCAGGCAGAAGACGAAAACGATCGTGAAGTAGAAGGCGGCCGTGGCCGTACTCGCACCACGAAAGCAGCGCGTCCGGCGAAGAAAGGCAATAAGCACGCTGAATCTAAAGCCGATCGTGAAGAAGCGCGTGCAGCGGTTCGCGGCGGTAAAGGCGGCAAGCAGCGTAAAGGTTCTTCTCTGCAGCAGGGCTTCCAGAAGCCAGCTCAGGCTGTTAACCGTGACGTTGTGATTGGCGAAACCATCACCGTTGGTGAACTGGCGAACAAGATGGCTGTTAAAGGCTCTCAGGTCATCAAAGCGATGATGAAGCTGGGTGCGATGGCGACCATCAACCAGGTTATCGATCAGGAAACCGCACAGCTGGTTGCCGAAGAGATGGGCCACAAAGTTATCCTGCGTCGTGAAAACGAACTGGAAGAAGCAGTAATGAGCGACCGTGATACAGGTGCTGCGGCTGAAGCTCGTGCACCGGTCGTGACCATCATGGGTCACGTTGACCACGGTAAAACCTCTCTGCTGGACTACATTCGTTCAACGAAAGTGGCCTCTGGCGAAGCGGGCGGCATTACTCAGCACATCGGTGCGTACCACGTTGAAACTGACAACGGTATGATCACCTTCCTGGATACCCCGGGTCACGCCGCGTTTACCTCTATGCGTGCTCGTGGTGCTCAGGCAACGGATATCGTTGTTCTGGTTGTTGCTGCAGATGACGGCGTGATGCCGCAGACCATTGAAGCTATTCAGCACGCGAAAGCGGCGCAGGTGCCTCTGGTTGTTGCAGTGAACAAAATTGATAAGCCAGAAGCCGATCTGGATCGCGTGAAGAACGAACTGTCCCAGTACGGTGTTATGCCGGAAGAGTGGGGCGGCGAATCTCAGTTCATCCCAGTTTCTGCGAAAGCAGGTACCGGTATTGATGACCTGCTGAACGCTATCCTGCTGCAGGCTGAAGTTCTGGAACTGAAAGCGGTACGTAAAGGTATGGCGAGCGGTGCCGTAATCGAATCCTTCCTGGATAAAGGTCGTGGTCCGGTTGCAACGGTTCTGGTACGTGAAGGTACGCTGAACAAAGGCGACATCGTACTGTGTGGCTTTGAATACGGCCGTGTTCGTGCAATGCGTAACGAACTGGGTCAGGAAGTACTGGAAGCAGGTCCGTCCATTCCGGTGGAAATCTTGGGTCTGTCCGGTGTTCCGGCTGCCGGTGACGAAGTTACCGTCGTACGTGACGAGAAGAAAGCTCGTGAAGTTGCACTGTATCGTCAGGGCAAATTCCGTGAAGTTAAACTGGCTCGCCAGCAGAAATCTAAACTCGAGAACATGTTCGCTAACATGACCGAAGGCGAAGTTCACGAAGTGAACGTCGTCCTGAAAGCTGACGTTCAGGGTTCTGTCGAAGCGATCTCCGACTCCTTGCTGAAACTGTCTACTGACGAAGTTAAAGTGAAGATCATCGGTTCTGGCGTAGGTGGTATCACCGAAACCGACGCCACGCTGGCTGCGGCATCCAACGCGATTCTGGTTGGCTTCAACGTACGTGCTGATGCCTCTGCGCGTAAAGTGATTGAATCTGAAAGCCTGGATCTGCGTTACTACTCCGTCATCTATCACTTGATCGACGAAGTGAAAGCAGCGATGAGCGGCATGCTGTCTCCGGAACTGAAACAGCAGATCATTGGTCTGGCTGAAGTGCGTGACGTGTTCAAATCTCCGAAATTCGGCGCCATCGCAGGTTGTATGGTTACCGAAGGTACGATTAAACGTCACAACCCAATCCGCGTTCTGCGTGACAACGTGGTTATCTATGAAGGCGAGCTGGAATCCCTGCGCCGCTTCAAAGATGACGTTAACGAAGTCCGTAACGGCATGGAATGTGGTATCGGCGTTAAGAACTACAACGACGTTCGCGTTGGCGATATGATCGAAGTATTCGAAATCATCGAAATCAAACGTACCATCGCATAATCTTCGTTGTCTTTTGGGCTGCTGCTGTGTTGGCCGCTCAATCCATAGAAGCTTATTTGAGGTAGGCCGGGTAAGCTAAGCGCCACCCGGCAATGAAATTTAAAAAGGGGCTTATGGCCCCTTTTTTGTCTTTATTCTGGAGAATTTATTATGGCGAAAGAATTTGGTCGCCCGCAGCGCGTGGCCCAGGAGATGCAAAAAGAGATCGCACTCATCCTGCAACGCGAAATTAAAGATCCACGTGTAGGCATGATGACTACCGTGTCCGGCGTTGAGATGTCTCGTGACCTGGCGTATGCCAAAGTGTTCGTGACCTTCCTGAACGACCAGGACGAAGCTGCTGTGAAGAACGGTATTAAAGCATTGCAGGAAGCTTCTGGGTTTATCCGCTCGTTGCTGGGTAAAGCTATGCGCCTGCGTATCGTGCCGGAACTGACCTTCTTCTACGACAACTCGTTGGTCGAAGGGATGCGCATGTCTAACCTGGTGACCAGCGTGGTGAAACATGACGATGAACGTCGTGTGAATCCTGCGGACGACAGCAAGGAGGACTAATGAGTCGTCCTCGTCGTCGTGGTCGCGACATTCATGGTGTTCTGTTGCTGGATAAGCCGCAGGGCATGTCCAGCAATGACGTACTGCAAAAAGTAAAGCGCCTCTACAATGCCAACCGTGCCGGTCATACTGGCGCGCTGGATCCGCTGGCGACAGGCATGCTGCCTATCTGTCTCGGAGAAGCGACAAAGTTTTCGCAGTATCTGCTGGACTCTGACAAACGTTATCGCGTGGTTGCCCGTCTGGGCCAGCGTACTGATACCTCCGATGCCGATGGGCAAATTGTGCAGGAGCGTCCGGTGACGTTTACTCCGGAACAGCTAGCCAGTGCACTGGAGACGTTTCGTGGCGATATCGAACAAATCCCGTCGATGTACTCAGCGCTGAAGTATCAGGGTAAAAAGCTGTATGAGTATGCACGTCAGGGTATTGAAGTACCGCGTGAAGCCAGACCGATTACCGTTTACGAACTGCTGTTTATCCGTCACGAAGGTAACGAACTGGAGTTGGAAGTCCATTGCTCCAAAGGAACGTACATTCGAACGATTGTTGACGATCTGGGCGAGAAACTCGGATGTGGTGCGCATGTGACGTACCTGCGCCGTCTGACGGTCAGCAAATATCCGGTGGATCGTATGGTTACGCTGGAGCATTTGCACAGCCTGGTTGAACAGGCCGAACAGCAGAGCATTCCAGCGGCGCAACTACTTGATCCTTTGCTGATGCCAATGGACAGTCCGGCATCGGACTATCCGGTGGTTAATCTGCCTTTAACGTCATCGGTTTACTTTAAAAATGGTAATCCGGTGCGCACGTCGGGCGTACCGCTGGAAGGGCTGGTTCGCGTGACGGAAGGTGATGACGGCAAATTTATCGGCATGGGTGAGATCGACGATGAAGGTCGTGTTGCACCCCGTCGACTGGTGGTTGAGTATCCTGCATAGCGCTCTCTGTCTTGCGATAAGCAGGCGCTGCGAGTAGAATACTGCCGCTTAACGTCGCGTAAATTATTTAACAGTTCGCGCGGCGTACACTGGGATCGCTGAATTAGAGATCGGCATCCTTTCATTCTTAACACTTTGGAGTTTTAAAATGTCTCTAAGTACTGAAGCTACAGCTAAAATTGTTTCTGAGTTTGGTCGTGATGCAAACGACACCGGTTCTACCGATGTTCAGGTTGCTCTGTTGACTGCACAGATTAACCACCTGCAGGGTCACTTCTCTGAACACAAAAAAGATCACCACAGCCGTCGTGGTCTGCTGCGTATGGTTTCTCAGCGTCGTAAACTGCTCGACTACCTGAAGCGTAAAGATGTTGCACGCTACACCGCGCTGATCGAGCGTCTGGGCCTGCGTCGCTAAGTCTTTCGAGTTTCAGAAAGAGGGGGCCTTCATGGCCCCTTTTTTCCAGCAGATGGCAGCAATCCGCTGGAAACTAATGTATTGTTGCTATGAATGATCTTCCGTTGCAGAGGTTCGCGCGGCTAATGAGAGGCTTTACCCAATACGCGTGGGTTAGGGTTGTCATTAGTCGCGAGGATGCGCAGAAGATCGGGTATTAACGATGGCGTGTATAAATACGCCGTTAAAAAAAGAGAAAGGATATTATTTTGCTTAATCCGATCGTTCGTAAATTCCAGTACGGCCAACATACCGTAACGCTGGAAACCGGCATGATGGCACGTCAGGCAACTGCTGCTGTTATGGTTAGCATGGATGACACCGCGGTATTTGTTACCGTTGTTGGTCAGAAAAAAACCAAGCCGGGCCAGGATTTCTTCCCGCTGACCGTTAACTATCAGGAGCGTACCTACGCTGCTGGCCGTATCCCGGGTAGCTTCTTCCGCCGTGAAGGCCGTCCGAGTGAAGGCGAAACCCTGATCGCGCGTCTGATTGACCGCCCGGTTCGTCCGCTGTTCCCGGAAGGTTTCATTAACGAAGTTCAGGTTATTGCAACCGTCGTTTCCGTTAACCCGCAGGTTAACCCGGATATCGTGGCAATGATCGGCGCATCCGCTGCGCTGTCCCTGTCTGGCCTGCCGTTCAACGGCCCGATCGGTTCTGCCCGTGTTGGTTATATCAATGACCAGTACGTACTGAACCCGACTCAGGACGAACTGAAAGAAAGCAAACTGGACCTGGTTGTTGCCGGTACTGAAGCTGCCGTATTGATGGTTGAATCCGAAGCTGAACTGCTGAGCGAAGATCAGATGCTGGGCGCAGTGGTATTCGGTCACGAACAGCAGCAGGTTGTTATCAAAGAAATCAACGAGCTGGTTAAAGAAGCCGGCAAACCGCGTTGGGACTGGCAGCCAGAAGCCGTCAACGAAGCGCTGAATGCGCGCGTTGCTGCGCTGGCAGAATCTCGTCTGAGCGATGCTTACCGCATCACCGACAAGCAAGAGCGTTATGCTCAGGTTGACGTGATCAAATCTGAAACCATCGCTACGCTGGTTGCAGAAGATGAAACTCTGGACGCTAACGAACTGGGTGAAATCCTGCACGCTATCGAGAAAAACGTTGTTCGTAGCCGTGTACTGGCAGGTGAGCCGCGCATCGATGGCCGTGAAAAAGACATGATCCGTGGTCTGGACGTGCGTACAGGCGTACTGCCGCGTACTCACGGTTCCGCACTGTTCACCCGTGGTGAAACTCAGGCGCTGGTCACTGCGACTCTGGGCACCACCCGTGATGCACAGAACCTCGACGAACTGATGGGCGAGCGTACTGACAACTTCCTGTTCCACTACAACTTCCCTCCGTACTGCGTAGGCGAAACTGGTATGGTCGGTTCTCCGAAGCGTCGTGAGATTGGTCACGGCCGTCTGGCGAAACGCGGCGTACTGGCAGTGATGCCGGAACTGGACAAATTCCCGTACACCGTACGTGTTGTGTCTGAAATCACCGAATCTAACGGTTCTTCTTCCATGGCTTCCGTGTGTGGTGCTTCTCTGGCACTGATGGACGCAGGCGTGCCGATTAAAGCCGCTGTTGCGGGTATCGCGATGGGCCTGGTGAAAGAAGGTGATAACTTTGTGGTTCTGTCTGACATTCTGGGTGACGAAGATCACTTGGGCGACATGGACTTTAAAGTAGCCGGTTCCCGCGATGGTATCTCTGCGCTGCAGATGGATATCAAAATCGAAGGTATCACCAAAGAGATCATGCAGGTTGCTCTGAACCAGGCTAAAGGTGCACGTCTGCACATCCTGAGCGTGATGGAACAGGCGATCAACGCGCCGCGCGGCGACATTTCTCAGTTTGCTCCGCGTATCCACACTATTAAGATCAGCCCGGACAAGATCAAAGACGTTATCGGTAAAGGCGGTTCTGTTATCCGTGCTCTGACCGAAGAAACCGGTACCACCATCGAAATCGAAGATGATGGCACTGTGAAGATCGCTGCGACCGACGGTGAAAAAGCAAAATATGCTATCCGTCGTATCGAAGAGATTACTGCAGAAATCGAAGTTGGCCGTATCTACAATGGTAAAGTGACCCGTATCGTTGACTTTGGCGCATTCGTTGCCATCGGTGGTGGTAAAGAAGGTCTGGTTCACATCTCTCAGATCGCTGACAAGCGCGTAGAGAAAGTGACCGATTACCTGCAGATGGGTCAGGAAGTACCGGTTAAAGTTCTGGAAGTTGATCGCCAGGGCCGCGTCCGTCTGAGCATTAAAGAAGCAACTGAGCAGTCTCAGCCAGAAGCTACGCCGGAAGCACCGGCAAGCCAGGGCGAGTAAGGTTGCCATTGCCCTCCGCGTGAGCGGGGGGCCTTTAACCCGGCAGGAAGCCTTGTTAGCAACCGGGGAACAGGACGTTCATTCAATCGTTGTCTTCGGGAGTGGGAAATGAAGCCTTTTTTGCGCTGGTGTTTCGTTGCGACAGCACTCACGCTGGCTGGATGCAGTAATTCCGCCTGGCGTAAGAGTGAAGTCCTCGCAGTACCACTGCAACCGACTTTGCAGCAGGAAGTGATTCTGGCACGTATGGAACAAATTCTTGCCAGTCGGGCTTTAACCGATGACGAACGCGCACAGCTTTTATATGAGCGCGGAGTGTTGTATGATAGTCTCGGTCTGAGGGCACTAGCGCGAAATGATTTTTCACAAGCGTTGGCAATCCGACCAGATATGCCTGAAGTATTCAATTACTTAGGTATATATTTAACGCAGGCAGGCAATTTTGATGCTGCCTATGAAGCGTTTGATTCTGTACTTGAGCTTGATCCAACTTACAACTACGCGCACTTAAATCGCGGTATCGCATTGTATTACGGCGGTCGCGACAAGTTAGCGCAAGATGATCTGCTAGCGTTTTATCAAGACGATCCCAATGATCCATTCCGTAGTCTGTGGCTTTATCTTGCCGAGCAGAAGCTCGATGAGAAGCAGGCTAAAGAGGCGTTAATACAGCGCTTCGAGAAATCGGATAAAGAGCAATGGGGATGGAACATTGTCGAGTTCTACCTGGGCAACATTAGCGAAGCAACGCTGATGGAACGCCTGAAGGCGGACGCAACGGATAACACCTCGCTCGCTGAGCATCTCAGTGAAACCAACTTCTATTTAGGTAAGTACTACCTAAGTCTGGGGGATTTGGACAACGCTACGGCATTGTTCAAACTGGCGGTGGCTAACAACGTTCATAACTTTGTTGAGCACCGATACGCATTGTTGGAATTATCGCTCCTGGGCCAGGACCAAGATGACCTGGCAGAATCGGACCAGCAATAGCTGACGTACACATCAGCCCGTAATCTTTTTTGATTGCCATCACCTTCACCGGTGAGGGCGTTGTTGTTCGTTAATACACCTACTTTGAGCCGGTTCACACTTTTCAATGAAAATTGCAGATCAATTTCATGATGAGTTATGTAGACTGGCCGCCATTAATTTTGAGGCACACGTACTACATGGCTGAATTCGAAACCACTTTTGCAGATCTGGGCCTGAAGGCTCCTATCCTTGAAGCCCTTAACGATCTGGGTTACGAAAAACCATCTCCAATCCAGGCAGAGTGCATTCCGCATCTGCTGGGCGGTCGCGATGTTCTGGGTATGGCCCAGACCGGTAGCGGCAAAACTGCAGCGTTCTCCTTACCGCTGCTCAACAATCTTGATCCTGAGCTGAAGGCACCTCAGATTCTGGTGCTGGCACCGACCCGCGAACTGGCGGTTCAGGTTGCAGAAGCCATGACGGATTTCTCTAAACACATGCACGGCGTGAACGTGGTAGCCCTTTACGGCGGCCAGCGTTATGACGTGCAATTACGTGCCCTGCGTCAGGGCCCGCAGATCGTCGTCGGTACGCCGGGTCGTCTGCTGGATCACCTGAAGCGCGGTACCCTGAACCTCTCTAAACTGAGCGGTTTAGTGCTGGACGAAGCCGATGAAATGCTGCGTATGGGCTTCATCGAAGACGTTGAAACGATTATGGCGCAGATCCCAGAAGGTCATCAGACTGCTCTGTTCTCTGCAACCATGCCGGAAGCGATCCGTCGTATTACCCGCCGCTTTATGAAAGAGCCGCAGGAAGTACGTATTCAGTCCAGCGTAACCACGCGTCCTGACATCAGCCAGAGCTACTGGACTGTCTGGGGCATGCGTAAAAATGAAGCGCTGGTGCGTTTCCTGGAAGCAGAAGATTTTGACGCGGCGATTATCTTCGTTCGTACCAAAAATGCGACCCTGGAAGTGGCAGAAGCGCTGGAGCGTAGCGGTTACAGCAGCGCCGCACTGAACGGCGACATGAACCAGTCACTGCGTGAGCAGACTCTGGAACGTCTGAAAGATGGTCGTCTGGATATTCTGATTGCGACCGACGTTGCGGCCCGTGGCCTGGACGTTGAACGTATCAGCCTGGTTGTAAACTATGATATCCCGATGGATTCCGAGTCTTACGTTCACCGTATCGGCCGTACCGGTCGTGCGGGTCGTGCTGGTCGTGCTCTGCTGTTCGTTGAGAACCGCGAGCGTCGTCTGCTGCGTAACATCGAACGCACTATGAAGCTGACCATTCCGGAAGTCGAACTGCCGAACGCAGATCTGCTGGGCAAACGCCGTCTGGAAAAATTCGCCGCAAAAGTACAGCAGCAGCTGGAAAGCAGCGATCTGGATCAGTACCGTGCTCTGCTGGCGAAAATGCAGCCGGAAGAAGAGCTGGATATCGAAACTCTGGCCGCAGCACTGCTGAAAATGGCTCAGGGCGAACGTCCGCTGATCCTGCCGCCAGATGCACCGATGCGTCCGAAGCGTGAATTCCGTGACCGTGATGAACGTGCTCCGCGTGGCGATCGTAACGATCGTGGCCCACGTGGCGACCGTCCGGAGCGTGGTGGTGAAGATCGTCCGCGTCGTGAACGTCGTGACGTTGGCGATATGCAGCTGTACCGCATTGAAGTGGGCCGTGATGACGGTGTTGAAGTTCGTCATATCGTTGGCGCGATCGCTAACGAAGGCGACATCAGCAGCCGTTACATCGGTAACATCAAGCTGTTCGGTACGCACTCCACCATCGAACTGCCGAAAGGTATGCCGGGCGACGTGCTGCAGCACTTTACCCGTACTCGCATCCTGAACAAGCCGATGAACATGCAGCTGGTTGGCGATGCAGTACCGCACACCGGTGGCGAGCGTCGTGGCGGTGGTCGTTTCAGCGGTGAGCGTCGTGAAGGCGGCCGTGGTGAAAATCGTGGTAACAGCACTGAGCGTCGTGAAGGTGGTCGTGGTGATGGTCGTCGTTTCAGCGGCGAACGTCGTGAAGGCAGCCGTGCTCCGCGTCGTGATGATGCTTCCGCTCCGCGCCGTGATGACTCCGCAGGTCGTCGTCGTTTCGGCGGTGACGCATAAGCCAAATGGCTTAAAAGCGTAAAGTAAAATATACAGCCCCGATCTTAACAATCGGGGCTTTTTTTATTTCTTTTGTACTCGTGTACTGGTACAGTGCAACACATTAAAATGCAGTAGCAAAATAATTCACTGGAGAGACGGCCAAATGGCAACACTAACCACCACCCAAACGTCACCTTCGCTGCTCGGCGGCGTAGTGATTATCGGCGGCACCATTATTGGCGCAGGGATGTTTTCCCTGCCAGTGGTCATGTCCGGGGCGTGGTTTTTCTGGTCAATGGCGGCACTGATCTTTACCTGGTTCTGCATGCTGCACTCCGGGCTGATGATCCTCGAGGCTAACCTCAATTATCGTATCGGTTCGAGCTTCGACACCATCACCAAAGATCTGCTGGGTAAAGGCTGGAACGTTGTTAACGGCATCTCGATTGCGTTCGTCCTGTATATCCTGACCTACGCATATATTTCAGCCAGTGGTTCGATCCTACATCACACCTTCTCTGAGATGTCGCTGAACGTTCCTGCGCGAGCGGCAGGGTTTGGTTTTGCGCTGCTGGTGGCTTTTGTCGTGTGGTTGAGTACCAAAGCGGTGAGCCGCATGACGGCAATCGTGCTGGGTGCGAAGGTGATTACCTTCTTCTTAACTTTCGGTAGCCTGATGGGGCACGTTTCCCCAACCACGCTCTTTAACGTCGCGGAAAGCAATGCCTCATATACGCCGTATCTGCTGATGACGCTGCCGTTCTGCCTTGCTTCATTTGGTTACCACGGTAATGTTCCGAGCCTGATGAAGTACTACGGCAAAGATCCGAAGACCATCGTGAAGTGCCTGGTATACGGCACGCTGCTGGCGTTGGTGTTGTACACGGTATGGTTGCTGGGGACGATGGGCAATATCCCACGACCGGAATTTATTGGCATTGCGCAGCAGGGCGGTAACATTGATGTACTGGTACAGGCACTGAGCGGTGTGCTGAACAGCCGCAGTCTGGATCTGCTGCTGGTGGTGTTCTCCAACTTTGCGGTGGCGAGCTCGTTCCTTGGCGTGACGCTGGGCCTGTTCGACTATCTGGCGGATCTGTTTGGTTTTGATGACTCAGCGATGGGGCGTTTGAAAACCGCTTTGCTGACCTTTGTTCCACCGATTATCGGTGGTCTGCTGTGGCCGAACGGCTTCCTGTACGCCATTGGCTATGCAGGACTCGCGGCAACCATCTGGGCGGCCATTGTTCCGGCGCTGCTGGCCCGTAAATCCCGCGAGCGTTTTGGTAGCCCGAAATTCCGTGTCTGGGGTGGCAAGCCGATGATTGCTCTGATCCTGGTCTTCGGTATTAGCAACGCGGTTATCCATATCCTGTCGAGTGTTAATTTGTTGCCGGTATACCAGTAAAAATAATGCCCGGTAAGCTATGCTTACCGGGCAAAAAGATTACCCCACTAACTCTTCTTTCACCTGCATCGCCAGGTCAAACGAATGCAGGCGTGCCTGATGGTCAAAGATCTGCCCGTTAACCATAATTTCATCGGCCTGGGTTTCACGCAGAATTGATTCTAGTCCGTGGCGCACTTTCGCTTTATCACCCACCAGCGACATGCTTAACGCCTGCTGCACGCCATACTGCTCGGATGCCGACCACAGCTGATGCACATTCTCTACCGGCGGAGGGAGTTGCCCAGTTTCGCCCCGACGCAGTTTCATAAACGCCTGCTGCATTGAGGTGAAGAGAAACTCAGCGTCGCGATTGCTGTCGGCAGCGATGATATTGATACACACCATCGCATACGGTGTGGTCAGACGTGCGGAGGGTTTGAACTGGGTGCGATAGAGATGTAGCGCCTGGTGCAGCATATCCGGTGCAAAGTGTGAGGCGAAGGCAAACGGCAGGCCAAGCTGGGCTGCCAGCTGTGCACTGTACAAACTGGAGCCTAACAGCCAGACCGGGATTTGCTCGCCATAGCCGGGAACCGGGCGCACGTGGGGATTTGGGTCTCGAGCGTCAAACCAGTCTATTAGCTCTGTCACATCGCGGGGGAAGTTATCAATATCCCCACTCATATGGCGACGCAGTGCGCGCATGGTGGGTTGATCGCTGCCCGGCGCACGACCCAACCCGAGATCAATACGTCCCGGATACAGTGTATTCAGCGTGCCGAACTGCTCAGCAATCACCAGTGGGGAATGGTTTGGGAGCATGACTCCACCGGATCCCAGATGCAGTGTGGTGGTATTGGCCGCCAGGAAGCCTAACAGCACCGAGGTTGCCGCGCTGGCGATGCCGGTCATATTGTGATGTTCAGCCAGCCAGTAGCGATGATAGCCGCAATTTTCCGCCAGTTGGGCGAGATCAAGAGAGTGTGAGAAGGCTTGCTTTGCGCTGGATCCTTCGGGGATCGGCGCTAGATCGAGCACCGAGAACGGAATGGTTTTGTCAGTCATAACGGCTCACTTTGTTACCGATTAATCTTTTAATATTGCATTAAAGATTAGCGAATGTTGTTAACAAAGTGAGCTATTAATCACATCTGCAGTTCCAGACCTGCCAGCCGTTTCCAGTAGCCGTTGCAGTCACTGTGGGCGGCAAGCGGTAACGGGGCACTGCCATTCTCGTTGGCACGGAAGGCATCCAACATGGCGAATGTCTCAGTTCCCAGCGGGGAAAGGCGCACAATATCAACCAGCCCCTGCATGGACGTCAGCTCGTTACCGAGGTTGTAGACATAGCCGCTCATGGTCTGAATACCGTTGAGGACAAACACCTGCTGATTCTCTTGCGACAAGACATCACGCCCGTTGGGATATTTGATGCAGCAGGTTTCGCACTCGTCTTTAGGCTTATCTTCGGAGCGTGCGGTAAAGCAGCGGGCAGAGTAGGCCAGCGGCAAATGCCCGTAGCTCAGAACTTCGGTTTCAAACTGGTCACGAATACCCAGTTCGTCACACTGGTTGAGCAGGTTCACCAACCAGTCGCGCGACAACTCAACCGGCATACACCAGCGCACCATGCCTTGCTTGAGCAGAATACGCAGTGTGACGGCGTTGTAGCAGTTGAGCGCGTGCCCGGCGACGAACGGCAGCTTACGCTCGGCGCACATATTCACCACGCCGAGATCGCTGGCTTCCAGCAGGAAGTCACCGTTTTCTACATAGCGCTTCAGCTCTCCCAATTCAGAGGAGGCCTGCACCAGAGCCAGCGTGGACAGAACCACCTGCTTACCGCTACCGGCGAGGGACTTTGCCATATCGATCCAGTCACCCACTTTGGTCGCACGGCGTTTGCTGCATACCGCTTCGCCAAGATAGATAACGTCGGCATGACTGGTCGCAGCCTGCTGGTAAAAATCTTCCAGCGTTTCTTTCGACCAGTAGTAGAGCACTGGCCCTAATGAATATTTCATTGCTTTTCTCACTGCCATTTACGGTGATACGCGCCAAGCGTGGTTTGTGTGCCTTCCGACATCGATCCGAGCGTTTCCATCCAGGCCGGTTGTGGCGCGTAGTTCTGCGGATCGGCCATGCAGCGGTCGATAGCCTGACGCCAGACTTTCGCCACCTGACTTACGTAAGCCGGGCTACGCTGGCGACCTTCGATTTTCACTGAGGCAATATTGGCGGCCAGCAGTTCTGGCAGCAGTTCGAGTGTATTCAGGCTGGTGGGTTCTTCCAGCGCGTGGTAGCGCTCGCCATCCACCAGATAACGCCCTTTACACAGCGTTGGATACCCGGCGTTTTCGCCATCCTGGTAGCGGTCAATCAGCACCTCGTTCAGGCGAGATTCCAGACCCTGCGCGGTCTGCTGCCAGCGTACGAAGCGGGCAGGGGAGCAAGCACCGACGGTGTTGGGAGATTCGCCCGTCAGGTAAGACGAAAGATAGCAGCGGCCTTCCGCCATAATGCACAGGCTGCCGAAGGCAAACACTTCTAATGGAACCGGCGTCACGCGCGCGAGTTGTTTCACCTGATGAATGGACAGCACGCGCGGCAGTACCACGCGCGCGACGTCAAAATTACGGTGATAAAAATTTACCGCCTCTTCATTGGTTGCCGATGCTTGAACAGAGACATGGCGCTCAATATGCGGATAGCGTTCTGCTGCATACTCAAGCATGGCGAGATCGGCGAGGATCAGTGCATCCGCACCCAGTTGTGCCGCCATATCCACAGCACGTTGCCAGCGAGCGTAACCATCCGGGTGGGCAAAAGTGTTAATGGCGATGTGCAGTTTACGGCGATGCTGATGGACGAAACTCACCGCTTCCTGCAATTTTTTCTCGGTAAAATTAAGGCCGGCGAAATGGCGGGCGTTGGTATCATCTTTTAGCCCGATGTATACAGCATCAGCGCCGTTCTCGATGGCCGCCTTAAGCGCCGGGAGATTTCCGGCAGGGCAGAGCAGCTCCATAATTTATCCTGAAAGTTACGCCGCCTGGGCGCAAAAATGTTAACGAAGAGGGATTTTAGTTAACCTTGCTGAGACAATTTTTGATTTGAGGCAGTTAAAGTTGTATTGGTGTCACCAATAAAGAGGTAACAATTTCGTATCGAATTGTTGATTTATGCCGCTATGTCGTTTATTTGATATGGCAAAATAACAGGACTATAGAAACAGGGAGTAAAGCTCGTGTTGGATAAACTGCGTTCACGCTTAGTACATTTTGGTCCTTCTCTGATGAGTGTACCGGTTAAACTGACGCCCTTTACGCTCAAGCGCCAGGTACTGGAACAGGTTCTGAGCTGGCAATTTCGCCAGGCGCTGGCCGATGGGGAACTAGAGTTTCTCGAAGGTCGCTGGTTGAGCATAAATGTTCGTGATATTGGTCTCAGATGGTATACCTCTGTTGAGAACGACAAACTTATCGTCAGTCAGAACGCAGACGCTGATGTGAGTTTTAGCGCAGACGCCAGTGATTTATTGATGATTGCCGCGCGTAAGCAGGATCCGGATACGCTTTTCTTCCAGCGTCGACTGGTCATTGAAGGCGATACAGAATTAGGGCTACATGTGAAAAATCTGATGGACGCCATCGAACTGGAGCAGATGCCGAAAGCATTGCGCGTTATGCTGCTGCAACTGGCGGACTTTGTTGAGGCGGGTATGAAACATTCGCCAGAAACCAAACAGACCTCGGTAGGTGAACCATGCTGATTCGAGTTGAAATTCCCATTGATGCCCCTGGTATTGATGCGCTGCTGCGCCGCTCCTTTGAGAGCGATGCGGAAGCTAAGTTAGTGCATGACCTGCGTGAAGACGGTTTTCTAACGCTGGGCCTGGTTGCCACCGATGACGAAGGTCAGGTGGTAGGCTACGTCGCGTTCAGCCCCGTTGATGTGCAAGGTGAAGATCTGCAATGGGTCGGTATGGCGCCGTTAGCCGTAGATGAAAACTACCGTGGACAGGGGCTGGCGCGCCAGTTGGTCTACGAAGGGCTGGATTCGCTGAACGAGTTTGGGTATGCCGCAGTGGTGACGCTGGGCGATCCGGCACTGTACAGTCGCTTTGGCTTTGAGCTGGCCGCCCACCACGATCTGCATTGCCGCTGGCCGGGCACTGAAAGTGCGTTCCAGGTGCATCGGCTGGCGGAAGATGCGCTGGAGGGCGTGGCTGGTCTGGTGGAATACCACGACCACTTTAACCGCTTTTAAGCGTCGGGGTTTGCAGGCCACTCAGTAGTGCCTCAAACCCTTCACCTTCGACAAGACGCTCTTTCTCACGCTTTGTGAGCTGTTTGACTCGATATTCTACGCGCAGGGCCAGCGACCGATCGCCGACCTGCGCGGCAAATGCCAGGGTTAATTCCCCCTTCCCACGCAAGGCTTTAGCGCCTTTTCCGCTCTGATGTTGCTTATAGCGGCGCTGCACATCGGTGGTGATTCCGGTGTACAGAGCGTTGTTTTCGGTACGGATCAGATACAGATACCAGGATGTCATCATTGTCTTCAGCGTGTTACGTTTCAGACGCCCAGTATAAGAGAGAACAGAGATGGAAACACTTACCGCTATATCCCGCTGGCTGGCGAAACAGCATGTTGTGACTTGGTGCGTACACCATGATGGAGAACTGTGGTGCGCCAATGCGTTTTATCTGTTTGATGCGCAAAAGGTGGTGTTCTATGTACTCACCGAAGAGAAGACCCGCCATGCTCAGATGTCTGGTCCACGCGCACCCGTTGCCGGAACAGTAAACGGCCAGCCTAAAACGGTGGCGTTGATTCGTGGTGTGCAGTTTAAAGGGGAAATTCGGCGTCTGGAGGGAGAAGAAAGCGATGAAGTGCGTAAGATTTACAATCGTCGCTTTCCCGTGGCAAGAGTGTTGCTCGCACCGGTGTGGGAGATTCGTCTGGATGAAGTCAAGTTCACTGACAACACCATGGGCTTTGGTAAAAAAATGCACTGGCAGCGTGATCTATAGTTAGAAGAGTAAAAGCAGGCACAGAGGAAGGAAAAACAATGAGCCAGGTGTTAGTCACAGGCGCTACGGGGCTGGTGGGGGGGCATTTGTTGCGTATGTTGCTGAATGAACCCCGGGTCCATGCGATTACGGCCCCAACGCGCCGTCCGTTAGCCGATATGGTTGGCGTCTATAATCCTCACGATCCGCAGCTGACCGATGCCCTGGCGCAGGTAATTGACCCGATAGACATCGTTTTTTGTTGTCTGGGGACCACCCGGCGTGAAGCGGGCAGCAAAGAGGCCTTTATCCACGCTGATTATACGCTGGTGGTGGATACCGCTCTGACGGGGCGTCGTCTGGGGGCACAGCATATGCTGGTGGTGAGTTCGATGGGCGCCAATGCGCACTCGCCGTTTTTCTACAATCGGGTTAAAGGTGAGATGGAAGAGGCGCTGATTGCTCAGAAATGGCCCAGTCTGACGATTGCTCGGCCTTCTATGTTGCTGGGCGACAGGGAACAACAGCGAACGAACGAAAGGCTCTTTGCGCCGTTATTCAAGCTACTACCGGGAAACTGGAAGTCCATTGAGGCGCGTGATGTTGCGCGGGCAATGCTGGCGGAAGCGATGTCGCCGGATCATGAAGGTGTTTCAATCCTCACGTCCTCAGAGCTTCGGGAGAGGGCGAAATAGCCCGGCTAATCAACCGGGCTATTTATAGGCTACTTGATGAACGTAAAGGCCGTAGTAACGCGTTTCACGCCGCTGACCCGGCTGGCGATATCCGCTGCAGCCTTCGCTTCGCGGTCGGTAACCAGACCCAGCAGGAAGACTTCTCCATTCTCGGTGGTCACTTTAACGTTTGACGATTTAACCTGATCGCTGGTCAGCAACTGGGAGCGCACTTTGGTGGTGATCCAGGTATCGTTGGAGGCTTCACCCAGGCCGATTGGCTGGCCCTGACGGATCTCATTAAAGACCTCGGTTGTACCTTCTACACCCATCGCAATCTGTTTTGCCCGCGCAGACAGTTCACTATTTGGCGACTGACCGACCAGCAGCACTTTACCCTGATAGGCGCTGACGTTGATACGCGCCTCTTTCTTAATCTGGGCATCTTTTGATAACGCCGTATTGACGCGTAATTCCAGAGTTCCATCATCTACCTGGGTGCCGACGCTTCGAGGATCCGTCGCGGCTTTCGTCCCGACAGCGGCAGTTCCGACAACGGCGGCAGCTATACAGCCTTGCAGCAGCAGTGCAGCGATAATCACAGCAAGCGGCGAAAGTGCCTTCATGTGTACTCCTTAATCATCCTGGTGAGGGAAAAGCGTGTTATCGATAAGATCGCAAAGGCAGTTTACCGTCAGCATATGCATTTCCTGAATGCGTGCGCTGTGGTGTGAGGGTATGCGGATTTCGACATCCTGCGGCCCCAACAATCCGGCTAGCTCCCCTCCGTCATAACCGGTCAGCGCGACGATTGTCATGTCGCGGGTGACGGCTGCTTCAACGGCTTTAACGATATCACGACTGTTGCCACGCGTAGAAATTGCCAACAGAACATCACCCGCATGTCCCAGCGCACGGACTTGTTTTGCATAAACTTCGTCGTGCAGGCGATCGTTGGCAATCGCAGTTAAGACCACATTATCAGTATTTAGTGCAATAGCAGGTAAACTGGGCCGTTCTGTTTCAAAACGGTTAATCATGCTGGCAGCAAAATGCTGTGCGTTGGCAGCGGATGTCCCATTACCACAACAGAGAATTTTGTTGCCATTGAGCAGGGATTGAACCAGCGTCATGGCTGCACGGGAGATCGCATCCGGGAGCGCTTCAGCCGCAGCAATCTGAGTTTGAATGCTTTCTGTAAAGCAGACTTTAATTCTATCGAGCACGCTAATCCTTAAATCTTCAATTATGAGTGGTCGTTAAAGGCATCCTTTAACCACTCAACATCATTTCCGGTGAAGGCTAACACATCGAACCGGCAATCCACAGTATCAAAACTCCCATTGTGGCGCGCAAGCCACAAGCGGGCAGTGTGTAATAATTTCTGTTGTTTGCTGCGGGTCACACTCGCCGCTGCCCCGCCAAAAAGGGCGGAGCGGCGAAAACGGACTTCAACAAAGACGGTGGTTTTGCCTTCACGCATTATCAGGTCGATTTCGCCGCCGCGTTCACGTACGTTGGCGGCGATAAAACGCAGTCCTTTGCTTTCCAGCCAGTGACGCGCGGTGGCTTCCCACGCGTCACCGGTCTGTTTACTCGTTAACTGGCGGGGACGACCTGTCCTTGCTGGTATTTGAGCCATGATAACTTCCTGTTAATCACACAATCCTGCGTTGCGGTTAATGCACCAGTGTTGCCGTTAATTTCAAAGCCTTGCACCTGACGCATTTGCGAGAAGTGGTTAGCCAGCGACCACGCATCGACGCCCATGGCGTACATACGCGCCAGCGAGTAGTCGTTATGCACGGCACTGAGCGCTTGCTGCATGAGTGACTCGTTGCCACCAGCCAGCATCGGTATTTCGCTGTACTGCAAGCCTTCCATCTCCAGGCGGAAGTCAGGACCTGCAGTGCCTTGTGCGCTACGGGAACTGGCATACAGCGTTGCGCCACTCTGGCTGCCGTTACGCATGGCGATCATTGGCTTAATAAAGGCGATCTCTTCCGGCGTCGCCAGAATATACACGGCGTCAACACGACCGCTGCCGCCGGTGATTTGCGCATCGGTTGGCGCTGCCGGAATCGTCAGACCGCCAATTGTCACGCCAGGTTGCGCAGGCACAGAGGAGGCGACCGGGCTACCCGTCAGGGAAATCCCTGAACCGCCGTTGACCCCCATTTTCAGCTCAGCGGTAGAGCCGAACTTCTGCTGCAACACCACACCGCCGCCAAGCTTTTGCCATTCCTGAGCAAAGGCATTGGTCACGCGATCGCCCAGACCGCTGCGTGGGATCAGCAGCAGCGGAGCCTGTTTGCCCTGGGCGTGAATATGACGTGCGGCATCGCGCGCTTCATCTTCCGGTGACAGCGCGAAGTAGCACACATTTGCCAGGTTTTTCACCGACTCTGGCTGGTTAAGCGCCAGCACGTTCAGCGGGGTGCTGCTCTTCATAAGCTCTTCGACATTGTTCTTCAACAGTGGGCCGACAACAATGCTGGCTCCGTCCTGCTGCACCTGGGCCAGGATCTGGTTCAGCGGCTGTGACGAGGTGTCGTAAATTTTCAGCTCTGCGGACGGATTTGCCGGAGCGCTGGCCGTTGTCGGCTGAGTCGGTGCGGGTTGTGGGGTGCTAACCGGTGTTGCCGGCTGCGCTGGCGCATCCTGCGTAAGGTCGCTTACCGAGGCCTGAGAAGGGCTGGCAACGCCGTCGACAGGCTGCGACTGTGCAACTGGCGCGGTAGTGTCCGTGGCGACAGCGGGTGCTGCTGCAACAGGTGCTGCTACAGGCTGTGTACCCATGTTTTTCGCCGCTTCAAAGCCTTGCTGAATAGTGCGACCAAATACAGCGGCCTGACCGTTCAGCGGCAGCAGAAGTGCAATTTTGCTGGTGGAGGCTGGCTTATAGCTCTGGACGTTAACCAGTTGCGTTGGCAGTAATTTTGCCCCCGGATTTTGCGGATAACGTTTTTGCCAGTCGGCAATGCCAGCCTTCATCATGTCCGGATCGCTACGATTATCGAACCAGACACGCTGCAGATCCAACCAGCCTTGCAGCACGTTTTCATCGGCGTTGATGACCAGCGCCTGTGCTTGCTCTTGCGTCATTGACGACAGCGCCTGCCAGGTGGCATCGATGTTCTTCTGCTTAGCATTCGCGGCCAACAGTGGCTCCTGAGCGATGAGCGCACGCAGCAGCGTTAACGATGGACGACCCTGGCTGGCATCAATTTGCGCCTGCCAGTAACGTGCTTGTTGGTTCTGATCGAAATCGGTTGGTGTTAGTTTCTCCAGCAAGGCCTGCGCGCCCGCGACATCTTTCTGCGCAAGTTTGATTTCGACGGCCAGCAGAGACCGTTCACGACGCTGGGTGTCGTTCAGGTTCTGCGGCAATTGGTTGAACAGATCGATAGCCTGCTGGCTCTTACCTTCTTTCAGCAGCGCACGAATGGCGAGTAATTGCCAGTTGGTCTTGCTATCATCTGAGCTTTGCTGCATCTGTTGCAGATAAAAGCCGGAATCAGCTTGTGCCGTGCCCTGCATATGGGCTGCACTCTGGTCTGGCGCCTGGGTGCCACAACCGGCGAAAATCAATGCTGCCAGAACGACTGGCAGAGCGCGCACGGCTTTCAAACGAGAAAATGTTGAGGGTACCATACTGTATCCAGTGATATTTTTTACGCAATGCTCAATATTAAATCGGCAATACGGACGACACAATGAAACAACACGAATCGGCGGATAATTCTCAAGGCCAACTCTTTATTGTACCTACTCCTATCGGAAATTTGGCTGATATTACCCAACGAGCGCTCGAAGTTTTACAAGCCGTTGATTTAATTGCCGCTGAAGATACCCGTCATACAGGATTATTGTTACAACACTTCGCGATTAGCGCCCGTTTGTTTGCGCTGCATGACCACAACGAGCAGCAAAAGGCCGAAACGCTGGTGGCGAAGCTCAAAGAAGGGCAAAACATTGCGCTGGTTTCCGATGCCGGAACACCGCTAATTAACGATCCGGGTTATCACCTGGTGCGGACCTGTCGTGAAGCGGGTATACGCGTTGTGCCGCTGCCTGGCCCTTGCGCTGCAATTGCCGCATTGAGCGCCGCCGGGCTGCCCTCTGACCGTTTTTGCTACGAAGGTTTTTTGCCCGCCAAATCCAAGGGCCGACGCGATGCGATGAAAGCCATTGAAGCGGAACCACGCACGCTGATTTTTTATGAATCCACGCATCGTCTGCTCGACAGCCTGGAAGATATGGTCGCCGTATGGGGAGAGTCCCGTTATGTGGTGCTGGCGCGCGAGTTAACCAAAACATGGGAAACCATTCACGGTGCGCCGGTGGGTGAACTGCTGGCGTGGGTAAAAGAAGATGAAAACCGCCGTAAAGGCGAAATGGTGCTGATTGTCGAGGGCCATAAAGCCCAGGAAAACGATCTCCCGGCCGACGCATTGCGTACGCTGGCGCTGTTGCAGGCTGAATTACCGCTGAAAAAGGCCGCCGCGCTGGCTGCTGAAATCCACGGTGTGAAAAAGAATGCACTGTATAAGTATGCGCTGGAACAGCAAGGAGAGTAAGAAGGCTTAGATAAAGCGCCGGTTCTGTCGGAAGAAATGTCGGAATAACTATCTGAACGCGTTGCAGCTAAAAGGAAAACTGCAACGCGTTGGTGCGAAGAAAGGTGGTGCGTGGCGAGTGCAGTAAGCCTTTACTTGCCAGAATATTGTGAGCCATCGACTAAGCAATTCACATTGCTATGCAACCATAAAAATGAAGCAGGAATAGCGGTAGTTACGGTGGCGGTCATGTATTTTTCAACCGCATCATATTTCCCCTCGCCTGCAACCAGCAGCAGTATTTCTTTTGCGTTCAGGATATCCTTCAGTCCCAAAGTGATACCTTGGGTGACGGAGCATCCAGCCGTTTTTAACATGTCATGCTGACGCGTTTGCTCATCAAGATTGCTGATATGGCAAAACGGCTCCAGGGCATCTGCGGGTTCATTTAGCCCCAGATGACCATTTTTACCGAGCCCCAATACGCATAAATCGAGACCACCCCGGTTAGTAATAATTTCCGTGACGCGCTCGCACTCTTTCTCGTCAATATTTTCAGATTGAAAACCAATCAACTGTTCTGTCCGTAAACCCAGCGGTTGCACGATATGCTGTTGTAAGAAGAACTCACACGTTGCTGGAGAATGCAGCGGAATACCAACCCACTCATCCAGTTTCACAAAGGTCACCTGCGTGATATCGATCTTGCGCTGGTTAATTTTCTCGACAAAGTAGCGATAGGTGAGCAGTGGGGTGCCTCCTGTTGCCAGACAGATGGTAGCATCAGGTTTGTCCCGTATCTCAGTGATCAAATACTCGCTGGCTCGATCGCTCAATGCGTCATAATCGCTGCAGTACTGTATGTATTGCATGTGTTTAATCCTTGTGTAGGAGGGAGTAACAAACCGTCATTCCCCCTTTCCGTTTAAAGAATGCCGAGTGCGGACGAGATAATAGACAGCACAAACGTCACGCCGATTAACAGTACGGGGTGCGCTTTCTTCACTCGCAGCAGGTAGTACATCAACAGGGTATAACCCATTGGTAGAATATTCGGGAAGACCTTATCGAAGAAATCCTGCTGTAATGCCACGCTGTGGGTGCTGTCGATGGCAAAAGACGTTACAACATTAATGTGTACATAAGACGCGATAAGTCCACCAATAACCGTGATCCCGAGGATCGTCGCTGAGCGAGCGATCATCTGTGAATTTTCCCGTACTTTATCTATAGCCTTTACGCCTACCGAATAGCCGACATGAGTCCAGCCGACGCGCAGGAAAAAAATCATCAAATAAACTGCGAAGAATAGAATCGGCCCCAGCAGATTTCCCTGGCTGGCGAAAGAGGAGCAGATTCCCGCCATAATAGGCAGTAAGGTGAACCAAAAAATGGCATCACCGATCCCGGCAATAGGTCCGAATAGCGCCACTTTTAAACCTTTAATGGTATCGCGGTTTTCCCCTTTTTCTTCCATTGAGATCAACAACCCCATCAGGAAACCAACCAGATTCGGGTGAGTGTTGATAAATTCCAGATGATCTTTCATAGCCGCACTCAAGCCGGCTTTATCGTCTTTATAAATTTTTTTCAGCACAGGGAGCATGGCCCAGGTAAAACCACCTGCCTGCATCCTTTCGTAGTTAAAACTGGCCTGAAGGAGAGATGAGCGAAAACCCAGACGCGTAATGTCTTTTTTACTTATTTCAGATCCCATTGCTGTAGTCCTCTTTTTCATCATTCTTATTGGCGACAGGTTGGGACTGCGCCTGTTGTTTGGCTTTCGCATTGAAAAATTCATATACGGCGAAGCCCGCACCTAATACGGCGACTGGCAGAAGATTGTTGACCTGGATGTAGCAAACAAAGAGGAAACCGGCAATCAGGTAAGGAATGTACTGAGCTTTGAACATCACGCGTAGCAGCAAGCCAAAACCGACGGCAGGTAAAATACCTCCAGCTACTTCAAATCCATGCGTCAACCAGGCTGGCATAGCTTTAACCAGGGCCTGCATTGCGCCTTGCGCCAGGTATGTGCACAGGAAGGCGATGATGGCATAGGAAGAAGCAACAATCAGAGTTGTCACCCAGTTCAGACGCGCAAATGCGGTTGTGTTTGCCTCTTTCGCACAATTATCAGCTTTTGCCATGAACAGAGAGAATGCAGAGTAAAAAAACAGAATGACGTATTGCATCAGCAGGCTAAAAGGTAAACCAAGACCGATAGCCGTTTTGGCATCAACGCCAGTAGACCATGCAATAACCGTGGTCATGAGACCCGCCATGATTGGGTTAGGTGGTTGTACGCCTCCAGCGGGTGTCAGACCGGCAAAGGCCAGTTCGGTCAGACCTCCAGTGATTAAGCCAATATGAATATCACCGAGAATTGCCCCGGTTAGCGTACATACGATAATCGGTCTAAATAAGAACAAGGCCTCCAGCCAAAAATCGATTCCCAGAAAGAAAACTAAGGCAGCCAGGGATATACCCTGAATAAGGGTTATTTCATGCATGTCGAACACCTCAAATAAATAAATCCTTTTATTATTAAAAGCTAATTTACCTGTTACTCAGGGATCTGTTCTTTTTGATCGCCTGGGACATCCTGAATAAAGATATTAACGCCCTGCTTTTTTATAAATTGAAGATCATCAAGATCTTGTTCGTTCACATAAACCTTGCTGCTGACCTGCTTTTTGCCTTCAGAGAAATGCATGTTGCCAACATTGACATCGTTTAGTGCAATGCCCCCTTCAAGCAGCATTCTGACCGTTTTTGGCGTGCGGCAAATCAGGAAGATTTTCTGGTGTGGTGCGGCCTTACTGATAACGTTAATTGTTTTTTCTATGGAGAAAAAACGTATACCAAAACCGTAGGTTTCTGCAGTAATGCTCATTAACTTCTGCTGGATGTCATCCTGGGCGACGTCATCATCAACAACGACCAGCAGGTTAGCACCGATTGTGGATGTCCAGGTTACGCCAACCTGCCCATGAACTAATCGGTTATCAATACGGGTTAATAGAATATTTGGACTGCTCATACTTAAATCCTCACCATAAAATAATTGAATTACATAGATTATTAAGATATATTATTATTGAGATATCATATTCATGAATTAATTCGGCGCGATTTAAAACTCATTTCTCCTCTGTTATATGATTAGTGAACGCCACTTGGTATTTTCCAGATAGCGCCCCTGAATAAAAACTGAAACCAGACGACGGTTACGATAATTCGCAAGCTGGCATTAATTTGTTTGCGGAACCACAAACGTTAATTTTACTGCGTACCACTTCTTTCATGGCATCCATGCCGACTCGCATGTAGTAACGCGGATCGTTACCCTGTGGATTTTCAGCAAACCACGCTTTAACCGCATCGGCAAACGCGATTTTCAGTTCGGTGGCGACGTTCACTTTACACACACCCAGTTCAATGGTGCGGCGGACGTATTCGTCAGGAACGTCACTTGCGCCATGCAGTACCAGTGGGATATCGACCACTTCACGAATTTCTGCCAGACGCTTGAAATCGATTTTAGGGGTTTTGGTGTAGAGGCCGTGCGCGGTGCCGATAGCGACGGCGAGGCTGTCTACGCCAGTACGTTCGACAAAACGTTTTGCTTCCTGTGGGTCTGTCAGGAAAGCGCTCTCTGCATCAACGCTCATGTCATCCTCAACGCCGCCCAGACGACCTAATTCTGCTTCAACGCTGCAATCTTTGGCGTGGCAAAAATCCACGACGGACTTCACCAGCTTCACGTTTTCCTCAAACGGGAAGTGGCTGCCGTCGATCATTGCACTACGAACCCCTGCATTGACTTTACGGCGGATATCATCCAGCGATTCATGGTGATCGAGATGCAGCGCCAGGGGCATGTCGTAGGTTGTAGAGTAGGCGTTGCACAGCGCGTAGATCTCCTCCAGGGCAATGTGCTTAAAGGTGCCAGGCGTTCCGGCGAGGATCACTGGCGATCGCATTTCATTACACACTTCGAGGATCGCCTGGATCGTTTCGGCATTGTGAATATTAAAAGCAGGTACGGCGTAACCCTTTGCCTGAGCATCCTGCAGGAGATATTTCGTAGAAATAATGCTCATGATACGTTTCCTCTTAAGCCTGCCATGGGTGAATAACGACGCCTTGCACTACGCGATTAACCGTACCGCTGGCAGATGGTGTATCCGGTGTATTGCCGATATTGATGGATTGCGTAAGAGCAAATACCTGGGCATACATCAGGAAGCAGAACGCTAATTCCATATCGATGAACGTGCGTGAAGGTGGCAGCAGGATATGTGGGCCTGCTTCAATGATGACATCGGTTTTCTCGGCAATGGCGACAACGCGTAGCGCCTGTTGATCGCGGCGCAACTCCGCCAGCAGATCGAGATCGTACTGACGCGTATAAGGATGGCTGGAGACAAATACCACTACTAACGTTTCGTTATCGACCAGTGATTTAGGGCCATGGCGAAAACCGGTTGGAGAGTCATAGAACGCAGCCAGTTTCCCTGCAGTCAGCTCCAGAACCTTCAGTGCAGATTCACGCGCTGCTCCCTGCAACCCGCCGCTTCCGAGGTAAACGATCCGTTTCCACGGTTCGTTGCCAAACACGCCGTGGCTGAAATCACCCAGTGATGTCAGGATCGCCTGACAACGATCGGCCACGTCGCGGAACGTCTGACTGTTGATTTTCTGTGGTGCAAAGACCGCGAGGCAGCTGGCCATCATGGTGGTAATGCTGCTGGTCATCGCGAAACCACGATCGTGTGTCTCTGCTGGCATTAACAGGGCAAACGCGTTATCGCTATCGGCTGCGTTTTGGTACAGGCTGCCAGCTTCATTACAGGTTATTGGGAGGTGATAGCACTCAGGTACAAACTGATTCGCCAGCTCAACTGCCGCAACGCTCTCTGGGCTATTACCAGACCGGGCAAAAGAAACCAGCAGTAGCGGATGGGCAGGATTCAGATAATCCATCGGATTGGTAACCAGATCGGTTGTCGGCACGGCGCTGATATTTTTGCCAGTATGGCTTGCCAGCCAGGGGGCGATGATGTCGCCAATGAATGCTGAGGTTCCGGCCCCGGTCAGAACGATCCGCAGATCGCTTTTACGCAACAATGGTGCGAGAAAGCTGTCGATAGAGGATCTGATTTTTTCGATATTGCTGAGAGAGCGGATCCAACTGGTAGGCTGCTGACGGATCTCTTCTTCTGTCCAGGTGCCCGTTACCGCAGTAACAGGGGTGTAGGTTTCTGGCATAACTTAAGTCCTTAGTCTCGTAGATTCCACATAAAACGCTGGTGAAAATGTTGCTATCTTTCGTTTCGTTTCATTTGTTCATATGATCGATTGATTAAAATCTATATGAAAGAAATCGAAAGTTCAATGATGTAAAATGAAATAAAACGAAATTTGTGATCGCGAGAACGAAGGTTCTAACTATCTTGTTGATCTATAAAGAAGATATTTGATGTAGTGTGATTCAGTATTTTCTTAATCGAAAGGAAAAGAAAGGCCTTGTGGTGTTTAACCGAAGGCCAATAGCATGCAATATGAAAGGTCTAGAGAGGGAATGTGCGGCCCTGGATCCAGATTTGTTGTAAATGCAGCCCGCCATCAAGAGCAATAATGCTGGCATGCTTGCCGGTCTTTAACGATCCTAACTGGTGATCAATACCTAACAAGCGTGCAGGATGCAGTGAAGCCATATGGATAGCATCTTCTGGCGTGCTTCCGGTTAATTCGACCATATTGCGAACGGCCGCATCAACGGACAACGTGCTGCCTGCCAAACCACCAGAAGCGGTTCGCACGATACCGCCGCGCATTTCTACCTTTTCGCCACAGAGCGTATAGCGTCCATCGGGCATACCGGCGGCCTGCATCGCGTCGGTAATCAGCACCACCCGATCTTTTGCACAGTTGCAGCATAGCGTCATGGCTGCCGGGTGAACGTGGTGTCCGTCGGCGATAAGCTCCAGCCAGGCGCGAGGGTCGGTTAACCCTGCGCCAACCATACCGGGTTCACGGTGATGTAGGCCGGTCATACCGTTGTAGCAGTGTACTAACCCGCTTGCACCTGCATCAAAGGCGGCGCGTGTTTGTTCCCAGGAGGCTGCGCTATGGCCCAGCATCACCCTGACATTCTGTTGCCTGAGGTGTTGAATAGCCTGCAGTGCACCGGGTTTTTCTGGTGCCAGCGCAACCACGCGCAACGTCTGTTGGGAAATCGCGATCAGTTCATCCAGCTCGCTGAGCTCCAGTTCCCTGAAAAGCTCAGGTGGATGTGCGCCTTTGTTCTGTGGCGTGAAATACGGTCCCTCCAGATAGCTGCCCAGTACTTGCGCTCCGGGACCACCTGAATGACAGCGGTGGGCAATGCGTTTCAGCGCTCCATGAATCTCCTGTAATGGAGCGGTGACGGTAGTGGGTAGCCAGCTGGCCACCCCTTCACGCGCTTTGTGCATCGCCAGCTTGTCGAGCGTGTCCTCTGCTTCATCCATGACATCAACACCCCCACCGCCGTGGACATGGGTGTCGATATAAGCAGGGCACAGCAGTTCGGCATCGCGACCCATCACGCCAGAGGGGATAGGCTCAATCGCCGTGATTACGCCTTCTTCTATACGTAATTGATGATCGTCCAGCCAGCCCTGTTCAGTCAGTAGACGTCTGGCGCGCAGCAGTTGTGTCATATCCCTTCCTCAACGGGGTTTTCTTCGTGACAACGTCCCAGTTCATCGACCAGGCTGGTCAGGCCACGATGCCCGCACTCCAGAGCTTGCAAACGAAATTCTTCACTGCTCAAACCTTCACGCTCCAACGCCATCTCCAGCAGCAGCTGCAGATTGGTGCCGGTGATCACTTCAGTTCCTTGCTTTTGCATGGCCAGCGTAGAAGCGACGCGAAATGGCGTCCCGCCCAGTAGGTCAGTCAGAAACACAATGTCTTCCTGAGCATCCAGTTGACTCACTGCCTGCTCGAGTTGTGAAGTGAGCAAGGCGGTCGTTGACGTTTCTGGAAAGTCGATGGCGATAAACTGCGATTGTTCTCCCAGAATCTGTTTCATCGCCTTTTCCATTCCGCTGGCAAACCCGCCATGCCCCGTCAAAATAATACCTAACATCTACAGCCCCTTGTATTTACAGGAAATGACAGAATTTACCGACCACGCCGAGTACCACGGTAATGGCAATAAGGCGCAGAGGGCTCCAGCCACGACGGACCAACCAGAACATGGTTAATGTGTAGACCAGCGGCAGAAAAGCCGGCATCAGCTTGTCGATAACGTCTGTTTGCAGTTTCACAACCGCATCGCCAGCAGTGATTTCCAGCGTAGTGCTCAGGCGAACATAGGTCGCAACCAGCGCACCAATCACCGTCATGCCAACGATAGAGGCAGCGTGCCCAACTTTCTTGGTATTGGCTTTAATCAGCGGAATGGCCGCGACGCCCATCCGATAAGCGTAGTGTGCCAGACCAAAGCGCAGGCCCAGGTGAACCACGTTGAAAAATACGATAAACACAACGGCGCCAAGAATTGAACCTTGCAAAGCGAGGCTGGCCCCGATCCCCCCACAAATGGGCAGCAGCGTTAACCAGAACATCGCATCACCGATGCCGCCGAGCGGTGCGCCCACGGCAATCTTGGTACTTTGAATACTGTTCACGTCCTGCTTGGAGCGTTCCATCGCGAGGATGATGCCAATGACAAATGTCACCAGAAACGGATGGGTATTGAAGAAACCCATATGGCCTTTCATTGAACGCGCGAGGTCGCGTTTATTGGTGTGAATTTTTTTCAGTGCGGGCAACAGGCCGTACAACCATCCTGATGCCTGCATACGTTCATAGTTAAAGGATGCCTGTAACAGCATGGAACGCCAGGCTACGCGGTTAATGTCTTTTTTCGTCAGCTCGGCACCGATGCTCTGGTCTTCATAGATGTTTTCATTGGTGCCGGTAAGCAGCGTATCTTCAGTGTCGGAAACGTTCGGCAGAGTCGTTTGGTTAGATTCCATCTTCGAATTCCTCTTTTTGTTCTGCTGGGGCCGTAGGTTCAGGTGATTTACGCAGAAAATCGATCAGTGCCATTGCCAATGCGGCAGCAGCGATAGCCAGTACAGGGAGCTTGAGCCAGGCTGCGGCAACAAAACCCAGGATGAAGTAGGGGATGTAGACGTTTTTCATCATGATTTTCAGCAGTACGGCAAAACCGATTGCTGGCATAATGCCGCCGGCGACGCCAAGGCCATCAATCAGGCGAGTTGGCAGCACGTCAATGGCGGTTTTGGCATGTTCTGCACCAAAGTAAATCGGCAGGAAGGCGCATAAGAAGTAGAACGTCCCCAACGCCAGTAACGCCAGATAGTTCACTCGCTCAATTCCGGCTGTATCGGCATTCGCCGCCATCCGATCGCAGCGAGCCATAACCCCTGACATCACGGAGAACAGGAAGGTAATGCCCATCTGAACCGCCACAGCGAACGGCACCGCTACGCCGACGGCGACCTCTGGTTTTACACCAGTGGTAATGGCAAATGTTGTCCCGACAATGGTCCCGATGATGACGTTCGGAGGCTGAGCACCTGCTAGCGGGGCCAGACCCATCCATACCAGCTCCAGCGTACCACCGGTTAAAATGCCGGTATGCAGATCGCCCAGTATCAGCCCGACCAGAGGTCCAAGAACCACCGGGCGGTGCATATGCGTTAACCCGTTGAACATATCCAGGCCTGCGATAAAGGCGAGAATACCCAACGCAAAAGCCTGCAACAGACTAATTTCCATTGTGAATTCCTCAGAGAAGTTTAAAGAGGTCCTGGGCTGGTTCGGTTGGAACGCCCTGAACGAAGCATTCCACACCGGCGGCTTTCAGCCCGTTAAACGCCGTAATATCGTTAGCGTCTACAGAAACGGTTTTAGCGATTTGCTGCTTGCCGTTGGCGTAGTGCATATTGCCAACGTTGATACGCTCAACAGGAACGCCGCCTTCAACCAGCCGGAAAAAATCCGCTGGCGATTTGCAGACCAGGAGAATTTTCTGTCGATCGGCGGCCCGATGAATATTGTCGATCACCTTTTGCAGTGACCAGAAACGCACGGCGATCCCTTCCGCGAGCACCATTTCCATCAGGTTTTGCTGAACCTGATCTTCAGCGACCTCATCATTGGCAACCAGAACCAGATTTGCCCCCGCAAATCCGACCCATTGCACACCGACCTGACCGTGAATCAAACGTTCGTCAATGCGACTTAATACAATGTTTGGCATAGTGTTTTTCTCTTTCTTTTTATGCGTTATGGGATGATGTGCCCAGGCAGGCACAGTGGTATTGCTGCAGTATGTCCTGAATATGATTAATGATGAGTTCTCGTGGTGTGGCGTTGAGATCTCCCTCGCGCACTTTTACGTACTGCAAAGGTAAGTACTGGCTGATGAGTGGCAGTGGAATAGGATCGTCCGCCAGGTTGCGAACCAGTCGGTCAAATGCCTCATCAATCTGGCTGTCCGGCCAATAGTAACGAACCCGATCGGAGTAGCTATAACCACGGGCCAGACGGCGTGCGTTGCCATCTCCGTGGTAATGGCTCTGCCAGTATTCCGGGCGATCAAGCATCACGCTTTCCAGAACATGGCGCAGACCTGAACAGGCTTTCGCTGGCAGTAATTCTTCTTCAATAGCGGCCAGTGAGAACAACGCTTCACGCAGGGCGAAGGTCAGGGCTGGGCCAACTTTCAGGATCGCAAAGTGGTCTTTGACCAACTGACGCAGCGACTGTGGTGTTTGATAATCCGTGGAATGCGCTTCAAAGACTAATGTGTCGTAGGCTTCTACCATCTTGCTCAAGGCGACAGCTTTTTGTGGCTGATAATCAATGATATGTGTGTGGTCAAACTCAACGCCGGGCTGCACCACTAGCGCGATAATGCGTGGCCAGATAGCGTCCAGCCCCTGTTTTTCGAACGCATGATGGTGAGCTTCCAGCGTGGCGCGTGCGGCGTCAGGCGTAGTGACCTCCAGCTCCGTTAACGTTTCGTGGGCACCGCCAGGAACCGGAACCTCCGTACCAATCACGTAAACCAGATCAGACTCGCCAAAATGTATCGTACAAGTTTCTTCGGCGACCCTTGCCAGACGGGCAGCGCGCTCAGCGACGATGGCATCCGTTAATGGAACAGGATCGCCCTTGCAGGACATGCTGCAATCCAGGTGGATTTTTTTAAATCCTGCCGCCACGTAGCTTTTGATGAGATCGTCGGCATTGGCCATTGCCTGCTCTGCAGGCTGGTTTTGCCAGCGATTAGGGCCAAGATGGTCTCCGCCCAGAATCAATTGATCGTGGGGAAAATTAAACGAGTCGGCCAGACTGTAGACAAAACTGCGAAAATCAGCTGGCGTCATACCCGTATAACCGCCAAACTGGTCAACCTGATTGGAGGTTGCTTCAATCAGCAGCGGTGTCTGGTTTACATGGGCATAACGTATTGCGGATTCCAGAACCAGTGGGTGCGCGGAACAAACGGCGTAAATCCCGTTTGCCTTCCCCCGTTTGTGCAGCTCCACCATTGTAGTTAGATGTTTCACTTTCCTCTCCAGGTCAGATGGCAACAACATTAATCTTTCGTTTTGTTTCATTTGATACTGCTTCATGTCGCTATAAAAATAAAACGAAAGATACTTGTTTTCCGATCTGTTTCACAAAAGAAACATAATGAAAGGTTTCAGCGGTGATGCTACCGATAACTGAACCGGTTGTGGCGCTTGCATTCCGGTAAAAGAAAGGCGTTAATAGGCAAAACGAAATGAAACGAAAGAATTAACTAAAGGATCTCTTATGAGCAATACCGATTCTGCAAGTAAGCGGGTGACAGGTACCAGCGAGCGACGTGAGCAGATCATCCAGCGGTTGCGGCAGCAAGGAAGCGTGCAGGTTAACGATCTTTCTGTTTTGTTCGGCGTCTCTACGGTGACGATCCGCAACGATTTGGCTTTTCTGGAAAAGCAGGGTATTGCCGTTCGAGCTTATGGTGGTGCCTTGATCTGCGACAGCAACACGCCGGGTGCTGAACCTTCAGTTGAAGACAAAAGCTCACTGAATACCGCGGTAAAACGCAGCATTGCCAGAGCCGCCTCTGAACTGATCAAGCCAGGGCATCGTGTGATTCTTGATTCTGGCACCACAACCTATGAAATTGCCCGTCTGATGCGACAGCATACTGATGTGATTGCGATGACCAACGGTATGAACGTCGCCAATGCCTTGCTGGAAGCGGAGGGTGTTGAATTGCTGATGACCGGCGGGCATCTGCGTCGCCAGTCGCTGTCTTTTTATGGCGATCAGGCCGAGCAGTCTTTGCAGAATTACCACTTCGATATGTTGTTTCTCGGCGTCGATGCTATTGATTTAGAACGCGGCGTCAGCACGCACAATGAAGACGAGGCCAGGCTTAACCGTCGGATGTGTGAAGTGGCTGAGCGGATTATCGTGGTGACTGATTCCAGTAAGTTCAATCGTTCCAGTCTGCATAAGATCATTGATACACAACGTATTCATACCATTATTGTTGATGTAGGTATTCCAGCGGAATGTCTGCAAGAATTACACCGTTGCGGTGTCGAAGTGATCATTGTTCAGGAATGACGCCCTGCTGTTAAAATTCAGAAATGTGATTTCCTTCAATTAAACAGAAATAAAAAATAAGCGGGCATTTTATGAGGGTCCGCTTTCGTTTTTCCGCCTCTTTCTACCACATCATTTAATCTACTCCTTTTCATTCTTTCGCTTTTTGCCTTTTCGGTTTGTCTACAATGAAAGAAAAATCCTGTTTTTTTCGAAAATCAACGCTGGAATAGTGTTCACAAATTCACCTTATGGCTTCTGATGTAATATATTCAAAACAAAACGAAAGTGCTAAAGCGCTAAAACATAACAACATGAATATTTGATGGAGCAATAAAAATGCTGGATAACTTAAGACGTCGCGAACAGATTATCGATCTACTGTGCGATCAGGGCAGTGTTCGTGTGGAGCCACTCAGCGTCCATTTTGGTGTGTCATCTGTCACGATCCGCAACGACTTGCGTTATCTGGAGCAGAAAGGGTGCGTCATGCGATCTTATGGCGGTGCGGTATTAAATCAGCACTTTGCGCTTGATCGCCCATTGCAGGATAAAGATCGACTCAATCGCGATGTGAAGTCACGAATTGCGGAGAAGGCTGCCAGTTTTGTGAAAGATGGCGATACGTTAATTCTTGATTCTGGTTCGACGACCACGCTGATTCCCCCGCTGCTCAAAAATCGCCGCGATCTGGTGGTGATGACCAATGCGCTTAACATAGCCTGGGAACTTGCGAATTTTGAACGTGTGGATGTCATGATTCTGGGTGGAAATGTCAGACAAAGCGTGTATTCACTGTATGGGCCTTCGGCTGAGCACCAGCTCAGACAATATCGGTTTGATAAACTGTTTTTAGGTGTGGATGGATTCTGTCTGGAGGCGGGGATCACCACGCCACATCCGGGTGAAGCACATCTCAATCAGGTGATGTGTCAGGTTGCACAGGAAGTTACTGTGGTGGCAGATTCCAGCAAGTTCGGGCGCAAAAGTTTTTGCATGATTAGCGAAATCAGCGGGATTGATCGGGTCATTACCGACAGTGGTATTCCGGAGCATTACCATCGGACCTTGACCCAACTCGGTATTGATGTGGTGATTGCCGACGAATAAGAGTCTGGCGAGATGTGCTCGCCAGCTCTGTTTTAGTGGACTGGCGTTACTTGCTCCACCAGTAACAATGCTGCGCCACGTACGCCGCTCGATGCGCCATGGATGGCCGGGAACACGCGGGCAGGCTCTAACCCTGGGAAAAGATAACGCGACATGGCGGTTGGCAATAACGTATAGATTTCCTCAATATTGGAAACGCCGCCGCCGAGAACAAAAGCATCGACATCCAGGATCAGCTGCAATTGTGCCAGCGTGCAACCCAGCATATCTATCCACGCCTCAACGGTTGTTACCGCACTGGCGTTGCCATCGCGATACTGCTCCAGCAGGGTCTCCATTTTGAGCTGCTTGCCGCTGAAGTGTTTGTGCAACCAGAGTAGGCCAGGACCGGATTGATAACGTTCCAGGCACCCTTGTAGGCCACAGCCGCACTTCAGTTCAGGTAGGTGATACCGGCGCATAAACGTTGCTGGCAGCGGTAAATGACCAAACTCACTGGCCATTCGATTACGACCCCGATACAGCTGACCGTCGATGACAAGTCCGCCTCCCATACCGGTACCAATGATGGCTCCAAAAATTCTGGAGAACTGACGAGCCTGCTGGGTATGGGCTTCCGACAGTGCGAAGCAGCAACAGTCATTGTCCAGCTCAACCGTTCGGTTGAGCCGGTGGGCCAGGTCATCCATCACCTGACGCCCTGTCAGGCAGGGGACGTTAGATGACAGCAGTTTTCCGGTATGTCTGTCCATCAATCCAGGCATGCCGATGCCAATTTTACCCTGCGAGCCCGTTGCCCAGTCGGCGGTATCAATAAGAGAGGTAAAAGTCGAAAGAAAGAGTTCATAATCCTGAACCGGCGTGGCAACGCGCTTGCGCCAGCAAACCTGCATTTCCTTATCAAAGGCGACAATTTCAGTTTTTGTTCCGCCAATATCAACACCGTAAAACATGCCTCATCTCCTCCGGCTTTACAGCTTCACCAGACAGTTTTCCTTGCGTGCGCGCTCTGCGGCAAAGACCATTAAGTGGCTTTCCAGTGACTCATCCGGGCCGGAGAGGATCATGCTCTGATCTTCCGCCATCACTGCGTGGATAAAGCGATCCATCAGATAGTAGTCACCGCCACCATGGCCCCCCATCTGCGTTTGCGTCCCTTCGGCGATCTCCTCGATTTCATGGACAGTTTCTCTGTCGGTGAGGAAATCAAACACCCGAATCTGCTCGCCATCCCCTTCCAGATAGCCTCTCGTACCAAACAGACGCGTTTTTCTGTCTTCCATTTTGGTAAACGCAGTCATGGTAAATGTCACAGTCTGCTGGTGTGCAAAACGCAGATTAACGACCTGGTGATCTACGACGTCGTTATCACAGCGATAGACACAGCGACCGTAGGGTCCTTCGCGCAATGCCTGACGGACATTCTCTTCGCTGGGATCGGCGGTCAGTACGCGACGGAAGTGTGGGGTACATTTGTGATTTTCACCCAGATAAATTTTGCAAGCGGACCAGGGACACGTTGTCTCAACTTGGCAATCGAGGCAGCGATCTGCTGCTCCTGCCGGTTGGTTTTCTTTCACGAAATGGCTCAGGCTGCCAAACGAACCTACATCCCTGCAGTTGTCGCTCATGATGTAGCGGATCCAGTCCATATCGTGACAGGATTTTTGCAGCAGCATAAACGAGGATTCTGCCTCGTTGCGCCAGTTACCGCGCACGAAGGAGTGGGCCTGATGCCAGTAACCAACCGGTTCGAGGTGTTGCATGCTGACAATGTCGCCAATCGCACCGTCATCGAGCAGGGATTTCAGTTTTTGCGTATAGCGTGTGTAACGCAGAACATGGGCGACGGCCAGCAGGACGTTATTGCGTTTGACGGCATCAATGATGATGCGACAATCTTCAGGCGTCGGGGCAAGTGGTTTTTCCAGCAAGATATGGTAGCCAAGGTTGGCAAACGCCACGGCGGGATCTTTGTGCATATTGTCTTGCGTACAAATAAGCACTACGTCAGCCATTTTGGGCTGGGATGCAGCTTCTTGCCAGTCGCAAAATACGTTATTTTGGTCAATGTTGTGCTGCGCCACAAATTGTTGGCGATAAGCTTCTCTGGGCTCAGCAACGCCGATTACCTGCATTCTGTCTGGATGCTCAAGTGCATAGCGTGAATATATTTCACCGCGTGCACCAGCCCCTACCACTAAAACGGTCACTTTATTCGCACACATATAAACCTCTCATTTTGTACCCAGTCCGCATGGCGGTCAGGCTAAATTCTCTTCATGTTGCTTATCAAATAAAAAGGCGGCTTCAAGATTAAATTTAACGTTGATAGATTCGCCTGGCAGAGGGTTCCAGTCCGGTGAGGAATTAATTCGCAAAATCATATGTTGCTCACCAATATCAAAATGCAGGAGATCTTCATTACCCATTCTTTCGACGTTGGTAATTTTTGCGTTGAATGCAGAATTATCATTCTGTGGCGCTAACTGAATAGCCTCCGGACGGATGCCAAACCAGACGCTGGTATGCGGATATTGCTCCAGCAGACCAGACAGTCGCGTATTCAATGGCAGGATCAGATTTTCAGCCAGGTGGAGTCCACGACCGCCGGATTCGACATTGAGAAGCAAAATATTCATTGCGGGATTACCAATAAAACCGGCCACGAATTTATTCTTAGGATGGTGGTAAATATTACCGGGAGTATCGACCTGCATAATACGGCCACCGTTGAGTACGCAAATTCGATCCCCCATAGTCATTGCTTCAATTTGATCGTGGGTGACATACACCATGGTTGCACTGACGCCTTCATTACGTAATTGACGATGCAATTCCGTGAGGCGCACACGCATGGAAACGCGCAGTTTGGCATCAAGATTGGACAGCGGTTCATCAAATAAAAATACCTCAGGCTTGCGCACAATGGCTCTGCCAACGGCAACGCGCTGGCATTGTCCACCTGAAAGCTGCCCAGGTTTTTTATCCAGTAGCGTTTCGATTTCCAGCTTGTGTGCCGCTTCACGTACTCGCGTATCAATTTCCTGCTTATTCATTTTGCCCTGCAGACTGAACGCCATATTTTTATAAATCGTCATATGGGGATAGAGGGCATAGTTCTGGAAGACCATTGCTACACCGCGTTCTTTCGGCAGCAGATCGTTCACGCAGCGTTTCCCGATGGCGATATGACCCTGCGTGATCTCTTCCAGGCCGGCGATCATGCGCAGCAGCGTTGATTTTGCGCAACCGGATGGCCCAACAAAAACCATAAATTCGCCATCGTGAATTTCAAGGTCAACACCGTGAATCGCCTGAAAGCCATTGGGATAGACTTTACTTACCGCCTGTAACTGAATGCCTGACATAGCACTGCCCCTTATCCTTTAATTCCGGCACCTGCGATGCCGCGAATAAAATAGCGCTGGAAGAAAATATAAAGTAACAACATAGGGATAATCGCTAACAACGCACCCGCCATTAACATTGGATATTCCACACCGGAGCGGCCGGAAAGTGAGGCCAGTCCTACCGGTAGCGTCATTTTATCCATCGAGGTATTGACGATCAGTGGCCACATCAAATTATTCCAGCTCCATAGTCCGTTAATAATGACGCAGGCAATCAGTCCTGGTTTTATTAACGGCAGCATAATTTTGAAAAATATCGTCAGATGGTTATAGCCATCCATAATGGCAGCTTCTTCAAGTTCTTTCGGTACGGACAGAAAAAACTGGCGTAATAAAAAAGCACTATAAATACTGAATAACCCAGGAAGCACCAATCCTGGAATAGAGTTCAGCAAACCCATTTTCTCAATGGTTAAAAACTGCGGGATTAAAAAGATCTGCCCGGGCACCATCAGTATGGAAATGCACAACATGAACAAGACGTCACGGCCTTTAAAGCGCAGGCGCGAGAAACCATACGCCGCCATGGCGGCAATCAGCGTCTGTAAAACGACGATTACCAGCGTGGAGACGATCGAGTTCACGTAAAAACTGCCAAAGGGCATTTCATTTAAGATTTTGTAGTAAGCCTGAAACCCAGGACTGGCGGGCAGCAGGACCGGAGGAAAGGCGATACTTTCTGCCTGGGTTTTAAAAGAGGTGACGATCATCCAGATAAAGGGAACCACCGTGACCAGCGTCGCCAGGGTCATCAGTCCGTACATAAGCCATTTTTCACGTTTTGTCATAAACATAGCGGTGCCTTACTGTGCTTTAAGCCGTTTGCCGAGCCATACCTGCAGCAAGGTCAGTACCATCGTGATCACAAATATCACTACGGCAATGGCTGAGGCATACCCTTTCTCATGGTAAATAAAGGCGTATTTGTAGAAGAGATAGGCGATAGTCATCGTCTGATCGTCAACCATGGACGAGCTGCCAAACAGCAGGTACACGACATCGAAAATTTGCAGCGTTTCGATAAACGAAATCACCAGAACGAAAAACAGCGTCGGGATCATCAACGGTAAGGTGATAGACCAGAATCCGCGTAATTTACTAATGCCGTCCAGGGACATTGCTTCATAAATCTGTTTGGGGATCCCCTGTAGCCCAGCGAGCAGAATGATCATCTTTAGCGCAATCGCCGACCAGATAATGACCAGCGAGGCGCTCAGACGGACGACCTCCGGATCGGATAACCAACCAATGGCAGGAATATCGAAGAAGGCCAGAATCTGATTAATTAAACCGAAGTTACGATTCATCAGCCATTGCCAGACCATGGCTATAGCCGCAGGCATAGTGACAGCTGGCAGAAACAGCAATGTTCGAAACAACCACTGACCGCGTATAGCCTGATTCAGGCCAATGGCGAGCAGTAATGACAGTACCGTGATAATCGGTACGCAAATAAAGACATAGGCCAGCGTGTTATATATTGCCGCACGAAACTCATCATCACTGAATAAATTAATATAGTTATCTAAGCTTAGCGTCGTCCAGATTTGAAATTCACCAAGGTCAGTGAAACTATAAAAAACGTTCTGAAAGAATGGTGTAAAGTAGAAAATGATTAATCCCGTCAGCAGGGGAAGAATCATTATCCAACCCCAAAATCGTTCCTCTTTCTCCAGCTTCGAAAGGTTTTTTCTCCGTACTTCCCTGGCCGGTAATTGCGGGGATGCAGCTTCATCTGAATAGCTCATACAGACTCCGGGATGCTCACTTTACAATAAAAAATATGGCTAAAGGTGAGAGGGAGCAGTGCTCCCTCAGGATTACTTCTGCATTTCACGTTCAACACGTTTTGCGACACCTGGCATGACTTTCTCCGGGTCATTACCCGTCCAGACTTTTTTTAACCCATCATTCAGGATGCTATTCCATTTAGCCGTATTTGAGCCTGCTGTTGGATATTTATGCGAAAACGCCAGTGAGTCGATATAGGCGGAAACGTCAAGACCTTTAAAGCCTTCAGCCCACTCTTTAGCCACTTTTTGGTTAGCAGGAATAACAACTTTCCCTGTCGCCAGCGTTTTTTGCGCATGTTCAGAGCTCATAAACTCAATGAATTTCCAGGCTGCATCCTTATGCTGGCTTTTGGCTGACATGGCAAAGGCCAGACTATGAGATACGCCAGCCTGTTCTGCCATTTTGGGCATTGGAACTACACCAATATGATCTTTAATCAATTCGTTTTGCGAGAATGGCAGTGCCCACCATGATCCTGCATAGACCATGGCGACTCGGTTGGACTGGAAGACATCTGATGCTTCCATTTCACCTGGAGGCTGGATCAGGTCAGCATTCAGCATACCCTGGACATCGCGATACATCGCAATTGCTTTGTCATTGGCAACGTCAGTTTTGCCGTCCGGCAGGACTATCTTATCCCCGGCCTGTAATAGCAGGTTAAAGTAGCTGTCCTGTCCACTACTGAATTCCATGGCTAGCGGATAAGACTGCTTATCCAGCCCTTTACGCAGTTGCTCTGTTTTTTGTTTTAAATCGTCCCATGTCCAGTTTTTATCTGGATAGGTAACGCCAGCTTGATCGAAAAGTTTTTTGTTGTACCAGACGGCAATGGCGTCAATATCACGAGGAATGGCATATTGTTGAGACTGGTATTGATAGGCATCAACCGAGCTTTTAACAAAGTCATCAAGATTGGGTGATGACTTATCTTTTAAATATCCGGTCAGTGGCTCAAGCATACCGTTCTTAACGTATTGCTGGAAATTAGGCATATTCATCCAGAATACATCTGGAGCCACATTTCCACCCACCGCCGAGCTCAGTTTTATAAAATACTGATCGTAAGGGGTTAACTCAATTTCAACTTTAATATCGGGGTTGTTTTTTTCGAACTCATTAACCAGTTGTTGTTCGCCGGGAAGCTGATTTCGGTCCCACAGCGTGTAGCGTAATTTAACAGGCTTAGTGTCAGCCTGGCCTTCAGCGCTCGCGACGACAGGTGTAGCCATTACACATGAAATAAGGCACGCCAATACGATGTTATTTTTATTCAGGGTAGACATAACTTCCCTCTTTATTCAGGTCAGAATGCTTGGGAGGTAAATTACAGGAGCCATTGAATAATCTGTATAACCAGTGGGAAAGTCAAAGGGGCAAAAAAGAGGGGATTATCATATAAAAACAGGAGCGTCTTTCGGTAGGTTTCTCTTTTATCAAAACGAAAATACGACATCAATCGACGTTATTAATATTTCGTTTTATTTCATGCGGTTAGAAAAAATTTTGCTATAGAATCGAAAAAAAGAGGGGAGAAAAAAAACCGTTGAAAATGCGAAGGTTATCACTTTATCTCTTCATGAACAGAGAATAGAAACGGGGATAAATCCCCGTTTCGTTTTTGGCTTTCGCTTCGAAAATCAGGTTACCGGCGCGGGGTTAAACACTGCCAGCTGGTTATGCAGCCCCCACTGATCCGAGAAGGTTTTCTTGCGCCCGCTGGCGACGTCGAGAATGAATTCGAATAGCTTCAGACCCACCTCTTCGATGGTTTCTTCACCGGTAGCGATGGTGCCTGCGTTGATGTCCATCAGATCAAACCAACGATTTGCCAGTTCGGTACGCGTCGCCATTTTAATTACCGGTACCGCCATCAGACCGTATGGCGTGCCGCGTCCAGTCGTGAACACCTGCACGGTTATCCCGGAAGCGACCTGCTGTGTGCCGCAGATAAAATCACTGGCGGGGGTGGCGGCGTAAATCAGTCCGCGTTTGGTTGGGCGCTGTCCCGGCGACAATACTTCGACGATGGCACTCTTGCCTGACTTGGCAATGGAACCCAGTGCTTTTTCTACGACGTTTGCCAGCCCGCCTTTCTTGTTGCCCGGAGACGGGTTGGCGCTGCGGTCAGTTTTGCCCATATCGAGATAGTTATCGTACCAGGCCATCTCTTCCAGTAGACGTTTACCCACTTCTTCGTTAATTGCACGCGGGGTCAGAAGATGGATTGCATCGCGCACTTCGGTAACTTCCGAGAACATCACGGTTGCGCCGCAACGCACCAGCAGATCGGACGCGTAGCCCACTGCCGGGTTAGCCGTTACGCCAGAAAATGCATCGCTGCCGCCACACTGCATGCCAACCACCAACTCCGATGCGGGGCAGGTTTCACGCTGGCGCTGATTGAGTTTTGCCAGATGGCGCTCGGCAACCTGCAAAATATCTTCAACCATCGATTGAAAGCCCACGTGTTTTTCATCCTGCAGGCTGACAATGCTGGCGCTGTCCACCGGAATACTTTTCACATCATGCGTGCCTTCCAGCAGGCGTTCCGGCTGGAGTTTTTCGCAGCCAAGGCCGATAACCATCACCTCTCCACCGAAGTTCGGGTTCAGGGCAATATTATGGATAGTGCGAATCGGCACGATAGCGGCCGGGGCATTGATTGCCACCCCGCAGCCATACAGATGGTTCAGCCCGACCACGCCGTCAACGTTCGGGTATTTGGGCAGCAGATTGCGCTCAATAATTTTCACCACATAATCCACCACCCCTGCCACACAGTGCACGCTGGTGGAGATACCGAGCAGGTTTTTGGTGCCAACGCTGCCGTCTGCATTACGGTAGCCTTCGAAGGTGTAGCCTTCCAGAGGTGGAAGCGGCTCCGGCACTTTAGTTGCCAGCGGCAGCGTCTCCAGCGGCGGGGCTTTGGGCAGCTCAACCATTGATTCATCAATCCAGCTACCGCGTGCGATGTCGCGAACGGCGTAGCCGATCACTTCGCCATAGCGCACAATTTCGCCGTGAACAGCAATATCCGTGAGTGCCACTTTATGGCCCTGGGGAATATGTTCAATCAGCGTCAGTCCGTCCGGGAAACGCGTCCCGGCTTTCAGACCATTGTCATTGACAATAATCGCCACATTATCTGTGTCGTGTACTTTAATATAAAACGCCGTTGGCGATTCTTGTCTAATTTCGATATCGGCCATTGTCCAGTACTCTCCAGCCAGGTGGTGATAATAGATATATATTGAATCTAATTATAGGTAATAAAGACTCAGTGTCGTGAAATAAGAATGTCAGGAGTTTAAATTTAAGAATGTGACCGATATCACTTAATGCCAGCAATGCAGCACCACCATGGGTACCAATACTTAAATGTGTGCATTAGCGCCCATGGTTATGTGCATTTGCACAAAATAATATTTTAACAAGCTGTCTTAAATGAGCAATTGCACAATGATTAACAATGCCGTGCTGATTATACTGAATCACGGTTTAATAGCGACTGATAAATAACAGCGTCATTTATTTTCCTGTGATTTATCATCGAACACACCCTCAAAAATAATAAAAAAATTATTTATGTGTCTGAGGCAAATAGAATGATACTGGATACGGTTGTAGAGAAAAAGAAAGGTACGCACACTCGATATTTAATATTGCTGATAATATTTATTGTCACCGCCGTTAACTATGCGGACCGCGCGACGCTGTCTATTGCCGGTACTGAAGTGGCAAAAGAGCTGCAGCTCAGCGCTATATCAATGGGTTACATTTTCTCCGCCTTCGGCTGGGCCTATTTGCTGATGCAGATCCCCGGCGGCTGGTTGCTTGACAAGTTTGGTTCGAAGAAAGTCTATACCTACAGCCTGTTCTTCTGGTCGTTGTTTACCTTCCTGCAGGGCTTTGTCGATATGTTCCCGCTGGCCTGGGCGGGGATCTCAATGTTTATCATGCGTTTTATGCTGGGCTTCTCGGAAGCGCCTTCCTTCCCGGCTAACGCCCGTATTGTTGCGGCCTGGTTCCCGACCAAAGAGCGTGGCACGGCCTCTGCGATTTTTAACTCCGCGCAGTATTTCTCGCTGGCGTTGTTTTCACCGCTGCTGGGCTGGCTGACCTTCGCCTGGGGCTGGGAACATGTCTTTACCGTGATGGGTGTGATTGGCTTTGTGTTAACCGGCCTGTGGGTAAAGTTCGTTCACAACCCAACCGACCATCCGCGTATGTCGCCGGAGGAGCTGAAGTTTATTGCGGATAACGGCGCCGTGGTTGATATGGACCATAAAAAGCCGGGTAGCGATGCCGAAAAAGGCCCGAAACTGGATTACATCAAGCAGTTGCTCAGCAGTCGGATGATGTTAGGTATCTTTTTCGGTCAGTATTTCTTAAACACCATCACCTGGTTCTTCCTCACCTGGTTTCCGATTTACCTGGTGCAAGATAAGGGCATGTCAATTCTGAAAGTGGGGATGGTAGCTTCTATTCCGGCACTGTGCGGTTTTGCTGGCGGTGTGCTGGGCGGGTTGTTCTCTGACTATCTCATTCGTCGAGGTTGCTCGCTGACCTTTGCACGTAAGCTGCCTATTGTACTGGGGATGCTGTTGGCATCGACGATTATTCTGTGTAACTACACCGACAGTACGGTGCTGGTGGTGGCGCTGATGGCGCTGGCATTCTTCGGTAAAGGTTTTGGTGCATTGGGTTGGCCGGTTATCTCTGACGTGGCACCGAAAGAAATTGTTGGGCTGTGCGGCGCGCTGTTTAACGTCTTCGGCAACGTGGCTTCTATCGCCACCCCGCTGGTGATTGGCTACATCGTTAGCGAGCTGCACTCCTTTAATGGCGCACTGATTTTTGTAGGCTGTTCTGCGCTGATGATGATGGTTTGCTACCTGTTCGTGGTGGGCGACATCAAACGTCTGGAACTGCGGAAGTAAGTCACGACTAACTTAAGGTAATGAAAATGGATAACGCGATTTTCCCGAACAAATTTAAAGCAGCCCTTGCGGCGCAAGACATCCAAATTGGCTGCTGGTCCGCACTGGCAAGCCCGATCAGTACCGAAGTTTTAGGTCTGGCCGGTTTTGACTGGCTGGTGCTGGACGGCGAACATGCGCCAAACGATATCTCGACGTTTATCCCACAGCTGATGGCGCTGAAAGGCAGTTCCAGCGTGCCGGTTGTGCGTGTGCCGACCAACGAACCGGTGATCATCAAGCGTTTGTTGGATATCGGGTTCTATAACTTCCTGATCCCGTTTGTTGAGACCGAAGAAGATGCGGTGAACGCCGTGGCGTCTACTCGTTATCCGCCGGAAGGTATTCGCGGCGTGTCCGTTTCCCACCGCGCCAATATGTTTGGCACCGTGCCGGACTACTTCGCGCAGTCCAACAAAAACATCACCATCATCGTGCAAATCGAAAGCCAGCAGGGCGTTGATAATGTGGATGCGATTGCTGCAACCGAAGGCGTTGACGGTATCTTCGTCGGTCCAAGTGATTTGGCCGCCGCGTTAGGTCACCTGGGGAATGCTTCTCACCCTGATGTGCAGAAGGCGATTCAACACATCTTTGCCCGCGCGAAAGCACATGGTAAGCCAAGCGGTATTCTGGCTCCGGTCGAGGCTGATGCACGTCGCTATCTGGAGTGGGGCGCGACGTTTGTTGCCGTTGGCAGCGATCTCGGCGTGTTCCGCTCGGCGACCCAGAAACTGGCTGATTCCTTTAAGAAATAACCACCATCGACAGTATAGAGAGATAAAGACATGACAATGAAAGTAGGTTTTATTGGTCTCGGTATTATGGGTAAGCCAATGAGTAAAAACCTCCTCAAGGCAGGTTACTCGCTGGTGGTTGCTGACCGTAACCCGGAAGCGATTGCGGAAGTGATAGCTGCAGGCGCAGAAACGGCGACTACGGCGAAAGCCATTGCCGAGCAGTGCGACGTGATCATCACTATGCTGCCAAACTCTCCGCACGTGAAAGAAGTGGCGCTGGGTGAAGGTGGAATCATTGAAGGCGCAAAACCGGGCACCGTGCTGATCGACATGAGTTCCATCGCACCACTGGCGAGTCGTGAAATCAGTGACGCGCTGAAAGCGAAGGGTGTGGATATGCTGGATGCGCCGGTGAGCGGTGGCGAACCGAAAGCGATCGATGGCACCCTGTCGGTGATGGTTGGCGGTGATAAAGCGATTTTCGACAAGTACTACGATCTGCTGAAAGCCATGGCGGGTTCGGTGGTGCATACCGGTGACATCGGCGCTGGTAACGTCACAAAACTGGCAAACCAGGTGATCGTGGCGCTGAACATTGCGGCGATGTCTGAAGCGCTGACCTTGGCGACCAAAGCGGGCGTGAACCCGGATCTGGTGTACCAGGCCATTCGCGGTGGTCTGGCGGGCAGCACTGTGTTGGATGCGAAAGCGCCGATGGTGATGGACCGTAACTTTAAGCCGGGTTTTCGTATCGATCTGCACATCAAAGATCTGGCGAATGCGCTGGATACCTCGCATGGCGTGGGCGCACAGCTGCCGCTGACCGCAGCAGTAATGGAAATGATGCAGGCACTGCGCGCTGATGGCCTGGGAACGGCTGACCATAGTGCTCTGGCATGCTACTACGAAAAACTGGCGAAAGTGGAAGTCACTCGCTAACAAGAAGGGCGCGGATGTGCGCCCTGTAATTCTTGCCTTGCGCGGCACTGTCAGGCTACATAACTATGAAAATCGTAATTGCCCCAGACTCTTATAAAGAAAGCCTTTCTGCCACTGAGGTAGCTCAGGCAATAGAAAAAGGATTTCGGGAAATTTTCCCCGATGCGCAATATGTTTCTGTTCCCGTCGCCGACGGCGGTGAAGGGACCGTCGAAGCCATGATTGCCGCCACGCAAGGGACTGAATATTCAGCCTGGGTCACGGGGCCACTGGGTGAAAAAGTGAATGCCAACTGGGGCATGTCCGGAGATGGCAACACCGCGTTTATCGAAATGGCGGCGGCCAGTGGTCTGGCGTTGGTTCCTCCAGAAAAACGCAACCCCTTAATTACCACCTCGCGCGGGACCGGAGAATTGATTCTAAAGGCGCTGGAAAGTGGCGCGCAGAACATCATTATTGGTATTGGCGGCAGTGCGACCAACGACGGTGGCGCGGGAATGGTACAAGCGCTGGGGGCAAAACTCTGCGACGCCAACGGCACTGAAATTGGCTATGGCGGCGGTAGCCTGATTAGCCTGAACACCATCGATATTTCGGGCCTGGATCCGCGATTAAAAACTTGTTCAATTCGAGTTGCCTGCGATGTGACCAATCCATTGATCGGTGACACTGGTGCTTCCCGTATCTTTGGTCCGCAGAAAGGGGCGACGGAAGAACGCATTATCGAATTGGACCGCAATCTTTCTCACTATGCCGACATCATAAAAAAATCGTTACGGGTAGACGTGAAGGATGTTCCCGGGGCGGGGGCTGCCGGTGGTATGGGCGCCGCGTTAATGGCATTTTTAGGTGCGGAGCTGCGCAGCGGGATAGAGATTGTGACCCAGGCGCTCAATCTGGAAGAGCATATTCACGACTGTACGCTGGTGGTCACCGGGGAAGGACGCATCGACAGCCAGAGTATTCACGGCAAAGTGCCTGTCGGCGTGGCAAGTGTGGCGAAAAAGTATCACAAGCCGGTGATTGGTATTGCGGGTAGCCTGACACGCGATGTGGGCGTGGTGCATCAATATGGTATCGATGCCGTGTTTAGCGTATTGACCAGCATAGGTACGCTGGAAGAGGCTTTCCGTGGGGCATTTGATAATATTTATCGGGCATCCAGAAACATCGCCGCCACGATGGCGATAGGAATGCGCAGTGCGGGGTGACATTGGCACACAAACCCTCTATACTTCGCGCCGAAGCTGACCAGACAGTCGCCGCTTCGTCGTCGTCCTCTTCGGGGGAGACGGGCGGAGGGGAGGAAAGTCCGGGCTCCATAGGGCAGGGTGCCAGGTAACGCCTGGGGGGGAAACCCACGACCAGTGCAACAGAGAGCAAACCGCCGATGGCCCACGCAAGTGGGATCAGGTAAGGGTGAAAGGGTGCGGTAAGAGCGCACCGCGCGGCTGGTAACAGTCCGTGGCACGGTAAACTCCACCCGGAGCAAGGCCAAATAGGGGTTCACAAGGTACGGCCCGTACTGAACCCGGGTAGGCTGCTTGAGCCAGTGAGCGATTGCTGGCCTAGATGAATGACTGTCCACGACAGAACCCGGCTTATCGGTCAGCTTCAACTACTAAGAAAACCCCGCTTCGGCGGGGTTTTTGCTTTTTGGGGCGGGATAGATGAATGACTGTCCACGACGCTATACTCAAAAAAACGCGCCTTATCGGCCAGTTTCAACGTCTCCTATGTAAAAAACGCTAACCTTCCTCAATGGATCACCCTCTACGCCAATAGTTGTAAAATAATCAATTATGTCAGTTATAGCGGAAAATAATTGTGCCTCCCTCTGAATATCATTGTTATTACACCCACAGTAGAAATTGATTTTTATGTTCTTAAATCTTAAATAGTTTTAAATTAATGATGGGTGTTAACATTTTGAAAGACATCAATTAACAAAATAGTGTCTTATAGATAAAAAAGATGAAATAAAAATCCTGTCAGTTTTCCCACTAAGATTTAGCATGCTTCAATTAAAATAAAAGGGGACAGAGTCAATTACTGATGAAATGGTTAAAATATGAACAATAAAAGCTCTTGTTAAAAAGAACTTAGTTATTATTTTTGATTGTAGTCACAATATTGACCCTTTCTATTCATAACAATGGCCCACGAATTCAGTACGAATTTCCACTAATTGTAAAATTTAAATTAATAGGGAATCATTATGGGAACAGTAAGCTCAGGCTCTGCTCATAAAATGGGAGTCATTGCCCTGACATTAGTGACAGCATCAAATATGATGGGGTCAGGTGTATTTATGTTGCCAACTAACCTTGCAGGCATAGGCTCGATCTCAATATGGGGATGGGTATTTACCATCATCGGTGTTATTGCACTGGCACTAGTCTTCGCTAAAACCAGTTTAATTACTCCTCGTACCGGCGGTATTGTTGCTTATGCGAGTGACGCATTTGGGCCATTTATTGGATTCCAGACGACGATGTGTTATTGGATTAGCGCATGGGTAGGTAACGTTGCATTATTGGTGGCCGGAGTCGGGTATCTTAGTTTCTTTTTTCCAGAACTTAAAAACCCAACATACGGCTGTATTGCTGCAATAATAATTTTGTGGGCGTTTGTTTTCCTAGCCAGCTTTGGTGCTAAAGTTGCAGGGCGGGCTCAATCCTTTACCGCAACCTGTGGGTTGCTTGTTATATTAGGTGTAGGATTCATTGGTTGGTTTTGGTTTAATCCGGCGCTTTACACTGAAGTTTATAACGCGACCGGGAATAGTGATTCATCGGCAATTATTTCTGCGGCATCGATTGCTCTGTGGGGTTTTCTCGGAATTGAATCTGCTGTAGTTTCCACCGGCCAGGTTGAAGATCCAGAACGTACAGTTCCTCGCGCTACGGTTATGGGCTTACTAATCGCTTCCGTATGTTATGTCGGTAGCTGCACCGTTATTATGGGGCTTGTTCCACATAATGTTTTGGTGGATTCCGCCGCGCCTTTCGCTGATGCTGCACGTTATATGTTTGGTAATATGGCGGGGAATATTGCTTCCGCACTGAGTATCATTGCCTGCTTTGGCTCAATTTCTGGCTGGCTGATCTTGCAATCAGAAGGCCCACGCGCAGGCGCTCAACAGGGGCTTTTCCCTAAATTTTTTGAAGAAACAAACAAGCAAGACGTGCCGATGAAAAGCCTCATCTTTACTGGTGTACTGATGAGTATTGTCTTGCTGCTGACCGCATCACCGAACCTAGCTAAACAATTCCAGGCAGTAATCTTGATGTCGGTTTTTGCTTCACTTTTGCCATATATGTATGCTCTGATTTCTCTTCCAATTATTCTTGTTTCAAAGAAAGCCAATCGTGGTAGTTCCTTTATGTTTTACTGCACATTGGTGGTTATTGGCATGATTTATTGTATTTTCGCTCTACTTGGTTCAGGTAGCGACTCCATTTTCTGGGGTATCCTGATGATGATGGTAACTATTCCATTGTTTTCCTTCGTTGCTGCAGGTCGTAGTAAGAAAGGTCAGGATATTCTTTATTTAGATAAACGCATTTAAGCGCGCTCGATTTACATATAGGAGTTTGACATGACATTATCTATTGTCGATCAAAATAAGCTCGATGCTTTTTGGTCATATTGTGTAAGAAATCAGTACTTCAATATTGGGTATCCTGAATCAGCTGACTTTGATTATAGTATTCTGGAACGTTTCATGCGTTTTTCGATCAATAATTGTGGTGACTGGGGGGAGTATTGTAACTATTTATTGAACTCTTTTGATTTCGAGAAAGAGGTAATGGAATATTTTGCGGGAATTTTCAAAATTCCATTTGAAGAAAGTTGGGGGTATGTGACCAATGGTGGTACCGAAGGTAATATGTTTGGCTGTTATCTGGGACGTGAACTATTCCCTGACGGTACACTTTATTACTCAAAAGATACTCATTATTCTGTGGCGAAAATTGTTAAGTTGCTACGTATTAAATCAAGTCTGGTGGAATCACAACCGAATGGTGAGATGGATTATGAGGATCTGATTAATAAAATTACACGCGATGGCGAAGACCATCCGATTATTTTTGCAAATATCGGCACAACTGTTCGCGGTGCCATTGATGATATTGCTGAGATCCAACAAAGAATTAGCCATCTAGGTATCAAACGTGATGATTATTATCTACATGCTGATGCTGCGTTGAGCGGGATGATTTTACCATTCGTAAATGATCCGCAACCATTTAACTTTGCTGATGGTATCGATTCTATTGGTGTTTCCGGACATAAAATGATTGGCTCACCCATTCCTTGTGGCATCGTTGTGGCTAAAAAAAGAAATGTTGACCGGATATCAGTCGAAATTGATTACATCTCTGCACATGATAAAACCATATCCGGTTCTCGTAACGGTCATACACCTCTAATGATGTGGGAGGCCATTCGTAGCCATTCCTGGAGCGACTGGCAGCGCCGCATTGAACGTAGTCTGAATATGGCGCAATACGCTGTCGATCGATTCCAGGCCGCTGGTATTGGCGCCTGGCGTAACAAAAACTCTATTACTGTGGTTTTTCCTTGTCCGTCAGAACCTGTCTGGAAGAAACATTGCCTGGCTACATCCGGTGATGTCGCTCATTTGATCACCACGGCGCACCACCTTGATTCGAGCAAGGTTGATGAACTGATTGACGATGTGATCGCCGACCTAAACCAACAGGCGGCGTGAAGAAAGGGCAGTGATAATCATCACTGCCCCAGGAACGGCGCAACCGGTGCCGACACCAATCATTATCGGTTGCGTCTAACAGACTCTGTTTTCAGGAGTCGTCACTGAGATTACCGTTTTACCTATGAGTTGTAACGACAAACTTATGCCCGGAGAGTTCACGGAAAAAGTGCCGTTGATCTCACCATGCTCGATTAAATGAGGACTGGTATGGATAAATGCTGCGCGAAAACAAACCAGATGGGCCTGCTCGCTCTGACCATAATGACGGCATCTAATATGATGGGTAGTGGTGTGTTTATGCTACCAGCCACACTTGCGAGAATTGGTTCTATCTCAGTTTGGGGATGGGGACTGGCATTTATAGCGATTGCCGCCCTTGCGCTCATCTTTTCGAAAATGAGCGAGTTGTTTCCGCGTAACGGTGGCATCATCGCCAGCATTACTGCCAGTTTTGGCCCCTTTATCGGCCTGCAAATGACATTGTTCTACTGGTTGTCAACATGGATTGGCAATTGCGCGCTGCTGTTAGCCGGTGTGGGGTATCTCTCATTCTTCTTTCCTACGTTATACAACCCAATTTATGGCACCACTGCCTGTATCGTATTGCTGTGGTGTTCTGTTCTATGGGGATTACGCGGGGCAAAACTGGTCGGTTATGTGCAAATGTTCACGGGTGGCTGCATGGTGCTGGTGATCCTAAGCGTCGGCGTGCTGGGATGGGGATATTTTGACGTTGCTCGCTATCAGGCTGCCTGGAACATCAGTGGAGTTAGCGACTATCAGGCAATTATTAATGCAGCAACTATCTCTTTGTGGGGATTCCTCGGGATTGAATCTGCCTCCGTTTCGTTCAGCCAAGTGAAAAACCCTCGTCGTACTATCCCCATTGCGACCCTATTAGGGCTGGGGATCGCAGGGTTATGCTACGCCAGCTCAACCAATGTCATGATGGGTTTACTTCCTCATGATGTACTTATGAACTCTTCTTCACCTTTTGCCGACAGCGCGAAATCAATGTGGGGGACGGCGGCTGGATCGCTTATCTCTGCCATGGTTGTTATCGCCTGCCTTGGGGCAATGCCTGGCTGGCAAATCCTACAAACAGAAGTGCCTAGGGCGGCGGCAGAAGATGGTTTGCTCCCCTCTTTTTTTGCACGCACCAACCGCCATGGTGTTCCCTGGCTAGGACTGATTTTTACAGCATCTCTAATGACCGCACTGCTGCTGTTAACGTTGTCTCCGAATCTGCAAAGTCAGTTCCATTGCGTAATTACATTGGCTATTTCCGCCAGCTTACTCCCCTACGCATTTGCTGCGGTATCTCTGCCAGTCATGATGATTATGAATCGGCAGGGAAGTAATCTCAGCTTCTGGGCTTATTGCTGCCTTAGCCTGGTTGCATTGAGCTTTATAGCGCTGGCGTTGATGACAGAAAGCGCCCCTACCGTGGTATGGGGGATAATTTTACAGATACTCACCATCCCTCTTTACCTTTTGTATGTTGCCCGGCGCCATCGCCAGAAAATTGACGTTCCGCAGTGCAATTTGACTGAACAATCTTTTTCTATATTAAGCAAGGAGTTGTCATGAACAAAATCCAGGCTATACGAGGTATGCGTGATGTGCTACCTGATGAAACACCTATGTGGCAGTGGCTGGAGCGCAAATTTCATCAAATGGCGTTTCGCTATGGATATCAGGAAATGCGCCTGCCGCTCCTTGAACCCGTAGCGCTCTTTGAACGTGCTGTGGGTGAAGCGACTGATATCGTCTCAAAAGAGATGTACGATTTTACCGATAAAAGTGGCGAGCATATTACTTTGCGTCCGGAAGGCACCAGCGGATGCATGCGCGCGGTGTTGGAAAATAATATGTGTTACAACAAGTCGCAGCGGTTGTGGTATCAGGGGCCGATGTTTCGATACGAGCGCCCGCAAAAAGGACGGCTGCGCCAGTTCACTCAGTTTGGGGTCGAGGCTTTCGGGATGTCCGGTGCTGATGTTGATGCCGAACTAATTTTTATGGTGCGGGATCTGTTTGATGATTTAGGGGTCTCACCAAACGTCCGTTTGGAAATCAACTCATTAGGTACCCCGGAAGAACGCCTGGCACACCGTCGGGAATTGGTGAGCTGGTTTACTCAACACAAAGATCTGTTGGACGAAGACAGTATCAAACGCCTGACTGTAAACCCTCTGCGTATTCTTGACAGTAAAAACCCTGAAATGCAGGAAATGATCGAGCGAGCGCCACGTTTGCTGGACTTTCTGGAAGAAGAGTCACAACAGCATTTCAATACGCTGCGTACTCTGCTCGACAACGCCGGTATCGCCTATTGCATTAATCCACGCCTGGTACGCGGGCTTGATTACTATTCGCGTACGGTCTTTGAGTGGATTACTGATGATTTAGGAGCTCAGGGGACGGTATGTGGTGGTGGGCGTTATGATGGTCTGGCAGAGTTATTCAGCGGTAAAAAATTACCTGCCTGTGGCTTTGCTATTGGCATCGAACGGTTATTGCTTCTGTTGCAGACCGTTTACGATAGCCAGAATCCCCAATGGCTATCCCACCCTGATGTGGTGATTACCAGTGAAGTGGAAGACGGCGGAATACAGGTGCAGGTATTGGCCTGTGCGCTGCGTCGTGACTTACCTAGGTTACGTGTCTTGACCGATTGCAGTGGTACAAAATTGAAACGACAGCATCAAAATGCCCTTAAGAGTGGCTGCCGTTTTATTTTGACTATTAATGCTGATGAACAAATTCGTCTTTGGGATTTACATAATAATCAGCAAATTCCACTCACGATTCAAGATATTACATTACGGCTCGCCGAGTTGAATCAGAAATAAATAAATTGGGCTATCAAAGAGGCTTCTTGTTGTCTTTTGGTAGCTCCTGTAGGATCGTTATTAAAATTCTAATACGGTTACACAATCAGTTTCTGTACTAATAAATAATAGCACTATTTGTCTAACTTAAAAATTATTAATATATTATCCCTATGCCACGAAAAAATCGGCTTTTTATTGAAGGAATCCCTCACCTCGTACAATTGTGCGGACATAACGATGAAACTATTTTTAAAGGTGAAGATGATTACCAACATTTTTATCAATGTATTGATAAGGCATTGGGTATCTATGCGATAAAGCTACATGCCTATTCACTTTCATCAAGAAGGGTTTTTCTGTTTTTGTCAGCCCCTGATAAAGAATGCCTTGGGCGTTTTATGCAATTTATTGCCAAAGGATATACTCATTATTTCAATCACTGCCACCAACGACACGGTACGCTTTGGGATAGTCGATACAATTGCTGCCCTGTTGAACCCAATGCTTATTTTTTACTGACAAAAAAATATGTTGAATGCCACTGTGTGGATGAAACATCTCACCATAGTTTCGCCGCTTCACCTGAAGCGCGTATTACGCCACATGAGGAATACCTGCGTCTGGGAGAGAATGCGGGACAGCGTTCAAGTGTCTATCAGCGATTTTGCCTGGGGATGATTGTTCCGGCAGTGATAACCCGCATTGAATCGTCACTGGTGCAAAATTGCTTATTGGCAACGATCCACTATTCTCAGACGCTGGAAGAAAAGTATCAGCGAAATCTGCGTCCACGAAAAAGTGGTCGCCCTCGTAAGCATTACCAGAATCCCACTGCAGATTGGGAGTGGCTCGAAAAAAAAGCGGAGTACTTGTTGCATCAGTACTGCTATAAGGAGATCCGTATGCCACTTCTTGAACGGCTTGAAGAAAACGCAACTAAATCTTTCTGTGGCGGAAGTCATGAGTTAATGCTCAATCACCAGGCATTATTTCGGGGTGATGGAACTATGGGATGTCTGCGTCTTCTTTCGCAACATCAGAATTTACAAACAGGTACCCGATTATGGTATCTAGGAGCTATGTTCCGCCGTCAGAACCAACAAAATATCAGCCAGTTTCATCAATTAGGCGTGGAAGCTTTTGGCTATCCAGATATCGGAATCGAGATTGAACTCATCTCGTTACAGTATGAGTTTTTTAAATCGCTACAGCTGCTGCCATTTGTCGAACTCAAAATAAATACATTAGGTAGTTCGGATGAGTTTATGCAATTTCGCCGTCATCTGAAGCAATACTATCAACCGATGGCATCGTTACTTAATGGCAGGCAATTAGCCTGTCTGGAACACTATCCTGAGCGTTTATTGACTGATAACGATAATCTTATGTTGCGATTGGCAGAAAAGGCACCGCAACTCAAAACGTGTATATCATCGAAATCTCACCAGCGTTTTACTCAGCTTTGCAACTCGCTTACCACACTGAATATCCCCTTTACCCACGACAAGAATCTTTTTCCCGTTAATGACTACAATGACCAGGTTTTCGAGTGGTACGCAGATCCATTGCACCATAATAAATTACTCTGCCGAGGTGGGCGCTACGATAATAGTGCCAGTCGGTTAGTCGGGCATCCCGTTTCTGCATGCGGCTTCGCATTTATGCTGGAACCAATCATGCAGTTGTTAACCAGTACGAGGAAAAGCACTGATCATGGGAAGCATATCGACATTGTCATCATTCCCAGCCAAGAGCGAGCACGGGATGAGGCAGTATTATTAGGCCGCCGGCTCCGGCGTAGCTTCCCGCATTTGAGCATTCTCAACGATTGCTCCACGCTGCGTCTGACTACCCGGCAGAAGAACGCTCAGCGTCAGGGGGCTCGTTTTATTTTGCTGATGGATAGTAGCGACAATGATGTCACCTTTTGCGATGAAGAAAACCATTGCTGGGTACAAGTTCCTCTTCATGAAGTGACGGCACATTTGAGTCTGGCGTTGATGATGTAACCTTGTTCTCGATGATGAGGATTGATATCAAAATAGCGTCTAATCAGACATCGAGTGGAAAAAATGCTCGTGCATATTTTCCACAAAGCTGTTCTTTGTTTTCCTCATATTAATGTGCAGATTTGGTTTTTTATAGGAAAATGCACTGTCATAAATTTCCAGTTTTGTGACGACAAACACAAAACACTGTGCGATACGTTTTTCTTGAGAGTAAAAGAACGCAATCGATCGCCATCACAAAATTACTTGCTGATAAATCACCAAAAAACAGTGTTAATATAATGTTACGTATGATGATTTTTTGTATGTTTAAGTTTGATTATTAATAAATGCAATGTTTCTTTACAAACAAATAAGGCAAAATAATGTGATGCATGGCGTTATTTAACCACAATAATAATTAAAATATAATTTTATTTGATAAGTTGCTCATTAAATTTAAGCATAATTCCGACCGATAATTATCCTGTAATTGATTGAAATATAGCCTTTCACCAGTTTTTGAAATAGTCGTTAAAGGCTGCGTGTTATTGCCATAAATTTTTGTTATCCCCCCATCTTTTTTTGATTAAAGTCAGGTTAGAGTGAGATCGTGTTTTTCCATTTCATTGATAATTAACGATTTTATCGATTTATTATAATCTTATAAAATGTAGGTGAAGGGGATTTGTGAGTGGTAGCACATATCCGTGAACGCTTAATTTGGTACACTTCCTGCCGTCAACAAAGTAATTAGAGCAGGCCGATATGAATACTTTTTCTCTCCCTAAAACACAGCACTTAGTGGTCTTTCAGGAAGTCATTAGAAGTGGTTCTATCGGCTCGGCTGCAAAAGAATTAGGATTAACTCAACCCGCTGTCAGCAAAATCATTAATGATGTTGAGGCTTATTTTGGCATTGAGTTAGTGGTACGTAAAAATACGGGTGTCACATTGACCCAGGCAGGTCAGGTGATGCTCTCATGGTCTGAATCTATCACCCGCGAAATGAAAAATATGGTTGATGAGATGAATAGCATGACGAGCAACGCGGTTGTGGATGTGTCGTTTGGCTTCCCCTCACTGATCGCCTTCACCATCATGTCCGGCATGATTAAGAAGTTTAAAGAGGTGTTTCCGAAAGCACAGGTTTCGATGTATGAAGCTCAGCTCTCCTCTTTCTTGCCTGCGGTTCGTGACGGGCGTCTGGACTTCGCCATCGGCACGCTCAGTGATGAGATGAAACTGCACGACCTGCATGTGGAACCGCTGTTTGAGTCAGAGTTCATTCTGGTCGCCAGTAAGTCCCGAACACGCACCGGCATCACCTCGCTGAGCGCGTTGAAAAACGAACAGTGGGTGTTGCCACAAACGAATATGGGTTACTACAGCGAGCTTCTTACCACGTTACAAAATAATGGCATCAGCAGTGAAAACATCGTTAAAACAGACTCGGTCGTCACGATTTATAATCTTGTTCTCAATGCTGATTTCTTAACAGTAATTCCCTGCGATATGACCACACCATTTGGTTCAAACCAGTTTATTACTATCCCGGTAGAAGAGACCTTACCGGTTGCGCGTTATGCTGCCGTATGGTCTAAAAATTATCGAATAAAAAAAGCAGCATCTATTTTGGTGGAATTAGCCAAAGAATATTCATCATATAATTGTCAACGACGAAAGCAGTTAATTGAAGTTGAGTAAAGATTAAACTCGATTTAATACGGAATTAACGCCATCGATCTATATCAGACGTTGGTCACGGCTATCTATTTACTTTAATACCCAGGTAAGAGGTTCTAATGCACATTACATACGATCTCCCGGTTGCAATTGAAGATATCCTCGAAGCGAAAAAAAGACTGGCGGGGAAAATTTATAAAACGGGAATGCCTCGCTCGAACTATTTTAGTGAACGTTGCAAAGGGGAAATTTTCCTCAAGTTTGAAAACATGCAGCGTACCGGTTCATTTAAAATCCGCGGTGCTTTTAACAAACTCAGTTCTTTAACTGAAGCTGAAAGATGCAAAGGCGTGGTGGCGTGTTCTGCAGGTAACCATGCGCAAGGTGTTTCCCTCTCTTGTGCGATGCTCGGTATCGACGGAAAAGTAGTTATGCCAAAAGGCGCACCGAAGTCTAAAGTGGCTGCCACCTGTGACTACTCTGCAGAAGTTGTGCTGCACGGTGACAACTTTAACGACACTATCGCCAAGGTGAGCGAAATTGTTGAGACTGAAGGCCGCATCTTTATTCCTCCTTATGATGATCCGAAAGTAATTGCCGGCCAGGGGACAATTGGTCTGGAAATTCTGGAAGATCTGTACGATGTCGATAACGTGATTGTGCCAATTGGCGGCGGCGGATTGATTGCTGGTATTGCTGTAGCGATTAAATCCATCAACCCGACAATTAAAATCATTGGCGTACAGTCTGAAAACGTTCACGGCATGGCGGCTTCTTTCCACGCTGGAGAAATAACCACGCACCGAACGACCGGCACCCTGGCGGATGGTTGTGACGTCTCCCGCCCGGGTACTTTGACCTATGAAATCGTTCGTGAGTTAGTGGATGACATCGTCCTGGTCAGCGAAGATGAAATTCGCAACAGTATGGTGGCATTAATTCAGCGAAATAAAGTTGTGACAGAAGGCGCTGGTGCGCTGGCATGTGCTGCATTATTAAGCGGGAAATTAGATAGCTATATCCAGAACAGAAAAACAGTCAGTATTATTTCTGGCGGTAATATCGATCTTTCTCGTGTATCCCAAATTACTGGTTTAGTTGACGCTTAATATTTTTCGTTGAGGATAGGATATGAGTACTACTGATAGCATTGTATCCAGCCAGACAAAACAATCGTCCTGGCGCAAATCGGACACCACCTGGACACTGGGTTTATTTGGTACAGCCATCGGCGCCGGGGTGTTGTTCTTCCCTATCCGCGCAGGCTTTGGCGGGCTGATCCCCATTCTGTTGATGTTGGTGTTAGCGTACCCCATCGCGTTCTATTGCCACCGTGCACTGGCGCGCCTGTGTCTGTCCGGTTCTAACCCTTCCGGAAACATCACAGAAACGGTTGAAGAGCACTTTGGTAAAACGGGCGGTGTGGTCATCACGTTCCTTTACTTCTTTGCGATTTGCCCGCTACTGTGGATTTATGGCGTAACCATTACCAACACCTTTATGACCTTCTGGGAAAACCAGTTGCAGATGCCAGCGCTTAACCGTGGCTTCGTGGCACTGTTCCTGCTGCTGTTGATGGCATTCGTCATCTACTTCGGTAAAGATCTGATGGTTAAAGTGATGAGCTTCCTGGTATGGCCGTTCATTGCCAGCCTGGTGCTTATCTCTCTGTCCCTGATCCCTTACTGGAACTCAGCGGTTATCCAGCAGGTGGATCTCAGCAATATAGCGTTGACCGGGCATGACGGTATTCTGGTCACCGTATGGCTGGGTATTTCCATCATGGTGTTCTCCTTCAACTTCTCGCCGATTGTTTCCTCCTTCGTGGTTTCTAAACGTGAAGAGTATGAGAAAGATTTTGGTCGCGAGTTCACCGAGCAGAAATGTTCCAAGATTATCTCTCGCGCCAGTATGCTGATGGTTGCAGTGGTCATGTTCTTCGCCTTTAGCTGCCTGTTTACGCTGTCTCCGGCAAACATGGCCGAAGCCAAAGCACAGAACATTCCGGTACTTTCTTACCTGGCGAACCACTTTGCTTCACTGTCCGGCACTAAATCGACCTTCGCGACCGTTCTGGAATACGGTGCGTCTATCATCGCACTGGTCGCTATCTTCAAATCTTTCTTCGGCCACTATCTGGGCACGCTGGAAGGTCTGAACGGTCTGGTCCTGAAGTTTGGTTATAAAGGCGATAAGAACAAAGTCTCCGTTGGCAAACTTAACACCATCAGCATGATCTTCATCATGGGGTCTACTTGGGTTGTGGCTTACGCCAACCCGAATATTCTGGACCTGATTGAAGCGATGGGCGCGCCAATTATCGCCTCACTGCTCTGCCTGCTGCCGATGTATGCCATCCGTAAAGCGCCGTCACTGGCAAAATACCGTGGCCGTCTGGATAACGTGTTTGTTACTGCGATTGGTCTGCTGACTATCCTGAACATCGTCTACAAACTGTTTTAATCCTTAAGCTCAGGATGAGCGGAGTAGTGAAATGAATGAGTTTCCGGTAGTACTGGTTATTAATTGTGGTTCATCTTCCATTAAATTCTCAGTGCTGGATGCAGCCAACTGTGATGTTTTAATGGCGGGAATTGCAGACGGTATTAACTCTGAAAATGCGTTCATAGCAATTAATGGTGGAGAGCCAGCTAAGCTGGCTCACCACAGCTACGAAGACGCATTAAAAGCCATTGCCGTTGAACTGGAAAAACGTAATTTAATGAACAGCGTGGCCTTAATTGGCCACCGCATTGCCCACGGTGGAAGTATCTTTACGGAATCTGCGATAATTACTGATGAAGTTATCGACAATATTCGTCGGGTATCTCCTTTAGCACCATTACATAATTATGCGAACCTGAGCGGGATTGAATCCGCACAGCATCTTTTCCCTGGTGTGCAGCAAGTTGCGGTATTTGATACCAGCTTCCACCAGACGATGGAACCTGAAGCCTATCTGTACGGTTTACCGTGGAAATATTTTGAAGAGCTGGGCGTTCGTCGCTATGGCTTCCACGGCACGTCGCATCGCTATGTTTCTCAGCGAGCGCATGAATTACTCGGCCTGCAAAGTGATGATTCAGGCCTGGTTGTGGCGCACCTGGGTAACGGCGCTTCCATCTGTGCAGTCCGTAACGGGCAAAGTGTTGATACCTCAATGGGTATGACGCCGCTGGAAGGACTGATGATGGGCACGCGCAGCGGTGATGTGGACTTTGGCGCGATGGCATGGATTGCCAGCGAAACCAACCAGACGCTGAGCGACCTTGAGCGCGTAGTCAATAAAGAGTCTGGGTTGCTGGGTATTTCCGGTTTGTCCTCTGACTTACGTACGCTGGAGAAAGCCTGGCACGAAGGACATGAACGTGCGCAGTTGGCGATTAAAACCTTTGTGCATCGTATTGCACGCCATATCGCCGGACACGCCGCATCGTTACATCGTCTTGATGGGATTATTTTCACCGGCGGAATTGGTGAAAACTCAGTCTTAATTCGCCGTCTGGTGATTGAACATCTGGCCGTATTAGGTGTGAATATCGACAGCGAAATGAATAGTCTGCCAAATTCTCACGGCGAGAGAATTATTTCCACTAACGACGCTCGGGTTATTTGTGCGGTTATTCCGACGAACGAAGAGAAAATGATTGCTCGTGATGCCATTCATTTAGGCAAAATTAACACACCGGTAGAATTTGCATAATTAATTTTCTGTAGAGAGATTATTTTTCATGAAGGTAAATATCGATACCAGCGATATGCTGTATGCCGACGCGTGGCTTGGCTTTAAAGGTACGGACTGGAAAGAAGAAATTAATGTCCGTGATTTTATTCAGCATAACTACACGCCTTATGAAGGGGATGAATCTTTCCTCGCCGAAGCGACGCCAGCAACCACAGCATTGTGGGAAAAAGTGATGGCGGGCATCCGTATTGAAAACTCGACGCATGCGCCGGTTGATTTCGATACCAATATTGCCACCACGATTACCGCGCATGATGCCGGTTATATTGAACAAGAACTGGAAAAGATTGTCGGTCTGCAAACGGATAAGCCGCTCAAGCGTGCTCTGCATCCGTTTGGCGGCATCAACATGATCAAAAGCTCGTTTGATGCTTACGGTCGTGAAATGGATGCTGATTTTGAGTACCAGTATACCGAACTGCGTAAAACCCATAACCAGGGTGTGTTTGACGCCTATTCACCGGATATGCTGCGCTGCCGTAAGTCCGGCGTATTAACCGGTCTGCCGGATGGCTATGGCCGTGGTCGTATTATTGGTGATTACCGCCGCGTTGCGCTGTACGGTATTCGCTACCTGGTGCGCGAACGTGAGCAGCAGTTTGCCGATCTCCAGTCGAATCTGGAGTGGGGACAGAATCTGGAAGCGACGATTCGTCTGCGTGAAGAGCTGTCTGAGCACCGTCGTGCGTTGTTGCAAATGCAGGAAATGGCGGCGAAATACGGTTGCGATATCTCCCGTCCGGCGCGTAACGCGCAGGAAGCCGTGCAGTGGGTGTATTTTGCCTACCTGGCTGCGGTGAAATCGCAGAACGGCGGCGCGATGTCGCTGGGCCGTACTGCCTCGTTCCTCGACATCTACATCGAACGTGACTTCAAAGCTGGCCTCTTAAACGAACAGCAGGCGCAGGAACTGATCGACCACTTCATCATGAAGATCCGCATGGTGCGCTTCCTGCGTACTCCGGAATTCGACACCTTGTTCTCCGGCGATCCTATCTGGGCGACCGAAGTTATTGGTGGGATGGGGCTGGACGGCCGCACGCTGGTCACCAAAAACTCGTTCCGCTACCTGCATACGCTGCACACCATGGGACCGGCGCCAGAGCCGAACCTGACGGTGCTGTGGTCTGAAGGTTTACCGATTGCCTTCAAGAAATATGCCGCCCAGGTATCTATCGTCACCTCGTCTTTACAGTACGAAAACGATGATCTGATGCGTGCTGATTTTGACAGCGATGACTATGCCATCGCCTGCTGCGTCAGCCCGATGGTCATCGGCAAGCAAATGCAGTTCTTTGGCGCCCGTGCCAACCTCGCCAAAACGTTGCTGTACGCAATCAACGGTGGTGTGGATGAGAAGCTGAAAATCCAGGTCGGGCCGAAAACTGCGCCGCTAATGGATGACGTGCTGGATTACGATACGGTGATGGAGAGCCTGGACCACTTTATGGACTGGCTGGCTGTGCAGTACATCAGCGCACTGAACATCATTCACTACATGCACGACAAGTACAGCTACGAAGCCTCGCTGATGGCGCTGCACGATCGTGATGTTTATCGCACCATGGCATGCGGTATGGCGGGTCTGTCCGTCGCAGCGGATTCCCTGTCGGCTATCAAATATGCACGCGTCAAACCGATTCGTGATGAAAATGGTCTGGCGGTTGATTTCGAAATTGAAGGCGACTATCCGCAGTACGGTAACAACGATGAGCGCGTAGACAGCATTGCCTGCGATCTGGTTGAACGCTTTATGAAGAAAATTAAAGTGTTGCCAACCTATCGTAACGCAGTACCGACGCAGTCCATTCTGACTATCACCTCTAACGTGGTGTATGGCCAGAAAACCGGTAACACTCCGGACGGACGTCGCGCAGGTACACCGTTTGCACCAGGGGCAAACCCGATGCACGGACGCGACCGCAAAGGTGCTGTTGCATCGTTGACCTCGGTGGCCAAACTGCCGTTTACCTATGCCAAAGATGGTATCTCGTACACCTTCTCGATTGTGCCGGCAGCGCTGGGCAAAGAGGATAGCGTGCGTAAAACCAACCTGGTCGGTCTGTTGGACGGTTACTTCCATCATGAAGCACATGTCGAAGGCGGGCAGCACCTGAACGTTAACGTCATGAACCGCGAAATGCTGATGGATGCCATTGAGCACCCGGAAAACTATCCGAACCTGACGATCCGCGTGTCTGGTTATGCGGTGCGCTTTAACGCGCTGACTCGCGAACAGCAACAGGACGTTATTTCACGTACTTTCACCCAGGCGCTTTAACGCCGGAGGGGCTATGAGAAAAGTTATTGCAACCGAATGTGCGCCAGGGGCCATTGGACCTTACGTACAGGGTGTGGATCTGGGCAGCATGGTGCTGACCTCAGGTCAAATCCCGGTGTGTCCGCAGACCGGCGAAGTGGCAGAACACGTGTCCGATCAGGCGCGTCAGAGCCTGGAAAATGTGAAAGCGATCGTCGAGTCCGCTGGTTTAAAAGTGAACGATATCGTGAAGACCACCGTTTTCGTGGCCGATCTGAACGATTTCGCCACCATTAATCAGGTGTATCAGCAGTTCTTTGATGAGCACGAAGCAATCTACCCGGCACGCAGTTGTGTACAGGTTGCCCGTTTGCCGAAGGATGTGAAGCTGGAGATTGAAGCCATCGCCGTTCGCGGCGACACGGTGTAATCCCTTACGGGGCGATCTTCAGGATCGCCCCGATCCCTTTAATGAGTGTGAAACCTGGTCTTCACTGAACGGCAATCCGAGGGTGTGGATATGATTAGCGCATTCGATATTTTTAAGATTGGCATTGGACCTTCCAGCTCCCATACCGTGGGGCCAATGAACGCCGGTAAAAGCTTTATCGACCAACTGGACAGTAGCGGAGAATTGCACCAGACCACGCGCATTGTGGTCGATCTGTATGGATCGCTTTCCCTGACCGGAAAAGGTCATGCGACCGATGTCGCCATCATGATGGGACTGGCAGGCAACAGTCCGCAAAACGTGAATATTGATTCCATTGCGGGTTTTACCCAGGAAGTGGCCCGAACCGGACGTTTACCGGTGGCAGAGGGCACGCATATCGTTGATTTCCCTCCTGCTGAGAACATTCTCTTCCATAGCGAAACGCTTCCGCGCCATGAAAATGGTATGCGCATCACCGCGTACAATGGCGAGAATACGCTGTTAAGTAAAACCTATTACTCTGTCGGTGGTGGTTTTATCGTTGAAGAGGAGCATTTTGGTCAGGTGCACGACGTTGAAGCGCATGTACCGTACAACTTCCATTCTGCCAGCGAGCTGCTGAAACTGTGCGAGCGAAACGGGCTTTCTGTTTCCGGCCTGATGATGCAAAACGAGCTGGCAATGCGCAGTAAAGAAGACATTGATGCTGGCTTTGCGGCTATCTGGGATGTCATGCTCGCCGGTATTGAGCGCGGTATGAACACCGAAGGCGTCCTGCCTGGTCCTCTTAACGTTCCACGTCGCGCCGTGGCGTTACGCCGTTTGCTGGTTTCCAGCGATAACCTTTCCAGCGACCCGATGAACGTCATCGACTGGATCAATATGTTCGCGCTGGCCGTGAGCGAAGAAAACGCCGCCGGATGCCGGGTTGTTACTGCCCCGACAAATGGCGCATGTGGCATTATCCCCGCCGTGCTGGCCTATTATGATAAGTTCCGCCGCCCGGTGAATGCGAACTCCATCGCCCGTTATTTACTGGCTGCGGGGGCGATTGGCGCGCTGTATAAGATGAATGCGTCTATCTCTGGTGCTGAAGTGGGCTGCCAGGGCGAGATTGGCGTGGCCTGTTCCATGGCTGCAGCCGGACTGACAGAACTGCTCGGCGGTAGCCCGGCGCAGGTCTGTATTGCCGCTGAAATCGCCATGGAGCATAACCTGGGGCTAACCTGCGATCCGGTCGCGGGACAGGTGCAAATTCCGTGTATTGAACGTAATGCGATTAACGCAGTAAAAGCGGTTAATGCCGCGCGTATGGCGCTGCGCCGCACGTCAGAGCCAAGAGTCTCGCTCGATAAAGTGATCGAAACCATGTACGAAACCGGCAAAGACATGAACGACAAATACCGTGAAACCTCGCGCGGTGGCCTGGCGATTAAAGTGGTTTGTACCTGACAGAAACCCTTCTTATCTTCCCCCTTCAGGCGCACCTTGGTGCGCCTTTTTTAATGTTGTGATCCCCTTCAAATAGAGAAAAATAATACTATTAAAAACAGTAATAGAGAAAAATACTCTTAACATTTAGAAAATATAGGGGTTTTATTGTGAAGTTTTTCTCTGACCCTGAGCGTATGATTTCTTCATTCTAATAGCTCGCCTGCATCTTATGTATTGCGTATCGCCTTGAAGCAATACGAAAAAAATAAAAAAACCTCTACCTACACATTAAGCGGGAAATTATGGAAACGGCTACGAATAACAGCGTAATACTCGACGCATCGGCTCCGGCGCGTCGGGCGGGAATGACCGAAAGTGAATGGCAGGAAGCCATTAAGTTCGACAGCATGGACACTGGCTGGGTCATTATGAGTATCGGTATGGCGATTGGTGCAGGGATTGTTTTTCTTCCCGTCCAGGTGGGTCTGATGGGGTTGTGGGTTTTTCTACTCTCCTCCATCATCGGCTATCCCGCTATGTATTTGTTCCAGCGTTTGTTCATTAACACGCTGGCTGAGTCTCCTGAGTGCAAAGATTACCCGAGTGTTATTAGCGGTTATTTAGGCAAAAACTGGGGCATCCTGTTAGGTGCGCTGTATTTTGTGATGCTGGTTATCTGGATGTTTGTTTATTCCACTGCCATCACCAACGACAGCGCCTCGTATCTGCATACGTTTGGCGTTACCGAAGGTTTACTGTCCGACAGCCCGTTCTATGGCCTGGTGCTGATCTGCATTCTGGTGGCCATCTCGTCACGCGGCGAAAAAATGCTGTTTAAAATCTCCACCGGTATGGTGTTGACCAAGCTGCTGGTCGTTGCTGCCCTTGGGGTGTCAATGGTGGGGATGTGGCATTTGTATAACGCAGGTACGCTGCCGCCGATGGGGCTGCTGATCAAAAATGCGATTATTACACTGCCCTTTACGCTGACCTCGATTTTGTTTATTCAAACCTTAAGTCCGATGGTTATCTCGTACCGTTCTCGCTCAAAATCCATTGAAGTCGCGCGTCATAAAGCGCTGCGCGCCATGAACATCGCGTTCGGTATTCTGTTTGTTACCGTCTTTTTCTACGCCGTTTCCTTCACGCTGGCGATGGGCCACGACGAAGCGGTTAAAGCCTATGAGCAGAACATTTCCGCTCTGGCGATTGCTGCACAGTTTATCAGCGGTGCGGGTGCTGGCTGGGTGAAAATCGTCAGCGTTATTCTGAACATCTTTGCCGTAATGACCGCTTTCTTCGGTGTGTACTTAGGTTTCCGTGAAGCGACTCAAGGCATTGTTATGAACGTGCTGCGCCGCAAAATGCCCGCCGAGAAGATCAACGAAACCCTGGTTCAGCGCGGCATCATGGTCTTCGCCATCTTACTGGCCTGGAGCGCAATTGTGCTCAATGCGCCGGTACTGAGCTTCACCTCTATTTGTAGCCCCATCTTCGGCATGGTGGGCTGTCTGATCCCGGCCTGGCTGGTCTACAAAGTTCCTGCACTGCACAAATATAAAGGCGCCTCCCTGTACCTGATTATCATCACGGGCCTGCTGTTGTGCGTTTCTCCGTTCCTGGCATTTTCTTGAGTTATCTGAGTGAAGGTCGTTGTTATGTTTGAGACTACATTGAATCCATTATGGGACTGTTTTATCCGCGCGGTGCAGGAAGAAGTTAAGCCTGCACTGGGCTGCACCGAACCTATCTCTCTGGCTCTGGCGGCGGCGGTCGCATCTTCTGAGCTGAGTGGTGCGGTTGAATGCATTGATGCGTGGGTCTCACCAAATCTGATGAAGAACGGCATGGGCGTGACCGTGCCGGGTACCGGAATGGTGGGATTGCCCGTAGCCGCAGCGCTGGGTGCGCTGGGTGGGAATGCTAGCGCGGGTTTAGAAGTGCTGAAGGATGCGTCAGCAGAGGCTATCGCAGACGCCAAAGCCATGCTGGCTGCCGGAAACGTGGCGGTAATGTTGCAGCAGCCATGCGAGGATATTCTCTTCTCACGCGCTAAGGTGTACAGCAGTGAAGGGTGGGCGTGCGTCACGATTGTTGGCGGCCATACCAACATTGTGCACATCGAGACCAACAACGGCGTGGTCTTCAGTAAAGAAGAACAGGCGCAGGATGAAGAGCAGGATTCGCCGCTGGCGGTGTTATCCCACACCTCGCTGGAAGAGATTCTGGCGTTTGTGAATGCTGTACCGTTTGAGTCGATCCGCTTTATCCTGGAGGCGGCAAAACTGAACGGGGCGCTGTCTCAGGAAGGGCTGCGCGGTAGCTGGGGGTTGCACATCGGATCAACGCTTGAGAAACAGTGTGCCCGTGGTCTGCTGGCAAACGATCTCTCAACGTCCATTCTGATCCGCACCAGTGCGGCATCGGATGCGCGAATGGGCGGGGCGACGCTGCCGGCGATGAGCAACTCCGGTTCCGGTAATCAGGGTATCACCGCCACGGTTCCGGTGATGGTGGTAGCCGAGCATTTTGGTGCAGATGATGAAAGGCTGGCGCGTGCGCTGATGCTGTCACACCTGAGCGCTATCTATATCCACCATCAACTTCCGCGTTTGTCCGCGCTGTGTGCGGCAACCACGGCGGCGATGGGCGCGGCGGCGGGTATGGCATGGCTGGTTGATGGTCGTTATAACACTATCGCCATGGCGATCAGCAGCATGATTGGTGATGTGAGTGGGATGATTTGCGATGGGGCGTCAAACAGTTGCGCGATGAAAGTCTCTACCAGCGCGTCGGCGGCGTGGAAAGCGGTGCTGATGGCGCTGGACGATACGGCAGTGACCGGTAACGAAGGGATTGTGGCGCACAACGTGGAACAATCTATTGCGAATCTGTGTGCGCTGGCGTGTCGTTCGATGCAGGAAACCGACAAACAGATCATTGAGATTATGGCCAGTAAAGCGCATTAATCTGTGGACCGGGTAAGGCGTAGCCGCCACCCGGCCTCAGTCTGAGCCGCCTTATCAGGCGGCGTCTTCTTCTTCCAGTCGTACCTCGGCATCGGCAACAATCGCTTCCAGCTCCGTCAACATATCTTCGTAGCCGAAGGGTTTGGTCTGGATGACCGTTTCCTGAATTTTGGCGGCAACTGCTGGTTTACGCTTTTTTGACGCTTTCTTGCTCATAGTCGTACTCCCTTGTTTTTCCTGACTATACGGGCAAATCTATCAGCAAAGCGCGCAATGGCGTATCGGCAACTAACGTTATGTTAGCTTCGTCACGAATAAATGCGCCATCGCCACAGGTTAAGGCTTCTTTCTCTGCACCAGACGTTACCGCATGGAACGTGCCGTGGATTGACTGTAAGTATGCGCGTGGACCATGTAACTGAAAACTCAGTGATTCACCTTTTTTCAGTTCGACATGGTGTATCCACACTTGTTGGCGAAGATGCAGGCTACCCTGTTCACCGTCCGGGGAGGCGATCAACTGATGCTTGCCGGTCGTCAGCGTGGCTTTCTGTACACAGGCATTTTCCCGCTGCGGGCAGGCATCAAGCCATAATTGCATGCGGGTTAATGGCTTATCCTTGCTGAGGTTATGTTCGCTGTAGCTTATTCCAGGCTGCGTGGCGAGCAGTAAAACCTCACCGGCTTTTGCCTGAATATGGTTGCCTTCACTGTCTCGGTATTCCGCTTCCCCTTCAAGAATCAGGTTGACGATATCCACCTTCGGATAGGTACGCGGCTGGAAAGAGGCCCCCGGTGCCAGAACTTCCTGGTTCAGAACACGCAGCGAGGCATAACCCAGCAGCTTAGGATCAAAATAGTGTCCAAAGGAGAAGGTATAACGGGCCTGCAGCCAGCCGTAGTCTGCCTGTCCGCACTGTTTAGCTGTTCGGGTAGTAATCATAGTTCTTGACCTCTCTTTACTTCCTTTTATGTTAAATGGCTAGACGCTGCATTGTTAGCCAGATATTCTGCCCGGTATGTTCAAATTTCCTGAATGAGAACGACATGGCTAAAGAAAGGGCATTAACGCTTGAGGCGTTACGAGTGATGGATGCAATCGACAGACGTGGCAGCTTTGCCGCCGCCGCAGACGAACTGGGGCGCGTTCCTTCCGCCCTCAGCTATACCATGCAGAAACTGGAAGAAGAGTTGGATGTGGTGCTGTTTGACCGCTCAGGCCACCGCACAAAATTCACCAACGTAGGACGTATGTTGCTGGAGCGCGGGCGCGTGTTGCTGGAAGCGGCCGACAAACTGACCACCGATGCCGAAGCGCTGGCCCGTGGTTGGGAAACGCATCTGACGATTGTTACCGAAGCGCTGGTACCTACTGCGGCGTTCTTCCCGCTCATCGAGCGGCTTTCCGTGAAGGCCAATACTCAGCTCTCAGTGATCACTGAGGTGCTGGCCGGGGCATGGGAGCGCCTGGAGCAGGGAAGAGCGGATATCGTGATTGCGCCGGATATGCATTTTCGCTCATCGTCAGAGATTAATTCCCGCAAGCTGTACACGCTGATGAACGTCTATGTGGCGGCACCAGATCATCCTATCCATCAGGAGCCTGAACCGTTGTCGGAAGTGACCCGAGTGAAATACCGAGGGATTGCGGTGGCGGATACCGCCCGTGAGCGCCCGGTGCTGACAGTCCAGTTACTGGATAAACAGCCGCGCCTGACGGTAAGTTCCATCGAAGATAAGCGCCTGGCTCTGTTGGCAGGGCTGGGCGTGGCAACCATGCCGTACCCGCTGGTGGAAGAGGATATTGCTGCTGGCCGACTGCGCGTGGTTAGCCCTGAATCGACCAGCGAAATTGACATTATTATGGCCTGGCGGCGGGACAGTATGGGTGAGGCAAAATCCTGGTGTCTGCGGGAAATTCCGAAGCTGTTTATCGGGAAATAAGATGTTGTTAAGCCGGATGATGGTGCAAGCACCTTATCCGGCCAACAAATTACAGGTGCATCACGTCAGGACAGTTGTTTGGGGTCGGCGCCGAAGCGGTTGCTACCCGATGTGCCGTCCTGGCAGTTGAAAATGACGATAACCAACCAGCCAATAATGGGGATCAATAATATCAGCAGCCACCATGCGGAACGGTCAGTGTCATGCAAACGGCGGAACTGCACAGCCCACCATGGTATAAAGACCAGCACCCCATAAATCGTTGTTAATACGCCTTCTCCCCCGGCTCGTTGCCAGCCAAGCATGTTGTCCAGAATGCCCAGTACGAACGAAAAGATGATGTTGACCAGAACAAACATCCAGTACTCTTTTCGCCGTGCACGCCCACCAAAACCAAAGTAGTTCTTGAGAACTTTTAAATACCAATCCATTTGCGCCTCATTCTGCGTTCAATCACTTGTTTTTAAAGCAATCAAACCAAGAATAGCTGCGAATGGAATCCTGGTAAATATTTGCGTAGTGAATTAATAAGGCACCCTGAAGGGTGCCTGTGTAAATTATGCGAAACGGCTGTCACGTCCGTGCGGTTCATCGAGGTCCTGCCACGGACCGACTGAAATAATACCGGTTGGGTTGATAGTTTTGTGACTACGGAAATAGTGATGACGGATATGGTCAAAGTTGACGGTCTCCGCAATGCCCGGCATCTGGTAGATATCGCGCAGAAAACCGTACAGATTCAGGTAGTCACTGATACGGTGTTTGTCACACTTGAAGTGGGTGACATAGACCGGATCAAAGCGTACCAGCGTGGTCCACAGTCGAATATCGGCCTCAGTTAGCTGGTCGCCGGTCAGGTAGCGATGCTGACCCAGAATCTGCTCCAGCCGCGCCAGTGATTGAAAGACTTTCTCGACGGCTTCGTCGTACGCCTCCTGGCTGGTGGCAAAACCGGCTTTATAGACACCATTGTTGACGTTGTCATATATCCAGCTATTCAGCTCGTCAATTTTACTTTGCAGGGCTGGTGGGTAGTAATCACCGGCTTTGGCACCCAGAGCATCAAACGCGGTGTTAAACATGCGTATGATTTCTGCCGATTCATTGCTGACGATGGTGTGATTCTTTTTATCCCACAGCACCGGCACGGTGACGCGGCCGCTGTAATGTGGGTCGGCGTGCAAATACAGCTGATAGAGAAATTCGTGCTGATAGAGCGTATCGCCCGTGGCCGCCGGGAAATTATCATCAAATGTCCAGCCATTCTCTAACATCAGCGGATTGACAACGGAAACGGAGATAAACGGCTCCAGACCTTTGAGCTTGCGCAGAATCAGCGTGCGATGTGCCCACGGGCAGGCCAGAGAAACATACAGGTGATATCGGTCTTTTTCGGCGGCGAAGCCACCCTCGCCAGTTGGGCCTGGTGCACCATCTGCGGTGAGCCAGTTGCGGAAAGCCGATGCAGAACGTTGAAACTTACCTCCGGTCGATTTGGTGTCGTACCAGGTGTCATGCCATACGCCGTCAATGAGTTGTCCCATAGGTTTGCCTCCTCAGATAGCAAAAGCGAGGAGATATCTCCTCGCTTTTTGATGCGTTCAGTATAGCTCGCTTACCACTTTTTATTCAGTACACGGTCGATGCTGAATGCGCCTGGACCGGTGATAGCCAGCAGCAGGAAACCGCCTGCGATGGTTAAGTTTTTCATGAACATCAGCGAGTTCATGCCTTCCGCAAAGTTGCTGTGGAAGATGAACGCGGTCAGCACGGTAAAGCCTGCGGTGAACAGTGCAGTAGTGCGGGTCAGGAAACCAAACAGAATGGCCAGACCGCCGCCGAACTCAAGCAGAATAACCAGCGGTAACATGAAACCCGGAACGCCCATGGCTTCCATATATTGTTGAGTACCCGCATATCCGCTGATTTTTCCCCAGCCTGCAGAAATAAACAGGATTGGCATCAGAATGCGTGCTACCAGTACACCAACATCTTCTAATTTTTTCATCGTACTCTCCAGGAAACCACTCAGGCGGCTAATTTTGTTTTTTGTGCATCAGCGCTGCATAGCGCGTCATTGCTGTCGATGGAGAGAATCATAAACGGGGAGTGTGACAATTGTTAGCAAGGAAAACTGTCAGTATTTTTCAAAAATTTTGAGTGACGATGAAAAGAAAGATGAGTAGGCCGTGCCATCAGGCCTACGAGGGACTGAATTGATTAACCACGTAATTGCTGCTGTCTGATCGTTGCTTTGACCAGACGCCAGGCGCTCCAGACGCTAAAGCCGCGTTTGGCCCAGCGCACGAGCATATTTGGGTGACGAATCGTGCGGACAGCCATGATGCTGCTGCCAACCAGTATCCACGAGCGTAGGCTCAGCAGGGTATTCCAGCCGCGATCGTACGCACGGGTGACTTCCAGCCAGTCGCGGCGGGTGGCGGTCAGATCCAGCCGTTGCTGCTGGATCTGACTAAGCAGCAGCGCCTTACGTTTTTGGCGTTCGACTTTACTGCTCATTACGCATCATCCTCCAGGGCCTGCCTGTCGTGAACGAGTTCATGGCGGGTATGACGTAACAGCGTTGACTTACGGGCTTTACGTAGCGTCCATATCCCGCCAATGAGCGCCAGAAGCAACAGCACAACGGTGGTGGCAATCATCGCGTTGAGGCGGTACTGAGGATCAACGGCCCAGATGATGAGCACCATCAGGCTCATCAGGCCAAATGCTGCGAACAGCATGGTCAGTCCCAGCATCAGCAACAGCTGAATGAGGTTGGCTTTTTCCTCTTCCAGTTCAACAACGGCCAGACGTAACCGGGTCTCGACTATTTCAACGAGGATCGTGATGATCCGTTGCCCGATACCCAGTACGTTTTTGCCAGGACCTTGCGCGTGATCGGAATCTGCCATTGTTAGCGGCGCGAGAGCAGTACGCCAAGCACCACGCCGACCGCAGCGCCAATACCGACGCCTGTCCATGGATTTTCGCGTACATAATTATCAGCTTTTGCAGCGGCTTCGCGAGTTTGCTTAGCGATCACATCGCTGGTTTCACCCAGACGATTGCGGCTCTCTTTCAGCGCACGTTCTGCTTTGCTGCGAATTTTACTCAACTCTTCTTTCGACTTATCGCCAGAGGAGCTCAGTACCTCTTCAAGCGTATCCGCAAGGGATTTCAGCTCAGCGCGCAGGTGTTCCGTAGCATTATCTTTCGACATAGTTTTCTCCAGGTGAGTGGGTCATTACCGTACTTAGTAATCGCGTGACTCGAGTTCTTTTAGTTCATTCTGAGCTTCGGCGAGCTTGTGCTCGCGTTTGGTGATTTTATCTGCATCGCCTTTTTGTTTCGCCTCAGCGAGATCACGTTTGCGCTCGGCTATCTCATCTTTCTGTGCGGCGATTTTTTTCTGATGATCGGCGCGCAGTTTGCTGTCAGAACAGTTGGCCCGGACTTCGCTCAGCGCTTTGTTCAGGCCGTTGATGCGGCTCTGATTGTTGTGCTTTTCGGCATAGCTAATCTCCCGCTGAATATCGTGTTCTTTTTCCTGACAGAGGGTGTTGGCGTAGCTGCCGGCACTGAGAGCGAAAAGTGTAAAAGCCAAAGCGATGCGGTATTTCATACTTGAACCTTCCATTGTGATTCGACCCTGTTACGTTAGAGTCGTTGCTCCAGATAATAAAGCATGGGCCATAAACCCAGTTTATTAATCATAGGCACTAAACGGCGAAATCACCAAAGTAGGTGAAATAATTCAGATTCCTGGAAGTTAACCAAAACGGTGCGGGGTTTCACGTAAAAGTGATAACCACTGCACCGCCTGATTATCATTATCCTGTTGGGCGATGACGAAACCATGCGGTAGCGTTTTGTCCAGAATGACCTTAGCGGCTGCGCTTTGCGCGCTGGAATCAAAGGTGATCAGCAGCGCGTCATTCTGTGGGGTAATGCTTTTAAAGCGAATGCCGTTGGCATCCAGATGATGCCAGATAGAAAAGCCGTCAGGCATGCTGGCGCCTTGGTTAACGGAACGAATGGCAAGCGTCGAATCCTGCTGGCGAATGGCTGACCAGGTCAGGATAAGCGCGCCTAAAAACAGGATAAAAGTGGTTGTCCAGGCCAGTCGTCGGAGCGTTATGCGTGATAGCAGCATAATTTATCCTCGGTTCCCGTATTTCTTTTTCCATAATACAACCAGTGAACCTGCGAGGCCAAATACCAGCAAAACAACGGGAAGCAGCATCAGGCATGACATCAGCTGATCTTCATACTTGAGGAATACCGGCGTTTTGCCCAGCAGATAACCCAGTGATGTCAGGATAAGCACCCATAATAATCCGCTCATCCAGTTGAAGAACTGAAAGCGGGCATTGTTCAGGCCGGACAGCCCTGCAATGGTTGGCAGCAATGTTCTGACGAACGCAATGAATCGGCCCACCAGCAGCGCAGACAGGCCATGTTTGTGGAAAAGATGATGCGCACGCTGATGATAATGTGCAGGAAGATGAGAAAGCCAGTTCTGCACGATGCGGGTATTCCCCAGCCATCTCCCCTGAATGTAGCTGACCCAACAGCCGAGGCTCGCCGCCGTGGTGAGTAACAGTACCGTTTGCGGAAAGCCCATTGCGCCTTTAGCAATAAGTACGCCGACCAACACCAGCAAGCTGTCGCCAGGTAAAAAGGCTGCAGGAAGCAGCCCGTTCTCCAGAAACAAAATCGTAAACAGGACAAAATACAGCATGCCAATCATCGAAGGATTGGCCAGTGTTTCAAAATCCTGAGCCCATAAGGCATTCAGTAATTGAGTCAGTAGTTCCATTCAGTATTCCTGGAAAAATCGGTTGTCGTCATGCCGGGTTTCTGGAGTTTGTTGCACCGCAATATTATTGATCTTTTTTGGCATGGATCGCGGTTTGGCACAAATTCACGGCCTGAACTGTTCCCTGTAAAGTTGTGAGGTAAGCAAGCTTTCAAACACAAAAATTCAAAACGCATCTAATTGTAACAAAGGTCAACGTAGTCCGTTATAGAAATTACGGCCGCTGAACCGTGATTTTGCTTATCGCAAAGGAGGGTGGCGAGAGGATTTACACAGGCTGACACTTTATACCTAATGCTTACTGAGCGTCAGAAACAGGCGCCCTGGCGCGCCTGTGAATATAAGAACGTTTATTTTGCCCCGTTAGCGGCAGTATCCAGATGAATCACCGGATTATCGGTGAAAAGATAACGGTCGGCGTTGAACTCAAAATCATCGCTGGTTTCGTTAAACAGCATCTGTTTGGTGTTCTCAAGGTGCTGCCACATCGCCAGTTTGGCGGCATGGGGATCTTTACGAATTAATGCCCGCAGGATCTGGTCATGGTCATCACACCAGCTATCTACTGTGCGCAGATCGATGTGATCGTGTAATTTCTTCCAGTACGGATTATGTACGCGCTGAGTCCACATCTTTTCAACAATCGCCGCCAAAGCGGAGTTTTGCGTTGCCAGCGCGACCTGCACATGGAATTGAAGATCCCACTCGGAGTCACGAAAACTTTTTTCGCTACGCGACTTCTCTTGGATTTCCATCAGTTTCATGATGTCCTGTTTTGTCACCTGGGTGGCGGCGAATTCGGCAATGTTGCTCTCAATGAGCTGGCGGGCCTGGAGCAGCTCAAAAGGACCGAAGCTGGCGAACTCCAGATTGGCATCTGGCGCGACGTAGTGTTTTGGCTGGTTAGAGATGACGTGGATCCCTGACCCTTTGCGTACCTCAACGTAGCCCTCAACCTCGAGCATGATAATGGCTTCACGGACCACGGTACGGCTGACGTTTTTTTCATCGGCGATAAAGCGCTCGGCGGGGAGTTTGTCGCCCACCAGATAGACGCCCTGCTCAATGCGTTCTTTAAGATCAGCGGCAAGTTGTTGGTACAAACGTCGTGGTTCGGTGATTTCCATATGCACTCCAGGCATGATACGGCAGACTCTATTTGTTATACCACTTTTGCGATTACTGCTCCACTCGCGACGACAAAAAAGCCGCCAGTATGCTGGCGGCTTTGATGATAAACGTTGTCCAAAAGTGTCAGGTTAACTTTGTGGTGCGGGATCGCCAGTTTGTGGCCCCGCGTCGATCTCGCTGGCCGGTTTGTTTTGCAGTACCGTCCAGATGACTAACGCACCGAGCAGGTCGAGTACCGCCAGCACTGCAAACAGCGGACTAAAGCCGATGGTGTCAGCCAGAGCGCCGACGACCAGCGCAAACAGCGTGCTCGCCAGCCAGGCAGACATCCCGGTCAGGCCGTTAGCTGTTGCTACTTCATTACGGCCAAATACGTCAGAAGAGAGCGTGATCAGCGCACCGGACAGAGCCTGGTGAGCAAAACCACCGATGCACAGCAGCGCGATAGCAATATACGGGCTGGTAAACAAACCAATCATACCTGGGCCAATCATCAGGAATGCGCCCATGGTGACAACCATTTTGCGCGAAACAATCAGGTTCACGCCGAACCAGCGTTGGAACAGCGGCGGCAGATACCCGCCAACGATACAGCCGAGGTCGGCAAACAGCATCGGCATCCACGCGAACATGGCAATTTCTTTCAGGTTAAAGCCGTAAACTTTAAACATGAACAGCGGGATCCAGGCGTTAAAGGTACCCCAGGCCGGTTCAGCCAGGAAACGCGGCAGCGCAATCCCCCAGAACTGGCGGTTACGCAGGATCTGTGCAACGGACATTTTCTTGGCGGTGCCATTTTTATGCTGTGATTCCTGACCGTTGAGAATGTAATCGCGTTCTTCGTCAGACAGCTTTTTCTGGTCGCGTGGGTGTTTGTAGAAGACAAGCCAGGACATGGCCCAGATGAAGCTCAGAACACCGGAGATAATAAATGCCATCTGCCAGCTATGCATCACGATGGCCCAGACAACCAGCGGTGGCGCAATCATCGCACCAATAGAGGAACCGACGTTAAAGTAACCGACAGCAATAGAACGCTCTTTGGCCGGGAACCATTCAGAACTGGCTTTCAGACCAGCAGGGATCATTGCGGCTTCAGCTGCACCTACTGCGCCTCGCGCCAGCGCCAGTCCACCCCAGCTTCCAGCCAGTGCAGTCGCGCCACAGAAGACGGCCCACAGAACGGCGAACATCGCGTAACCTATTTTGGTACCCAGCACATCAAGAACATAGCCAGCCACGGGTTGCATAACGGTGTAAGCAGCAGAGTACGCTGCGATGATATAGGAATACTGTTGAGTGGAGATGTGTAACTCTTCCATCAGAGTCGGCGCAGCTGCCGCCACAGTGTTACGTGTCAGGTAACCCAGCACGGTGCCAAGCGTCACCAGTGCAATCATATACCAACGTAACCCTTTAATTTTACGCATGTAAAACCTCATCGTTTTGTTATTTCCGCAATGATCGCGGTCATCGTCCTATGTAGGGCGGAGGATGTTCTTTTTACGAAGGGCGTAACCGGTAAAAACGGTACTCCCCGAACTTTGCCATTTTAAGAATCGTGCTAATTCGGTTTCCGTACCGATCAATCCGATGTTGATACATCGGTAATTTGCATTCCGTCGGCTTATGTATTGCGACGGCAAAAAGATAACTTGTCATACAACTTTAAAAGGTGAGTGCCATCACAAAAATATGAATCTTCGTATGGTCATTATTTCGATTAAGGGAAGCCAGGGCTGGTGCGGGTTGGCGTACGATTTACCTCTTTGAGAGTAAATTTTTTGTCACCATTTGTTGATCTAACTCACGAAAATATCTTCAGTCTGTGGAAATTGGTGTGATAACTTTGTCAGCATCAAAACATAAGCAATCTGACGCACTCGCTGAGAGGAAGACGATAATGACCCCGTTTATGACTGAAGACTTTTTGCTGGATACCGAATTTGCCCGCCGTCTGTATCATGATTACGCCAAAGATCAGCCCATCTTCGATTACCACTGCCACCTGCCGCCGCAGCAAATCGCGGACAACTATCGCTTTAACAACCTGTATGACATCTGGCTGAAAGGCGATCACTACAAATGGCGTGCTATGCGCACCAACGGTGTCGCTGAGCGCCTGTGTACCGGCGATGCGTCCGATCGTGAGAAGTTTGACGCTTGGGCCGCGACGGTTCCGCACACCATTGGCAATCCGCTGTATCACTGGACGCACCTGGAACTGCGTCGCCCGTTTGGTATTACAGGTAAGCTGCTGTCCCCTGCGACGGCGGATGACATCTGGAATCAGTGCAACGAGCTGCTGGCGCAGGATCAATTTTCCGCGCGCGGTATCATGCAGCAGATGAACGTGAAAATGGTCGGCACGACGGATGACCCGATCGACTCGCTGGAGCACCACGCGTCTATCGCTAAAGACGGTACTTTCGACGTGAAAGTACTGCCGAGCTGGCGTCCGGATAAAGCGTTCAATATCGAACAAGCAACCTTTAACGACTATATGGCGAAACTGGCAGAAGTGTCCGACACCGACATTCGTCGCTTTGCCGACCTGCAAACTGCACTGACCAAACGTCTGGATCACTTCGCAGCTCACGGCTGTAAAGTGTCCGACCACGCGCTGGATGTGGTGCTGTTTGCCGAATCTAACGAATCTGAACTGGACAGCATCCTGGCGCGTCGTCTGGCGGGTGAAACCCTGAACGAGCATGAAGTTGCCCAGTTTAAAACGGCCGTGCTGGTGTTCCTCGGTGCAGAATACGCGCGTCGCGAATGGGTACAGCAGTATCACATTGGCGCGCTGCGTAATAACAACCAGCGTCAGTTCAAACTGCTGGGTGCGGATGTTGGCTTCGACTCCATCAACGACCGTCCGATGGCCGAAGAGCTGTCCAAACTGCTGAGCAAGCAGAACGAACAGAACCTGCTGCCGAAAACCATCTTGTACTGCCTGAACCCGCGCGATAACGAAGTGCTGGGCACCATGATCGGCAACTTCCAGGGCGAAGGGATGCCAGGCAAGATGCAGTTTGGTTCCGGCTGGTGGTTTAACGATCAGAAAGACGGTATGGAACGTCAAATGACGCAGCTGGCGCAGCTGGGTCTGCTGAGCCGTTTTGTCGGCATGCTGACTGACAGCCGTAGCTTCCTGTCATACACGCGCCATGAGTATTTCCGCCGTATCCTGTGCCAGATGATTGGTCGTTGGGTAGCTGCGGGTGAAGCACCGGCAGACATCCAGTTGCTGGGTGAAATGGTGAGAAATATCTGCTTCAACAATGCGCGCGATTACTTCGCTATTGAACTGAACTAAGGTCCGGGTTGATATGCAATACATCAAGATCCATACGTTGGATAACGTTGCGGTTGCACTGGCCGATCTGTCGCAAGGCACGCAAGTGAGTGTTGATAGCCATACCGTAACGCTTCGACAGGACGTTGTACGTGGACATAAATTTGCGCTGAGCGATATTGCTCAGGGTGAGAACGTCATTAAATACGGCCTGCCAATTGGTCATGCTCTGGCGGATATTGCAGCGGGTGAACATATCCATGCTCACAATACGCGTACCAATCTGAGCGATCTGGATGAATATAGCTATCAACCCGCCTTTCAGGAGCCTGAAGGACAACCAGCAGATCGCGACGTACAGATCTACCGTCGTGCTAACGGCGATGTTGGGGTGCGTAACGAACTGTGGATCCTGCCGACAGTTGGCTGCGTCAACGCCATGGCGCGTCAGATGCAGACCCGTTTCCTGAAAGAGACCAACGATGCCGAAGGCATCGACGGCGTTCATCTCTTCAGCCACACCTACGGCTGTTCGCAACTGGGTGACGATCACATCAACACCCGCACCATGCTGCAAAATATGGTGCGCCATCCGAACGCGGGCGCGGTGCTGGTGGTGGGCCTCGGTTGTGAAAACAACCAGGTTGATGTCTTCCGCGAAACCTTGGGCGAGTTTGATCCTGAACGAGTTCACTTCATGGTCTGCCAGCACCAGGAAGACGAAGTGGAGGTGGGGATCGAACATCTCCATCAGCTGTACGACGTGATGCGTCACGATAAGCGCGAGCCGGGTAAGCTGGGTGAGCTGAAGTTTGGTCTGGAATGCGGCGGCTCTGACGGTCTGTCTGGTATTACCGCCAACCCGATGCTGGGGCGTTTCTCTGACTACGTGATCGGCAACGGCGGTACCACCGTACTGACCGAAGTGCCGGAAATGTTTGGCGCTGAGCAACTGCTGATGAGTCATTGCCGTGACGAAGAGACGTTTGGCAAGCTGGTAACGATGGTCAATGACTTTAAGCAGTATTTCATTGCTCACGACCAGCCGATTTATGAGAACCCGTCGCCGGGTAACAAGGCGGGGGGCATCACCACGCTGGAAGATAAATCGCTGGGTTGCACGCAGAAAGCGGGTTCCAGTCAGGTTGTCGATGTACTGCGCTATGGCGAGCGCCTGAAAACGCACGGTCTGAATCTGTTAAGCGCACCGGGCAATGATGCTGTTGCGACCAGTGCGCTGGCGGGCGCGGGCTGCCATATGGTGTTGTTCAGCACCGGGCGTGGAACACCTTACGGTGGTTTTGTGCCGACGGTGAAAATTGCCACTAACAGCGAACTGGCGGCGAAGAAAAAGCACTGGATTGATTTTGACGCTGGACAGCTGATCCACGGTAAAGCTATGCCTCAGTTGCTGAATGAGTTTGTCGATACCATCGTAGAGTTTGCCAACGGCAAGCAGACTTGCAATGAACGTAACGATTTCCGCGAACTGGCTATCTTTAAAAGCGGAGTAACATTGTAATTACCCTTCATCTTTCGCGCGACAGCCGCGTTGGCTGCGTTCATTCCCCCGGTCACTTACTCCAGTAAGCTCCCGGGGATGTCTGAACTTGCCGCCTTGCTGTAGCACGAAATCTCTTGGGTAATCGAAATCGAGTGGATTTAAAAAACGGCGTTTCATAATATGGAGCGCCGTTTGTTTTTGTGATTTCTGACAAGGATCTTCCATGACCGCGTATTGGCTGGCCCAGGGCGTAGGTGTCATCGCCTTTCTGATCGGCATTACCACTTTCTTCAATCGCGATGAACGGCGGTTCCGGCTGCAACTCGCCGTCTACAGCGCCATCATTGGGGTGCATTTTTTTCTGATGGGTGCCTGGCCTGCGGGGATGAGTGCTGAGCTTAACACTGTGCGAACCCTGGTCTCGATGCATACCCGCAAACTGTGGGTAATGACCGTTTTTATTACCCTCACCCTGGTTCTCGGGCTGGCGAAATTACAGCATGCGATGGAACTGCTGCCGATAATCGGCACGCTGGCCAGCACCTGGGCGCTGTTTCGCTGTAAGGGATTGACCGTTCGCTGTGTGATGTGGTGTGCGACCGCCTGCTGGGTTGTCCACAATTTCTGGCTGGGATCGATTGGTGGCACGATGATCGAAGGCAGTTTTCTGGTGATGAACGGCCTGAACATTATTCGCTTCAGACGCATGCAAAAACGTGGGATTGATCCCTTCAAAATTGAAAAAAGCGTACAGAAAGAAAACCCCTCCGCACAATGACGGAGGGGGGAAATGATCAGCCGCGCAGGGCGTTGTTTGCCAGACGCTCGTCTTCAGCCTGGCAGGCTGCAGCAGTAAACAACACGTCAGTTGATGAGTTCAGTGCGGTTTCACAGGAGTCCTGCAATACGCCGATAATAAAGCCGACGGCAACCACCTGCATGGCGATATCATTCGGGATACCGAACATATTACACGCCAGTGGGATCAGCAGCAGAGAACCACCCGCCACGCCTGATGCGCCACAGGCACAAAGCGATGCCACTACGCTCAACAACAATGCAGTCGGTAAATCAACTGGGATCCCCAGTGTATTGACCGCCGCCAGCGTCAGCACAGTAATGGTGATCGCCGCGCCAGCCATGTTGATGGTTGCGCCCAGCGGGATAGAAACTGAGTAAGTATCACGGTCCAGATTCAGCTTCTCACACAGTGCCATATTCACCGGAATGTTGGCGGCGGAACTGCGGGTAAAGAAAGCATACACGCCGCTTTCACGCAGGCATGCCAGCACCAGTGGATACGGGTTGCGGCGAATTTTCCAGAACACCAACAGTGGGTTGACCACAAACGCCACCAGCAGCATACAGCCTACCAGCACCGCCAGCAGCTGCGCGTAGCCCCACAGCGTGGCAAAACCGGTGCTGGCCAGCGTCGACGAAACCAGGCCGAAAATACCGATAGGGGCGAAACGGATCACCAGTTTCACCATAAAGGTGACGGCGTTGGACATGTCGTTGACCAGATTCTTGGTCGTTTCATTACCGTGGCGCAGGGCAAAGCCAAGGCCGACAGCCCATACCAAAATACCGATGTAGTTAGCGTTAAGCAGAGCATCAATCGGGTTCGACACCATGCTCATCAACAGCCCACGCATGACTTCAACGATGCCCGATGGCGGCACAATATCGTTAGCGCTGCTGGCAAGATGCAGCGTCGATGGGAAGGCAAAGCTGAATACCACGGCCGCTAACGCCGCAGAGAAGGTACCAAGCAGGTAGAGGAACAGAATCGGGCGGATATTGGTTTTTTGCCCATGCTGGTGATTAGCAATAGAGGCCATTACCAGCATCAGAACGAGGATTGGGGCGACGGCTTTTAATGCACCAACGAACAGGGTACCTAGCAAACCCGCGGCTTCTGCAGCAGGTTTTGATATCAGTGCCAGCAAAATCCCCAGTACCAAACCAACCAAAATTTGTTTAACAAGGCTCCCTTGCGCCAAACGCGAGATCAGCCCCGATGAACGTTGCGTAGTCATTTCGTAATCCTTTTATTGTGTTGTCGCCTGGCCCTTGTGCGTTCTATAGACGCATCTTTCAGGATGAGGCAAATGTTTGCATGGCTGAGTATAAGGAAAGAACAAGGTTCTGGAAGATAAATATCCTGGATTTTACACTGAGATCATATTTTATAACTTTAAATTAACATTGTGGTGACATGTTAAATAAAAAGCCCGACGCACAAAGAGGGCGTCGGGCCTGACAAGTTATACGAACAAGCGTTACTGCGTTTGCTGCTTTTTATCGTGCTGGTAGTTTACCCACGCATTTACAATCAGCGTTACAAACAAGATCCCGAACACTACGCCTAACGAGATAGCGATAGGAATATGGTAGAAATCGACGATCAACATCTTGATACCGATAAATACCAGAATGATCGACAGTCCGTACTTCAGCATCGAGAAACGCTCCGCCACGCCGGCCAGCAGGAAGTACATGGCGCGCAGACCCAGGATAGCAAACAGGTTAGATGTCAGCACGATGAACGGGTCGGTGGTCACGGCAAAGATTGCCGGAATGCTGTCGACGGCAAAGATAACATCGCTCAACTCAACCAAAATCAGCACCAGCATCAGCGGCGTCACGAACAGTAGACCGTTTTTACGCACGAAGAAATGCTCGTTCTCGATGGTATCGGTCATCCGTAGATGACCGCGCAGCCAGCGTACTAACGGCCTGTCGCCAATGCCGGAAGCATCTTCTTTTGCCAGTGCCATCTTCACGCCGGTAAACAGCAGGAACGCGCCGAACACGTACAGTAACCATTCAAACTGAGTGATAAGCCAACTTCCCGCGAAGATCATGATGGTACGCAGGACAATCGCCCCCAGTACGCCATACACCAGTACCCGACGCTGCAACGCAGGCGGTACGGAGAAATAGCTAAACAGCATCAGCCAGACAAAGACGTTATCCACCGCCAGCGATTTCTCGATCAAATAACCGGTGAGGAATGCCAGCGCCTGTGGGTCAGCGACAGCACGTCCTTGGGTTTCTGCCAGATACCACCAGAATACGGCGTTAAACAGTAACGACAACGTGACCCAGACAATTGACCAGGCGGCTGCCTGCTTCATTGACATTGTATGCGCGCCGCGACGACCCTGCAGCAGCAGGTCGATGGCCAGCATAATCACCACCACAACAGCGAAGCCACCCCATAACAACGGTGTGCCGACAGTATTCATTATTTTTCCCCATGCATAAAAAAACGGCCAACGCCGAATGACGTTAGCCGCTGCTTTTCATGCATAGACCTTGCCATTCGGCAAGGTCTCACTTACAACAACAAAGGAATACGTTGACGTATTCCTTTGTTATCGCCCGGCGACCGGATGTGGTTTTTCACACATCGTAATGACGATCAACCGACAACGAAGTTACTCCCCTTTGCGGGTAACAAAGTATTACAGGCCACGCGTTCAGTCAATGGCCTGCAACATTCGTTTTACACAGTTTTACGCAATCAGCGACGTATTCGTGCCATCAGCAGGGAAAACGACGCCGGTCTGGCGGCGAATTTCTGTTTGCAGTTTGGCGGTAATGCGGCTGACGGTCAGTGCCGGGTGAGTCACTTCGCCGGATTCAACCAGATGAGCAAATCGCTCTGCCTCATACAGCATAGTATTGATGTGCTGAGGCACCGTCAGATCCTGCGTTTTTCCACCGCGCGGAACAAAGCAGACTTTCTGGCACTCGGATATTTTCTCGATAACCAGTGACCCTGATTCGCCCTGAATTTCACTGGCCAGCACCGAATCGCTCACTTTGGAATGCTGCAACGTGACGCTGAAATCACCGTAGTTCAGCACCACCACACCGTGAGCATCAACGCCGCTTTCCAGCAGACTGGCGCTGGCCTGTACGCTTTGTGGTTCCCCCCACAACGCAACCGCCGAGGCCAGGCAGTAAAAGCCAATATCCATAATCGAGCCATTTGAGAATTCCGGATTAAACGTATTCGGATTTTCACCGTCCAGATAGCGCTGATAGCGTGAAGAGTACTGGCAGTAATTGATAAACGCTTTTCTGATGTTTCCTACCTTGGGCAGAGATTGCTGCAACAGTAGGAAATTGGGAAGGCTGGCGGTCTTAAACGCCTCAAAAAGTACCACCTGATTCTCACGTGCGCAGGCGATAGCAGCATCAACTTCTGCTAGGTTTGACGCCAGCGGCTTCTCACAGATCACGTGCTTTTTGTGCGTCAGAAACAGCTGGGTCTGCGGGAAGTGCAGCGAGTTTGGGCTGGCGATATACACCGCATCAATCGCGTCGCTTTGCGCCATCGCTTCCAGCGAAGTAAACAGATGCTCGACGAGATAATCGTTGGCGAAGGTTTGTGCCTGTTCAAGGCTGCGGGAATAGACTGCGGTTAACTTATATTTGCCGGTTTCATGGGCGGCATCCACAAACTGGCGGGTGATCCAGTTTGTGCCAATCACTGCGAAACGTATCATAAAGGCCTTCAGGCTGCGAAAAGGGATCCTTTTGCCAATTTAGCATGCCTTGCTGACAAAGCCAGTGCGCTACTGCGCAGTTTGCTTTAGCGATTGTTGCGTTAACCACAGGCGGGTGTCGAACTCCAACTGGTGATACTGCGGCTCCATATGGCAGCACAGCTGGTAAAACGCTTTGTCGTGCTCTTTTTCTTTCAGGTGCGCCAGTTCATGCACGACGATCATACGTAAAAAAGGCTCTGGGGCGTTACGAAACACGGTGGCGACGCGGATTTCCGCTTTCGCTTTCAGCTTGCCACCCTGCACGCGAGAGACGGCGGTATGCAGCCCCAGCGCATTCTTCAGTACGTGGATCTTACTGTCATACATCACTTTATTGAGCGGCGGGGCATTGCGCAGAAACTGACTTTTCAGATCCTGAGTATATTGCCAGAGCGCTTTGTCGGTCGCGAAGTCATGCGTACCCGGATAGCGTTTTTCCAGTACCGCGCCCAGACGCTGCTCGCTAATTAACGAGCGAACCTGGGCCAGCAGGTGTTCTGGGTAGCCTTGCAGATAGGTTAGTTGACTCATCAATGCCCCACTTAAATCGTAAAAAGTGTATACTCACGCACCCTTTTCAGGGATACGCCGAAATTTTACCATTCAGGAGGGCCGATGAGCCACATAGACAACGGTTTCCGTTCGCTGTCACTTAAACGTTTCCCGGAGACGGATGACGTTAACCCGCTGCTGGCGTGGGAAGCTGCGGATGAATATCTGCTGCAACAGCTGGACGATACCGAGATTAGCGGTCCGGTGCTGATCCTGAATGATACCTTCGGCGCGCTGGGTTGTGCGCTGGCGGAACATTCGCCGTACAGCATTGGCGACTCCTATTTAAGCGAGCTGGCGACGCGTGAAAACTTGCGTCATAACGACATTGCTGAATCCAGCGTCAGGTTCCTCGACAGCACCGTCGAATACCCGCAGGCACCGGGTGTGGTGCTGATTAAGCTGCCAAAAACCATGGCGCTGCTGGAGCAGCAACTGCGTGCGTTACGCTTGGTTGTTACGCCACAAACGCGCATCATCGCGGGCGCGAAGGCGCGCGACGTTCATACCTCGACGCTTGAGCTGTTTGAAAAGGTACTGGGCAAAACCACCACCACGCTGGCATGGAAAAAAGCCCGTTTGATCAACTGTACGTTCAGCAACCCTGAGCTGGCTGAAGCCTCACAAACGCTGAGCTGGAAGCTGGAAGGCACCGACTGGACGATTCACAACCACGCCAACGTTTTCTCCCGTACCGGGCTGGATATTGGCGCACGGTTCTTTATCGAACACCTGCCTTCCAATCTGGAAGGCGAGATTGTCGATCTTGGCTGTGGTAATGGCGTGGTTGGCCTGACGTTGCTGGAGAAGAACCCGGAAGCGAGCGTGGTGTTTGTTGATGAATCACCGATGGCGGTGGCGTCCAGTCGTCTGAACGTTGAAACCAACATGCCTGAAGCGCTGGATCGCTGCGAGTTTATGATCAACAACGCGCTGTCCGGCGTGGAGCCGTTCCGCTTTAACGCCGTTCTGTGTAACCCGCCGTTTCACCAAAAGCACGCGCTGACCGATAACATCGCCTGGGAGATGTTCCACCATGCCCGCCGCTGCCTGAAGATCAACGGCGAACTGTATATTGTGGCTAACCGTCACCTCGACTACTTCCACAAGCTGAAGAAGATTTTCGGCAACTGTGAAACCATCGCCACCAACAACAAATTTGTGGTGCTGAAAGCGGTGAAATTAGGTCGTCGTCGCTAATTTCTGATGCCGGATGGCGGCGAAACGCGTCATCCGGCTACAAACTTAAATCTCCAGCGCCAGCCGGGTGCCTTGTGCGATGGCGCGTCGGGCATCCAGTTCTAGCGCTACATCACACCCGCCAATCAGATGCACCGTTTTACCTGCCGCATGTAGCGGATCGACCAGTTCACGGCGCGGCTCTTGCCCTGCGCAAATCACCACATGATCCACGTTAAAGATCAGCGGTTCGCCGTTCAGCATAACGTGTAACCCATCATCATCGATCTTCTGATAACTCACTGACGGGATCATTTTCACGCCGCGCGACAGCAGGGTGGCACGATGGATCCAGCCCGTCGTTTTACCTAACCCTTGCCCCGGTTTGCTGGCTTTACGTTGCAGCATCACTATCTGGCGCGGGCTACGGGGTAACTGTGGTCCTTCCGGGCGTAAACCTCCCGCCTGCTGGAGGCTGGTATCGATCCCCCATTCTATACAGAATTCCGCAATGTTTTGGCTGGTGGGCTCGCCGGGTTGACTCAGATACATTGCGGTATCAAAGCCGATCCCGCCGCAGCCGATAATGGCAACGCGCTTACCCACCGGGGTTTTATCACGTAATACATCGAGATAGGTCAGCACCTTAGGATGATCGATACCGTCGATCGGCGGTGTACGTGGTTCGATCCCGCTGGCGAGGATCACTTCGTCGAACGATTGTAGATCGCCCGCGGTGACAAAATGATTCAGTTTCAGCGTCACACCGGTGACGTCTATCATGCGGCGGTAATAGCGCAGTGTTTCGTAAAACTCTTCTTTGCCGGGGATCTGTTTGGCGATATTAAACTGCCCGCCAATCTCGCCATGCGCATCAAACAGCGTCACGTGATGCCCGCGCGCGGCGGCGTTAACGGCAAAAGCGAGACCCGCAGGACCGGCTCCGACCACCGCCAGATTTTTCAGATGTGTCGCTGGTACGATCGGCATTTTGGTTTCATGACAGGCGCGTGGATTGACCAGACAGGAGGTCACTTTGCCGACGAAAATCTGATCCAGACAAGCCTGGTTACAGCCGATGCAGGTATTGATCTCATCCGCTCGCCCACTCTGTGCTTTTGACAGCAGTTCGGCGTCGGCAAGGAAAGGGCGCGCCATCGACACCATGTCGGCATCGCCACGGGCCAGAATATCGTCGGCAACTTTTGGGTCGTTAATGCGGTTGGTGGTGACCAGTGGGACTGTCACGTGACCTTTCAGTTTGCGCGTCACCCAGCTAAACGCGCCGCGCGGCACCGGCGTGGCGATGGTAGGAATACGCGCCTCGTGCCAGCCAATCCCAGTATTAATAATGGTCGCGCCCGCAGCTTCTATCGCCTGTGCCAGTTGGACGGTTTCATCAAAGGTGCCGCCATTTTCCACCAGGTCGAGCATCGACAGGCGAAAGATAATGATAAAGTCGTTACCGGCGCGTTGACGAACGGCCCGCACGACCTCCACGGCAAAACGCATGCGGTTGGCGTAATCGCCGCCCCATTCGTCAGTGCGCTGGTTGGTACGCAGGGTGAGAAATTCGTTGATCAGATAGCCTTCTGAACCCATGACCTCTACGCCGTCGTAGCCTGCTTCCCGCGCCAGCTGTGCACAATGGGCAAAATCCTCAATCAGTTGCAGCACTTCATCGTGGCTCAGTTCATGTGGGGTAAAGCGGTTGATCGGTGCCTGAATGGCGGAAGGCGCGACCAGATGCGGCTGATAGCTGTAGCGTCCGGTGTGCAAAATTTGCAGCGCAATTTTGCCACCTTCTTCATGTACCGCATCGGTAATCACGCGGTGATGTGGTAGCTGGCTGGCGTCGTTCAGCATAGCGCCACCCTCCATTCCTACGCCGGATAGCGCAGGTGCAATCCCTCCGCTCACAATCAGGGCTACGCCGTGACGGGCGCGTTCGGCGTAGAACGCGGCCAGCCGTTCTGCACCATCGGGATACTCTTCCAGACCGGTATGCATCGAACCCATCAGCACGCGGTTTTTCAGCGTGGTGAATCCCAGATCGAGCGGGGCGAACAGCGACGGATAGCTCATAAAGGTGTCCAGTATGTAAAATTATTGTTATGTGGTCGGATGAGTTACTAATTTAGCCGTCGCTGCGCAAAAGGGAAAAGGGGAATGCCGTGATTGTGATGGGATTCAAAAAAGAGGCCTCCTGTGGGAGAGCCTCTTACAGATTACTGCTGTTTCAGAAAGTCGCTATACAGCATGTAGAGATGCGCAGCGCTCCATGAGAAGTTGGGCGCACCCTGCTGCGCGCCGGTCAGCGGGTTATAGTTTTCCTGAATCGGGCCGTCAGCGGTGAGTCCTTTCGCATGTTTGAAGAACGTATCCGCCATTTTCAGTGCTTCATCGCGATAGCCGTAACGCTCCATCCCTTTTAAGCCAAACCAGAACTGATCCACCCATACGCGCCCGCGCCAGTAAATATCCGGGCCGAAAGCCGGGTTGGTTAGTGCTGCGGTACCCAGCGGCACAAAGGTGTTGAACTCTTTTGGATCGAGCATAACCTTCACCACCGCGTCCGCATGGGGCTGCGTTGCCGCGCCGTTAAACAGTGGTGACCAGCCTTCCGGTCCTTTACCGCGTTCGACGATGGGCTTTCCCGCACAGCCATTTGCCAGCGGCTTACCTTCGATACGCACATCATAGAAAAACTGCGTATTAGCATCGAACATACAAGTATTGATGTAATCCGCCAGTTTCGTCGCCAGTGCCTGATAGTGCTTTGCATCTTGCGTTTTACCGAGCAGGGCCGCTATTTCCGCCAGATAATGATTATCGCTGTACATGTAGCTGGCCTGATCGACCGACTCCTGGAGAAGTGAATATCCCAGTAATTTCCCGTCATTACTGCGGTTTTCGGCAAATTTCACTACCCAATCGTCGCGTTTGCCACCGTTCGCGACGTATTTTTCCAACTGGTCTTTGTCGATAAAACCAAACACTGCGGCATCGTCACGTCCGGATTCCCATCCGGCGGCTTCCTGGGCCGGAATAGTCAGGCTGTCATACTGGCCTTTGCTGGTGATGGTGGCATAGTTTTTCAGCCCGGAGAGGGTCTCCTCTTTGTCGCCATTTTTCACCGTAAACAGCATTTCGCCGCTGTCCGTGTTATGGGCTTTATCGCGGGTCGCACCATACTCAGGAACGCCGTTACCGTTATGATCGCGGTTACGTAGCCACCAGTCGTGGTACGCCACCAGTTTTGGGTACATTTCTTCGAGCCAGGCCTTGTCCTTAGTGACGTTATAGACCTCCATCACCGACCATGCCGCCAGGCTGGGCTTGGTGTTGCGCTCGTTCCAGTTACCGCCATCGCCACCGCGTTCCGGGATGGGGTTCCAGGTGACCAAATCGAGGATCATGCCCGCATCCTGCGGACGTACCGGATCGTTGGACTGGATTTGCCAGTCAAAGAGCGCGCGAATGCTATCTTTCGCAATCTCCGGGTTGAAGTGCACCATGGCAAAGGCAATCTTCCATGAATCCCAGGCATAGGTCTGATTACCGGAGAACCAGCGGGCCGTCACCGAGGGCGTGACGGTATTGTGTTTCACAGCCCCGCCGGGCGTTCGCCAGTTGCCGTTCAGCGTTTCGATCGCCTTTACCGCCACTCGGGTTTGTTCTGGGGTAGCATCCGGGTTGTTTAAGCCTTTCTTGAGATACTCGTCCCAGCGCTGCTGCGAGGCGAGCATGAAGAAAGAAGGGCGCGCCAGAATGTCGCGGATCTGCGCCTGCTCTTTGCTGACTTCCTGTGCGGTCAACAGATGCGAATAGGTGGTGTAGAGAGTGGTAGAGCCATTGATATGCGCTTTACTGGTAAAACGATGACCCTCAACGATCGTTTTCATGGCAAGAGATTTGTGTACCTGGTACTCCGACTCGCCGGAGGTCAACAGATCCCACGTTGAACGCACTTTACCGAAGGTGACTTTCAAACCATCGCGCGTTGCGGTGATTTTTCGCTGGTAGTCCGGGTATTCGTCCTCGACGGTTTTATCGGAGAGCGCTTTTCCCTCTTTGGCTTCCAGCTTATTTAGCAATTCGCCGTCCCACACCAGATCCAGCGGCGTGTTGCTGGTTATTTTGGTTTCCAGCAGCGAGGTGTGTGGACTGGCAAATCGCAGTGTCATCTCGATCTGCACCTCTTTTGATGACAGTTTCTGCACCAGCGCACCGGGAATGCTCCAGGCCTCGAGGGTGAAATCGACCTTTTTACCATGCTGATATACCGTCAGGCGATCGAAGTTAGTCGCCATAAAGTTGATGTACTCTTCCGTTAGCAGTGCGACGCCTGGAAAACCACCCATTGTAGCGGGGCCATCTGGCAACAGATGCCCGTGCCATGAGCCGAGGTCGAAAAAGGGATTAAAGCGTTGATGGTCGTCGTAATCGTAGTCGTGCATGTAGCCGGGTGCACCGGTGCGATTGATGATGTTTTTAAAGCCGTCAGCGTTAGCCGCCAATGCGGAGAAACTCATCAGCAGAGCGCAGGCTAGCGGTGTAAGAACAGTTTTGATTTTCATGGTATTCCGGTCCTTGTTACCAATAGAAATATTGCATCAGGAAGATCTGATCGCTCGGGTCACCAGATGCATTTTGCATATAGAACCGGCTGTCGAAGGCGGTGGCGAAACGACCGCTGCCGTATTCATACCAGATGCCGAACTGCATAAAGGAAGTCGTTTCATCCTCGGCATGGTCCGGTCGATGCCTGGCATAGCTGTAGGCGGTGGAGAGATAGACGCCCTTCAGCGCTTCGTACATGGCGCTGACCATATAACCGGTCTCCGTACCCAGCACATCCAGCCCGTCGGCACGTCCGGTATGATGCCAGGCGCGAGCGGCAAAGTTAGGCGAGAGGAGGCCGGTCAGGAACAGCTGTCCGGTACCGTCAGTTATCTCCAGGCCGTTCATCCAGGTTACGCCTTCGGTCAGGTCGTACTGGATGTAGCCGTTCATCATGGCCGGATAGGTGTACTTATCGTCGTAGCGATCGTATTTCCCGAAGTGCAGCCAGGCTTTGCTTTCGTCATGGTGTCCGGCGGGGGTTGCGGTTACGCTATAGCGCAGCGGGCCGGTGAGGTTTTGCACCTTAATAGCGGTCATGATGTCGCGCGTGTTGGGGATGACGTAGCCCAGATCTGGCGTGAAGTCGCCCCACCATTGCAGATCATCGAGCGATGAGTCCTGGCGCAGGCTGAGCATCAACTCTGTTCCATCATCGGTACGGTAACCACCGTAAAATCGGTTAATCCCGCCCTCAAACCCACCCCAGCTATGATCGGGAACCCAGGCGTTACCCTGGTGGTCTGCTTGTACGGTCCAGCCTTCACCGTAGATCAGACCAAACCACGCACCGTGCTTAATTTCCAGCCCACCTTCTATATAGGTACCATCGCTGTATTTATGTTTATCCTGTCCTTCTAAATCCATATATCCACCCATTCCCAGTTCGCCATAAAAACGAAAGGAGGGAGAGGATATTGCGGGTGTTTTTGTGTCGTCGTGTTCTGCCGGACGAATTTCTTCTGCACCCAGAGAGGAGACACAGAAAAAGGGCAGGGCAATAATTGCCCTGCAACAGAGACTACTGTTTTTCATGCTTTTATCCTAAGCTAAATAAAATATAATTTTTATTGTTATAGCCTTGGCGAATATTTTTTATTGTTATTCTTTTATAGAAATTAATTAATATTTGAAGCGGGCGCAGCCTCAATTGCTTGTTCTTCTTTGGTGAGTCCTTTGATGTATTTACTGTATTTCCACCAGGCAAAACCGAGGAAAATGACAATGCCACCGACGTTATAAAAAATAATGGTGATGATGTTGCCGCCGGTGGGGAACGTTGAGGCGATAAATCCAACGGTGAACAGAACAATCAGCATCGACACCACGATAATCCCGGTTCTTTGCGATCCCATACGGAAGTCACGCGGTAAGTGGTCCAGCTTGGCGCGCAGATTCAAATAGGCCAGCATAATAAACAGCGGTGGCAGCATGGATGCCGCAGCGGTCATGTTAATGATGGTGTTCATTAAATCCTGCACGGTATTCGAGCCTAGCGTCGGGATAATCATCAGCGGGATTACAATCAGAAACTGGATCCACGCCGCGCGGGCCGGAACGCCGTTTTCATTCAGTTCGACGGTTTTCTTGCCGAAAATACCTTCCGGGATTTCAGAGAAGAAGATTTTAACCGGCGTTGCGGTCCACATCAGCAGTGAGCCGAACATCGCGGTAAAGGACACCAGACCGACAAAGCGGTTAACGACCAGCTCAGGCAAACCGAAGTATGCGGCCAGACCATGGAACACCTGCACCGAGCCACCGGTAAATTTCAGCTCTTTGCTGCTGACAAAGACGTTGATCAGTACTGAGGAGATTGAATACAACACGCCGATAAAAATCCCGGCAATGATGATGACCTTCACAAACGATTTTGACCCGCCCTTCACGTCGTTGACGTAAACCGCCACGGACTCCGCGCCGCCTGCCGCCATGAATATCCAGGTGGTAATACCGAGGAACGCCCAGTTAAAATTCGGGATCATTGCATCAACGGTGATGGGGTCAGCAGGCTGCACGCCGCCAACCAACGCGGTACCCGCCAGTAAAATATACGACAGCGTCAGCAGTAGCATCAGCGTAGAAGTGACGGAGGTAATCGGTCCCAGCATTTTTGCGCCGTTAGTCGAAACCCATGTCGAGAAAGCAAACAGCACCATACTTAACACCGTGGTGGCGAATGGCGTAAGAATGTATTCGTAGCCTAAAAATGCGTAGGAGGCATAGGCGATAACGCGCGGGAGTAACGAGGTAAAAAAGAACAGGTTAACGAACCAGTAGGTGTAGGCAGTAATAAATGCCCAGCGCCCGCCCAGCGAGCTTTTTACCCATGCGTAAACACCAGCTTCGGAGTTTTTATTCAACGAAACAAATTCGGCAATGATTAAGCAGAACGGAATAAAGTAGAAGATAGTGGCGAGGAAAAACATCGGTGCAGATGCCAGACCAAGCTCAATATTATTGTTGATAACGTTATTAAAACTATAAACGGCGGCAAAGGTCAGCGACAGTAAGCCGAACTTGCCGATGGTATTACGCTTGGTATCAGACATAGCACATCTCCGATTCCTGATTATTATAGGGTACTGGCGGCACAACATCGGTGCCGCCTGTGTTTTTATTTATTATGAAAATAACCATCTTCGATGGTGACTTTGAGTACGACTTTCTTCACAGCGTTATTACAGATAAAGCGGTAGGCTTCGTGGTTGTCGCAAATAACCAGTTGTCCTTCGTGCACTTCTACGGTGTTTCCACATCCCTTCAGGTACTCGCGATCGGTTTCATCGCGATAATATTCAACGACCTGTAAGGTATCTTTGGCGGCATACTCTATTTTTTGCTGCCCTTGCAGGTAGTAATGCACCTCAAAATAACGGCGATGACCGGTAAACAGCGCGTCGGTTGCGGAGTCGGTCTCCACGCGGTAAGTGAGCGAATCACCAATGGAGTGGGCGACGCCTGGCTGAATGTTGTCGATATTTTCTATCGCCTCCACGCAGCGTTGCCACTTCCGACCTGCAGCGTAGAGTTGTCGGAACTGCTCTAAGTTATCGATGATCCTCATTTTGTATTCTCGCTGTGCAAATTCGTGGAAAAGAACTCCGTGCCAAAGGCGCGATTAGCGGTGGTCTGAACGGTGGCTTCGGTGCCAGAAACGGGTAGCAACGTAAAGCCATAGCTGAATTCCCGGAACCAGACGCGCCAGGAGTCGAGCACCTCGCTTCCCCAGGAGTTGGAACCTAAGCCCAGCAGCTGGTGGTCCAGATTCAGGGTGATGTCATCGCTACGCTGTAGCTCATTACAGTGCTGGGCGGCAAAAAGATTTTCTGGCGTGTAGCGCCAGGCACTCAGATTGACAGGACGTTGCGGAACCACCAGCAGACCGCTGCCGTGACGGTTGGTCAGCGCGGCCCAGCGCACATCCTGGCGATTGCCGTTGTTTTGCGGGAAGGGGTAATTCTCGAACATTTCATCCACAGTGGAACGCCAGATGTCGATAATGTTGGCCTGCTGGCTGTCGGCATAGTTTTCACCCGGTCCACGCCCGTAATACGCCACTTGTCCTAAATCACCGTTGATGCCCATCGTGAAGCCAATGCACGGAATAATGTGCGGGTACTCGCCATATGGCTGGCCGGACAGCTCAACGTTTAGCTGACCGTCGACCGTTACCCTCCAGCGGTAAGTGCAACGCATACCGAAATCAAACACCGGCGGGGCGATAATCGTTTGGCTGGTGATGAGCACCGCATCGTCGGTGTGTTCGATAACAAAATCCCGCAGATGCTCCTGCATAATCTGTAAATGATTCGGCTGCCAGAGACCTTCGAACTCCTGTTTGTGGTTATCAATCGTCGGCTTGAAGAAGTTGATCTTCGGTTCGCGGGTAATCAGCTCTTCACCATTCACGTTCCAGCTGATCGGTTTACCGTTCAGCTTTGAGAACGTCAGAGCGAAGTTATAGCCGCGAACGGTGCAGCTCTGGCGGTTGTCTTCCAGCGTCAGAGCGCATGAGTTTTGCAGACTAAACGGCACAGGCGTTGAGGTTTTGGCCTTCAGCGGGAACTGGTAAGTTGCGATGTGATGCCCGGCGTCGCTGTACGGCGTGCGGGAATCTTTGGTCACGATGACGTTGAGAAACGCTTCGCGCGCATCCAGATCCGGCAGCGCGCATTGCAGCATCGTATCGCTGTTGGGGGAGACGTCGCGCAGTTTAATCTGCTGGGTAGAGAGCGTTTCGCCTTCGGCGCGAACCTCAATATGTAAGGTGTAGTCGTCAAGCGTGGTGAACCACAGCTTATTCTCTACACGAAGTTCACCGCGCGTCAGGTCATTTGCATAGACCTTTACGGGCGCAATAACCTGCTTGTACTCTTTCAGGCCAGGTCCTGGTGTTTGATCGGGGTAAATCAGGCCATCGAGACAGAAGTTGTAGTTATTTGGATAGTCGCCGTAATCACCGCCAAATTTGTACCAGACGTTGCCATCGTCATCTTTGGCCTGAATACCGTGATCGCACCATTCCCAGACATAGTGTCCCTGGATGCAATCGTGCTGGTAAAAGACGTTTTGATATTCCGTCAGTCCGCCGGGGCCATTGCCCATAGCGTGGGCGTACTCGCAGATGATGCGCGGTTTAGGATGCGGATATTCACCAAACTCATTCATCAGCGGCACGCGGGTATACATGGTGGAAATAATGTCCACCACTTCGGCGTCGCGATCCTCTTCGTAATGCACCAAACGCGTGTCATCCAGCGCTTTTGCCGCGTGGTACATGGCGCGAATATTACAGCCGTACCCGGATTCGTTACCAAGCGACCAGATGACAATCGACGGATGGTTTTTCTGCGCATGGATATGACGCACGATGCGCTCAACGTACACCGGTTCCCAGGTCGGATCGTCGGTGATGCGACTGATATCTCCGACGTTGGCGAAACCATGCGATTCAACGTCGGTTTCGGCCATCACGAACAGACCGTAGATGTCGCACAGCTCATAGAAGCGCGGATCGTTTGGGTAATGAGCGGTACGCACGGAATTGATATTGTGCTGCTTCATAAGCAGCAGATCTTTTTCGACACGATCTATTCCGACCGCCCGGCCTTTCAGATGATCGTTATCGTGGCGGTTAACGCCGTGCAACATTACGTAGTGGTTGTTGATGTAAAACAGCCCGTCGCGGATTTTAATGTCGCGGAATCCTACGCGCTGCGGCACCACCTCAATAACATTGCCGCTGGCATCTTTCAACGTCATCACTAAATGATAAAGATACGGCGATTCGGCTGACCACTGCTGCGGCTCGCTGACTTTGAAATTAAACGTGGTGTGGGTGAGTTTATCCACCGTCAGGTTGTTAATCACGCCGTTATGCAGCGCCTGCTCACCGTCAAATAATGTGTATTCCAGCGAGGTTAATGCAGGCGCCCCGGCAAGGTTTTCCAGCGCAATATTGCAGGAGAGGGTGGCATCGCGATAGTCATCATCAAAATCGGTGCGAACGGTAAAATCCTGAATATGGGTCGCCTGTTTGCCCACCAGATAGACGTCGCGGAAGATCCCCGCAGACCACCACATATCCTGGTCTTCAACGTAGGTGGAGTCAGCCCACTGCATGACGCGTACGCACAGCAGGTTATCACCGGTCTTCACCATCGCACTGATATCAAATTCGGCCGTCAGGCGGCTGCCCTTGCTGAAGCCAACGTAATGACCGTTAACGTACACTTCGAAGTAGGTTTCAACACCGTCGAATTTAATCAGCGTCTGTTTGTCCTGCCAGCCTGCACTGAGGGTAAAGATCCGCTGATAAGCACCGGTCGGGTTGTCGGTTGGAACGTAGGGCACGTCAATCGGGAACGGGAAACCTTCGTCGGTATATTGCAGCTTGCCGTGTCCTTCCATCTGCCACATACCGGGGACGGTGATGCTGCCCCAGTCGTTCATGTACTGTGACGTAAAGGCGTCCGGTACCTGCAGCGGATGTTCAAAGAACTGAAAATTCCACTGACCGCTCAGCAACTGAAAAAGGCTGCTGGTTTCACGGGCAAACGAACGTGCCTGAGCAACCGAGTCATAAGAGAAAAAGTATGCGCGTGGTGCCAGTCGGTTTTCGTGGGTGAGCTGAATGTTTTCCCAGCGATTCATAAGGCCTCCCGGTGGAGAGAAATCGGAACCATTCAAAGTGATGGTGAGTAAGTGTAATTGCAGGTGATTTTAGTAAAACTTTTACTAAAATATAGCGAGTAAGATGATTTACTTTAACTGGATCACGAAAATAACCCAGGCAGGGAAGAATAAGGCATGGCAATGCGCGCCCGGCATCAGGAGAAACCGGGCGTGAAACAAGGGGATTTTAGCGGGTAGTGCCGCGCAGTTTCAGCTTGCTGGGAACGAAAACCAGCAGGGGCAACGCGCGCCCGTCGCGGGCTTTCTCAAACAGCAGGTTAACGCCCTGGCTGCCCATCATTTCTGAATGGATACGCACGGTGGACAGCGGAGGGAAGGTGAACCGCGCCGTCGGGATATCATTGACGCTAATCAGCGAAATATCCTGTGGAATAGTCAGACCACGCTCGTGAATGGCGCGCAGAACGCCAATGGCAATCGAGTCAGAGGCCACAAACAGGGCGGTGGGATAATCGGCTTTCGCCAGCATTTGTTTGGCCAGCTCATAACCTGATGAACTGGAGAATCCACCGCGATAGATATCGTGTTCCGAGACAACCTGCTGTAGGCGACCGTATTCGACAAACGCCGCTTCGCGGATGTCCGCTTTGCCTGGCTGGTCTTCACCGCCGATGAAGCCAATGCGGGTGACACCTTGGGCGATGAAAAAGTCGATGCTTTCTTTGCTGATACGGGCCAGATCGATATCGACGGCATCATAGTCGCTACCGGGTTCATGAAAGTCGATAAAGCAGATGTTGTCCGTCAGCGCAGTCGCTGCGGCACGTTGGGCGGGAGACGGCTTACCGACGATGAGTATGCCGGTAATGTTTTTGTTGTCTGGTAACCCGCTGTGCTCATAGCAGTTGGTGAGTTCGATCCCCAGCTTTTCACACTGCGTTTCAATCCCGTGACGTATCGCGAGATAGTAAGGATCGTTGATTTCCAAATCCTGCTGGTAGCTGTAGAGCGCCAGAATATGCTGGAGACCAACCGCACTGGCCTGGCTCTTGCGGGCGCTGCTGGTTTTGTACTCCAGCTTTTCCGCAATCTCCAGAATGCGATGCTTGGTCTCTTCTTTTACGTTCAGCGTCGGGTCATCGTTTAAAACCCGGGACACTGTCGCCAGGGATACGCGAGCTTCGATTGCGATGTCTTTAAGTGTTGCCATGTTTGCCTTTTCCCTGAGTTACCTCCGCATTGTAAAGGAAGTGCTTATCTATTCACCTGTTTTCAGTAAAAAAAGTACGCTTAATTGACATGCCAGGGGTAAAACCCCGCTTTTAGAGTGTGATGAATACAGCATTTTACGGCTTTTGAGAACATTGCCAGGAAAAGTCTTTGCTATCATTTAGTAAAATTTTACCAAAGGAGAGAAGAATGGACACCATCGCATTTACCGATTTCGCCCGGATGGAAATTCGCGTCGGCAAAATTACCCAGGTAAAGCGTCATGACAATGCCGATAAGCTATACATCGTTCAGGTAGATGTGGGGGAGCGTACACTGCAAACCGTGACCAGCCTGGTGCCTTATTACAGCGAAGACGAGCTGATGGGGAAAACGGTGGTGGTGCTGTGTAACCTGCAAAAAGCGAAAATGCGCGGCGAAACATCAGAGTGCATGTTGCTGTGCGCCGAAACAGACGATGGCAGCGAAAGCGTGCTGTTGACGCCAGAACGGATAATGCCCGCGGGTGTGCGGATTGTGTAAGCTGAGGGAATCTGCCGGATGGTGGCGCTCAGACTGCGCCGCCATCCGGCACCTGTCACACTTGCTCCACGCTTACGCGTAATGCGGCCAGCGCTTTGCGCGTTGAGCGCAATACCAACTCGCATTGCTCGATGGTTAACGTTAGCGGCGGTTCGATACGGATCGTCTTGGCGTTGTTCAGCGTACCGGCGACCAGCACCCGCTGGCGGAACATCTCACTAGCAAAGTTGTAGCCGATCTCATTATCAACAAATTCGATCGCCATCAGCATGCCTTTACCGCGTACGTCCTGTACCAGATCCGGGTACTCCCGCGCCAGATGTCGGAAGCCGTCCAGCAACATATCGCCTTTTTGCTCTGCCTGAGCCGGTAAATTCTGCTCCAGCAGGACGTTGATCGTCGCCAGTGCAGCCGCACAAGAAAGCGGGTTACCGCCAAAGGTGGTGGTGTGCAAGAAGGGGTTATCGAACAGTACGGAGAACACCTCTTCGGTGGCGATGGTCGCACCGATCGGCATCACGCCGCCGCCCAGCGCTTTAGCCAGACACATTATGTCGGGCTGCACGTTTTCGTGCTCGCAGGCGAACATCTTGCCGGTACGCCCCATGCCGGTTTGCACTTCATCAAGGATCATCAGCGCACCAAACTCATCGCAGAGTTTGCGCACGGCGGTCAAATACCCCTGCGGCGGTAGGATCACGCCACCTTCACCCTGAATCGGCTCGAGGATCACGGCAGCCACATCGTCACCGGTCTTTTTACACTCGCTGAGCACGGTACGCATCGCGTCAATGTCACCAAACGGAACATGACGGAAGCCAGGCAGCAGCGGCATAAACGGTTTACGGAACGTGGATTTGGCCGTCGCGGACAGTGCGCCCAGCGATTTACCATGGAAAGCGCCGCTGGTTGCAATAAAGGTAAATTTACCGCGTGGCGATTGATAGGCCTTCGCCAGCTTCAGCGCCGCTTCAACCGACTCGGTCCCGCTGTTGCAGAAGAAGCTGTATTTCAGCTTGCCGGGTGCCAGTGCGGCAAGCGTTTTAGCCAGCATGGCCCGCAATGGGTCAAGTAATTCCTGGCTGTGCAGAGGTTGTTTTGCGAGTTGATTCTGTACGGCGGAGACCACTACTGGATTACGGTGCCCCACGTTGAAAATTCCAAAACCGCCCAGGCAATCAACAAATTCCTGTCCCTGGGTGTCGACAAGCGTATTCAGGCTTCCCGCTTGCCACTCTACGGCTCCGTAATCCCCGCCGGCAGTTACAGATTTTCGATACTCTAAGAACCCCGGATTGACATGCTCTTTGAAGTATTCAATGACCTCTCGGTTAAGTGCTTTCATTTCCTCATGATCAAGCGTTCGCTTTTCGATGAGGTTCAGTGCGTGTGCGCTGCAGGCCAGGGCCGATGCGCTGGAAGGTAACCTGTTCAAAATATGCTCCCGGAGTTCGCGTATCACATGATACTGAATTAAGTATTGCAGGGATTACGCCATCCCGGCGCGCTTAACGAAAATCGGGATAAACACCAGGGGGGATTTCATTTGTGCAACATTTAATATTAAAAATTAACATTTGGCGGCGTTTTGCCTATGTCAGGCGCCTGAAAACAGTCCGGATCTACGATCTTTTGCTCTAAAAATAGGCAGAAGCTGCACTGTGACGGTGCGCTGAGTGTAGCCAGATTGAATAGTCACAAGATGAAAGTATTTTAAATCAATGGATTAGAATGCGTACAGATTTTGAGGTTTAATCGCAAATTGCGATCTAAATCAAATTTAACAACTAAAGATAAAAAAATTATCGCCGAAATAACATGTGTCGAAATAGTTAACAACCAGATAACCTGCAAAGGACGCAACCATGTCTTCTGATCCCTACGTTAGCCAGCGACATACCCCGCTGGATGATGATATCACCCTCATGTCGACCACCGATTTACAAAGCTACATCACTCACGCGAATGATACTTTCGTTCAGGTTAGCGGTTATCAGCTGAGTGAGCTGCTCGGTAAACCGCATAACCTGGTTCGTCACCCGGACATGCCAAAGGCGGCGTTTGCCGATATGTGGTACACCCTGCAACAGGGCGAACCGTGGAGTGGCATTGTAAAAAATCGCTGTAAAAACGGCGATCACTACTGGGTGAGGGCCAATGCGGTGCCGATGGTAAGGGAAGGGCAGATGACCGGGTATATGTCTATTCGTACCCGGGCGACGCAGGAGGAGATTGCAGCAGTCGAGCCTTTGTATCAGGCGCTGAATGAGGGACGTTGCAACAAACGCATCCATAAGGGGTTAGTGGTGCGTAAAGGCTGGCTGGGAAAACTCCCGGCGCTGCCGGTTCGCTGGCGGGTACGCAGCGTGATGGCTGCGATGTTTGCCGTGCTGGCGGTTGCGTCACATCTGATGGGGGCGCAATGGCCGCAGTTGTTGATCGGTGCCCTGGTGATGCTGACTGGAACGGCAATTTTCGAATGGCAAATTGTGCGCCCGATAGAAAACGTCGCCCGCCAGGCGCTGAAAGTGGCGACCGGCGAACGCAACAGCGTCTCGCACCTTAATCGCAGCGATGAGCTGGGTCTGATGCTGCGATCGGTGGGGCAACTGGGATTAATGTGCCGCTGGCTTATTCATGACGTTTCAAGCCAGGTTTCCTGCGTACGTAACGACAGCGAAACGCTGGCAAAAGGCAGTGATGATTTAAACAAGCATACCCAGCAGACGGTTGAGAACGTGCAGGAAACGGTGACGACGATGAACCAGATGGCGGCGTCGGTGAAGCAAAACTCGGCGACGGCTTCTGCTGCTGACAAGCTTTCAATTGCCGCCAGCAGTGCGGCAACGCAGGGCGGCGAGGCGATGGGGACGGTGATCAAAACCATGGACGATATTGCCAACAGCACCCAGCGTATCGGCACCATCACCACGCTGATTAATGATATTGCTTTCCAGACCAATATTCTGGCATTGAATGCGGCGGTTGAAGCGGCACGAGCGGGCGAACAGGGGAAAGGGTTTGCCGTCGTGGCGGGGGAGGTGCGCCATCTTGCCAGCCGCAGCGCCAGTGCGGCGAATGATATCCGCAAACTGATTGATGCCAGTGCCGACAAGGTGCAATCCGGCTCCAGCCAGGTTCACGCTGCAGGGCGCACGATGGACGACATTGTGGCTCAGGTGCAGAACGTCACCCAGTTGATTGCGCAAATCAGTCATTCGACGCTGGAGCAAGCGGACGGGCTGACCAGTCTAACCCGTGCGGTGAATGAACTGAGCAACATTACGCAGAAAAATGCTGAACTGGTTGAAGAGAGCGCCCAGATTTCAGCGATGGTGAAACATCGCGCCGGGCGTCTGGAAGATGCGGTGACGGTGTTGCATTAAGCATCGGTATTCAGGCGGAACGACGGTTCCGCCTGCTGACCAGACTAATCTAGCTGAGCGATATCCAACGCTGCGCGATCAATAATACCGATGATTTTTTTGATCTGTGCATCGCTGGTGTCACCGTGATTGACTCGCAGATCCAGCACTGCTTTGAAGTTTTCCAGCGCGCGTTTCATCTGCGGATTTTTACGTAATTCAAAGCCCACGCAGCGCGCTTTAACACGTTCATGGATAAGCTCCAGATGCTCGCGGTTTTCCTCGAGCCACTGCTGACCCTGTGCCGTGATCGTAATCTGTTTACGCCCGCCTTCCTCTTCGCTGATGACGATCAACTGCTGATCCTGCAAGAAATCCAGCGTCGGATAAATCACCCCCGGACTTGGCGTGTAGTTACCCTGAGTCAGCGTTTCAATGGCTTTTATCAGCTCATAGCCGTGGCTGGCGTCGCGGGTCAAAATATCCAGAATCACCAGGCGTAGTTCGCCGTGGCCGAAAAATCGCTGACGACGCCCGCCGCCGCCCCGACCATGTCGATGCCCGCAGCCGTGCTCGTGGTGATGTTCCTTGTTGCAGCCTTCGTGGCGATGCTCTTCACCTTTGCAGCAACCTGCGTGATGCTCGCTGTTATGGCCTTCGTGGTGATGTCCTTCACCGTTGCAGCAGCCTTCGTGTTGGCGTTCTGCATTCTTGCAGCAACCGTCATGTTGGTTTTGCATGATTGTCTCCTGACGTTGTTTAGATATATCTAATTTATATCTAAACTATGATTATTTGCAAGTCTATGGTTTTTGAAATTTTTAATTTGCTGATTTTAATGTTTATTTTTATCAATTGATCGAAAGGGTGTTCACGGTATGACTGTATCAAAAAAGTGCTTGCAATCTTTGTTATTAGCAATCATTATCATTTAATAATGAATTTAGATATATCGTATTATCCTCACGAAGGCGAAAAAATGACAAAAAATACCTCCCGCTACCCACAGCGCGTTCGTAATGAACTGCGTTTCCGTGAACTTACCGTCCTGCGCGTTGAACGTATCAGTGCGGGTTTTCAGCGTATCGTGCTGGGTGGGGAGGCGCTGGACGGCTTCACCTCACGCGGCTTTGATGACCATACCAAGGTTTTCTTTCCTGAGCCGGGCAGTCATTTTGTACCGCCGGTTGTTACCGATGAGGGCATCGTCTGGGCTGACGGTGTGCGCCCTCTATCCCGGGACTACACGCCGCTGTACGATGAAGCACGCCATGAACTGGCGCTGGATTTCTACATTCACGACGGTGGCGTGGCGAGCACGTGGGCGATGCATGCCCGCGTGGGTGACAAACTGACGATTGGTGGGCCACGCGGTTCGCTGGTGGTGCCAGAAGAGTATGCGTATCAGGTTTACGTGTGTGATGAATCAGGAATGCCCGCGCTGCGCCGTCGCTTGGAAGCGCTCAGTCGTTTAGTGGTTCGTCCTCAGGTCACGGCGCTGGTGAGCGTGCAGGATGCGGCGTATCAGGACTATTTTGCTCATCTCGATGAATTTACTATTCAGTGGTTTGTCGGCCATAACGCGCAGGCGGTGGACGAACAATTATCACGGCTGGCCGTGCCCGCAGAAGATTATTTCATCTGGATTACCGGCGAAGGGAAAGTGGTGAAAAACCTGAGTGCCCGCTTTGAAACCGAAGCGTTTGACCCTCAACTGGTGCGCGCGGCAGCCTACTGGCATCAGCGTAAAGAGGCAGATTAATAATTTGACGGCGGAACACCAAACGCCTGACGAAATGCGTAGCTGAATGCCGCGGTGCTCGAATAACCCACGTCGAGCGCCACGGCGGTGACGCTTTTATTTTGCTTCAGCATTAACACCGATTCCAGAATACGCATTTTTTGCTTCCAGACGCTGAACGGTAATCCGGTCTCTTTTTTGAAATGGCGTGAAAAGGTCCGGGCGGACATACCGAGATGATTGGCCCAATACTCTACCGAATGTTCCAGCGCCGGAGATTCTTGTATTGTCCGGCACACTTTTGTCAATTCAGGATCCTGCGGCCAGGGTAATACAAAGGCGACTTCCGGTAATTGCAAAATAATATCGACCAGCACGCTCACCAGCTTCCCTTCTTTTGACTGGCTATCGTAATGACCTGAAATTAAGTTGGTGGCGTAATGAATAAACTCTCTGGCGAAATCACTGATCGCCACCACTTTGCACTCGTTGATGCTCTTCTCCAGAAAGCCCGGTTTTATATCCAGGTTCTCTAAATACACATCATCCAGCGCCCACACCGCATGCTTAATATTATTCGGGATCCAGATACCGTAATGCGCGGGGATTATCCAGCACTTGCCGGCGACATCAATGCGCATGCTTCCCTTACGGGCGAAATGAAACTGAGTAAAAGCGTGTGAGTGTTGCGGAACATGGTTATTAGCTTCAAGGACATAAGAGCGAAAGTAAACGTCCTGTGGTAAGTCCGCCATTGAATCATCTGGGAAGGAATTCCACTGTTTTTGCCTGATGGTGTCCATAAGAAATACCTGGTGCTCCGGTGATGTGGTCTTTGTTCGATAGATCTTGTCCGCAGATCATAATACATACACTCTGTTTTCCATAATAATCTTGCGTAATAATTATTCGTCCACTTTTGGTAAATACCATGAACTCGCTTTGTTCAGATGCTGTCATCGTCAATGAAACAAATGATAACTGGACCCGAATGGGGAAAGACCTGCTTCAGCAGGCTGACATCCAGATAAATGGTTCGCGCGCTTGGGATATTCAACTTCACCATGCCGGTTTCTTTAAACGGGTACTGCAACAAGGTTCGTTAGGGCTTGGCGAAAGCTATATGGAAGGCTGGTGGGACTGCGAGCGGCTCGATATTCTGTTCTGCAAAATCCTTAAAGCAAAACTTGACCAAAAAATGCCGGGCAATCTGAAAGATATTTTACGCATTGCCAGCGCGCGCCTGTTTAATCTGCAATCACGCAGCCGTGCCTGGATTGTCGGCAAAGAACACTACGATATTGGTAACGATCTTTTCGCCCTGATGCTCGATCCCCACATGCAATATTCCTGTGGCTACTGGAAAGACGCGACGACATTAGAAGATGCGCAACATGCCAAATTAAAAATGATTTGCGAGAAGCTGCAATTGAAACCGGGCATGCGCTTGCTGGATATCGGTTGCGGTTGGGGTGGGCTGGCTGAATTTGCAGCGCGCAATTATGGCGTGGCGGTTGAAGGGGTCACCATCTCGAAAGAACAGCAAAAAATGGCCCAGCAGCGCTGTGAAGGGCTGGACGTTAACATTTTGCTGCAGGATTATCGCGACCTGAATAAACACTACGATCGCATTGTCTCTGTGGGGATGTTTGAACACGTGGGGCCGAAAAACTACGACACCTATTTCAGCATCGCCGATCGCTGTTTAAAACCCGACGGGCTGTTCCTGCTGCACACCATTGGCAGCAATAAAAAAGGGATGAGCGTGGATCCGTGGATCAATAAATATATTTTCCCGAATGGATGTTTACCGGCGATTTCCCACATTGCTGAGGCCAGCGAATCACGGTTTGTGATGGAGGACTGGCATAACTTCGGCAGCGATTACGATAAAACGCTGATGGCGTGGCACGAGCGCTTTAATCAGGCATGGCCGGAGCTGTCTTCGCGTTACTCTGCGTCCTTCAGAAGGATGTTTAATTACTATTTATGCGCCTGCGCCGGGGCATTCCGCGCCCGAGATATCGAGCTTTGGCAGGTACTGTTTAGCCGCGGTGTAGAGGGTGGGATTCGCGTTTATCGTTAACGTTCTGCCGGATGACGGCCTACAAAAGTGTACAAACTGTAGGCCTGATAAGCGCTCCGTGTTAAATCTTAGCCCAACTCACTCTCTGCCAACGCTTTAAACACCATCGCTACGGCGTGTGCGCCGGGATCCATATTACCGAGCAGGCTTTCGCTGTTGAGATATGACGCACGACCGGCGTTGGCTTTACTCGACAGACAAGTGCGTTCCGCGCCTGCCAGTGCGGCCTCAAAAGCAGCCTGCAGGTTTTGCGGCTGTGCGAGTAGCGAAGTGAGCGCCGGTTGCAACGCATCAATCATCGTGCGATCGCCTTCGTCGGCGCCACCGTAGAACTTCATCTGGGCAAGCCCCGTATTCAGCGCGTCGGCGACCCCGGCACCCTGTTCCAGTTTCTGCCCGGCGGCGGTAAAGAAAATAGACATCAGTACGCCGCTGGAGCCACCCATCACCACGGTCAACCGTTCGCCAATCAGCGCGAACAACGTGGCAAGGTTAGCCAGCGGAAGCTGCTGGCGATGCAGCAGTTCGGCAATTTCACGCGCGCCCGCAGCAAAGGTCGACCCGGTATCGCCATCACCCACTTTGGCATCCAGCGCATTGAGGTGCGCTTCAAGAGCGGCAAGCGTTCCGGTGATCAACTCAATAATCCCGGCAACCTGTTCGTTAGCCGAAGGTTGAAATTCCACGCGTGCACTGCGCTGAGATGACGGTACGCTGGTGATCTCACGCGGCGGCACGGGCGTTGACCAGTTGCTGGTTTCCACTTCGGTCAACAGCGCTTTTTCGATGCTCTCTTCTAGCACCATCGCCGTCAGCGAGAAGCCTTTCATATCCAGCGCGGTCACCAGTGAGGCCGGACCAATCAGCCAGTCGATACGCGGATGCAGCGGGCTGTTGGCCAGTTCGCGGGTAATGATGGCCATTTCGGCAACGGACACGCCGCCAAGATTGTTAATCATCACCGCCAGACGACCTGTTTCAGGCAGGGCCGCCATCAGTTTGTCCACCATCAGATTAACCACCTGCGCACTGTTTTGGGTGTCAATCACTGAAGCGCCTGGCTCACCGTGAATACCCATCCCCAACTCCGCATGGCCCGGATGATGACGCGGTGCGGAGTCGGTTTCCTGCGGCAAATGACAGCTGGAGAGCGCGACGCCAATGCTGAAGGTGTTGTTCGCCGCATATTGCGCTTCACGCAGCACGGTGGCGAGGTTGTAGCCACGCTCGGCGAAATAGCCGGCAATTTTATGTACCAGAATGGTTCCTGCGATCCCGCGAGGGTGCTTGTTATCCGGTAGCGAAATATCGTCGCCGACGATCAGCATTTCGACGTTGTAGCCAAGACGACGCGCTTTCTCGGCTGCGAGACCGAAATTAAGACGGTCACCGGTGTAGTTCTTGACGATCAGCAGACAGCCAGCCTCACCGGTTACTGCCTGAATGGCGGTCAGTACCGCATCCACGCTCGGGGAGGCAAAAACGTCCCCGCAGACGGCGGCGGTTAACATGCCTTTACCGATAAACCCAACGTGTGCGGGTTCGTGACCTGAGCCGCCGCCGGAGATCACCGCGACGTTCTCTTTGTTGAAGTCGCGACGTACCACGATGCGAATGGCTGGATCGCTCTCCAGGCGCGCCAGGTTATTCCACGGACTGGCGATAATCGTACCGTCGATGACGTCGTTAACGAGATGGGTACGCTGGTTAAAAAAGAATTGAGACATAACGGCTCCGGGGGTTGAGTGTTAAACAAACCCCCGAATTCATGGTCACGGAGGCGATGGAGAGATTCTGGCCGAGTCAGCGCGGAAAAAAACTTGGGCAAAATAAGTTTCAATACGGAACGTAAATGTTAGTTTTTGTTCCGAAATGGAACTTAATGGTGGGTGAAAATGGCGTAATGCGAACCCGCGCGGCTTTTTTCTCTGGCGGTCAGGGCGGGTAACACCGGGCAGAGCGGTTTTTTTTACTGGATATTCCTGCTTTGGATGGCGAAATGATTAAACCGGGTTTCTTTGCCCGACAGAAATACGTGCCAAAGGAACGGATCGGGATCGCAAACCTTATCATTTTCAGGGTTAATCGTTCCAATATGAAACGTGTGCCGTTTTTATTTGTTTCATATCAGAACAAAAAGACGAATGATTTTTTTGTGCACGCCTCGCCCTACAGTGATTGCATCGCTCCGGTACCGCTTTGTTTTCGCCGTCAGCATCAGGCTAAACAGGTTAGCGCCAGGGCTCATCATGTAAAAACATGTACTTATTTGAGGATGAAAGGAATGCTAAAAGTTATTCAATCTCCAGCCAAATATCTCCAGGGCCCTGAAGCATCTACTTTATTTGGTCAATACGCTAAAAATCTGGCGGACAGCTTTTTTGTGATTGCGGATGATTTCGTGATGAAGCTGGCGGGAGAGAAAGTGCTCAATGGCCTGCATAGTCACGGTATTAGCTGCCACGCGGAACGTTTTAACGGCGAATGCAGCCATGTGGAAATTAATCGTCTGATTGCCATTCTGAAGCAACACGGCTGCCGTGGCGTGGTTGGGGTGGGCGGCGGGAAAACGCTGGATACCGCTAAAGCGATTGGTTATTACCAGAAGCTGCCGGTGGTGGTGATCCCTACTATTGCCTCGACCGATGCGCCAACCAGCGCGCTGTCGGTCATTTACACCGAAGCCGGTGAGTTTGAAGAGTACCTGATCTACCCGAAAAACCCGGATATGGTGGTGATGGATACCGCGATTATCGCCAAAGCGCCAGTGCGTCTGTTGGTTGCCGGGATGGGCGATGCGCTCTCTACTTGGTTTGAAGCGAAGGCCTGTTATGACGCCCGCGCGACCAGCATGGCAGGTGGACAGTCCACGGTGGCGGCGCTGAGCCTAGCACGCCTGTGCTATGATACGCTGCTGGCGGAAGGCGAAAAGGCACGCTGCGCGGCACAGGCAGGCGTAGTGACCGACGCGCTGGAGCGTATTGTCGAAGCGAACACTTATCTTAGCGGCATCGGTTTTGAAAGCAGCGGCCTCGCGGCGGCACATGCTATTCATAACGGCTTCACGATTCTGGAAGAGTGCCACCATTTGTATCATGGCGAAAAAGTCGCGTTTGGTACGCTGGCGCAGTTGGTGCTGCAGAACAGCCCGATGGAAGAAATTGAAACAGTGCTGAATTTCTGTCAGAAAGTCGGATTGCCGGTAACGTTAGCGGAAATGGGCGTGAAAGAAGATATCGACGGCAAGATTATGGCCGTTGCCAAAGCGACCTGCGCAGAAGGTGAAACCATTCACAATATGCCGTTCCCGGTGACGCCTGAGAGCGTACATGCCGCTATTCTGACGGCAGACTTGCTGGGACAGCAGTGGCTGGCGCGTTAATCAGTCGTCGGTAGTTTTTATCCGGCATCTTCTCCCCCTCTGACAGTCTCTGCCGGAGGGGTTGTCTATGGTAAAACAGCGGAAAGGGATATGACGGCGCACACGCATAGCATCGGCCAGGAAGTCTCTTCAGTCATTGCCCAGTCATGGCATCGTTGCAGCAAGTTTATGCAGCGAGAAACCTGGCAGGCGCCGCATCAGGCGCAGGGGCTGACGTTTGCATCGATTTGTCGTCGCAAGACGGCGCTGCTGACGATTGCTCAGGCCGCGCTGGAAGATGCCTGGGAGTTTATGGACGGACGTCCCTGCGCGCTGCTTATCCTCGACGAGTCCGCCTGTATTCTCAGTCGTTGCGGCGATCCGCAGACGGTGGAACAACTGGCTGAATTGGGTTTTCTTGACGGCAGCTATTGTGCGGAAAGTATTATTGGCAGCTGTGCGCTGTCGCTGGCGACCATGCCGGGGCAACCGACAAAAACCTCGGGCGATCAGCACTTTAAACAGGCACTGCATCCGTGGTCGTTCTGTTCAACCCCGGTGTTTGATAACCACGGGCGACTGTTTGGATCTATTTCACTGTGCTGCCTGGTGGAACATGAGTCCGTTTCTGATCTTTCTCTGACGCTGGCGATCGCCAGAGAAGTGGGCAATTCTCTGCTGACTGACAGCCTGCTGGCCGAATCTAACCGTCATCTGAATCAGATGTACGGGCTGCTGGAGAGTATGGATGATGGCGTGATGGCATGGAACGAACAGGGTGTGCTGCAGTTCCTCAATGCGCGTGCCGCCATGCTGTTGCATCTGGATGTGCAGGCCAGTCAGGGGAAAAATATTCATGACCTGGTGAATCTGCCTATGTTGCTGCGCCGGGCGATCAAACATGCCCGTGGCCTCAATCACGTTGAAGTTACCTTTGAGAGTCAGCACCAGTTTGTTGATGCTGTCATTACCCTGAAGCCGATTGTGGAAGAACAGGGCAACAGCTTTATTCTGTTGCTGCACCCGGTCGAGCAAATGCGCCAGTTGATGACCAGTCAACTGGGTAAGGTCAGCCACACCTTTGAGCAGATGTCGGCGGAAGATCCGGAAACCCGACGCTTGATCCATTTTGGTCGTCAGGCGGCGAGGGGAAGTTTTCCGATCCTGCTGTGCGGCGAAGAGGGCGTCGGTAAAGAGCTGCTCAGCCAGGCGATCCACAATGAAAGCGAACGCGCCAGCGGTCCTTATATCGCTGTGAACTGTCAGTTGTATGCCAACAGCGTGCTGGGGCAGGATTTTATGGGCAGCGCGCCAACCGACGATGAAAATGGCCGGCTGAGTCGCCTTGAACTGGCGAATGGCGGCACGCTGTTTCTGGAAAAAATTGAGTATTTAGCGCCGGAGCTTCAATCCGCGCTGTTACAGGTGATCAAGCAGGGAGTGCTGACCCGTCTCGATGCGCGACGCCTGATCCCGGTGGATGTGAAAGTGATTGCCACCACTACGGTCGATCTTGCCAATCTAGTGGAACAAAACCGTTTTAGCCGCCAGCTGTATTACGCGCTGCACTCGTTTGAAATCGTCATCCCGCCGCTGCGTGCGCGGCGCAACAGCATTCCTGCGCTGATTTATACTCGCCTGAACAACCTGAAAAAACGCTTTTCATCCAGCCTGAAGGTGGACGATGACGCATTGGCGCAGCTGGTGGCCTACTCGTGGCCGGGCAATGATTTCGAACTGAACAGCATTATTGAGAATATCGCCATCAGCAGCGATAACGGTCATATTCGGCTGAGCAATCTGCCGGATTATCTGTTTGCCGAACGGCCGGGCATGGATACGACATCTTCGCTGCTGCCTGCCAGCCTGACCTTTACCGCCATCGAAAAAGAGGCGATTATCCACGCCGCCCGCGTGACCAGCGGGCGAGTGCAGGAGATGTCGCAGTTGTTGAATATTGGCCGCACCACGTTGTGGCGCAAGATGAAGCAGTACGACATTGATGCCAGCCAGTTTAAGCGCAAACATCTGGAGTAGTTTCTTCGATTCTGGCCATCGAGAAGAGCGCGTCGGACAAACGATTGATATAACGCTTAAGTTCATCACGCAGCGTCAGCGTTCTGTCCATCGCCGTGAGAATACGCTCCAGCCGCCGCGCCAGCGTTCGCGCCACGTGTAGCTGTGCGGATGCCAGATTTTTTCCAGGAATAACAAACGCTTTCAGCGGGCCGCTGTATGCCATATTGCGGTCAATAAGCTGCTCCAGAGCTTGAATATCCTCGGCGTTAATAGTTTGCGCTAAGCGAGCGAGACCTTTTTCATCGCTGGCGAGTTCCGCACCTAGCACAAACAGCATCTTCTGGATGGCATGCAGATCCTCGCGTAACTCTGCCAGGTGCGTGCTGGCATAGCAAACGCCAAGCTGGGAAATCAGTTCATCCACCGTGCCGTAGGCGTTCACGCGGATGTCGTCTTTGTCGATACGGCTACCGCCAAACAGCGCGGTAGTGCCCTTATCACCAGTGCGGGTGTAGATGCGGTACATTTATGTTATCTCGCTGAAGGGAAGAACTTTGACCAGTTGGCCTGCGTTGGTGCCAAGCGTGCGGATCTGCGCGATCCCGGCGGCGATATGCCCGCAGATCAGCGCCCGATCCTCGGGCAACTGGGCATGCGTTAAGGCAATATCGCCCGTCTCGCTGAGGCCGAGGCCAACGCGCAGCGTCGAGCTTTTTGCCGCTTGTTTGCTGAGCACCAGCGCGCTGTCGCTGCCGTTGTAGCACGTGGCCCGGCAAGGGACGCCCTGCTCTTCCAGCCCCCAGCACAGTTCATCAAGCACGCGGGTATCCTGCCAGCGTGAGTGATAAAACAGATGCACGCCTGGTGATGAAAGTGACATTGCGCCCCCTTGTTGATCAGAACGCCTGACGGAAAATCTCGGCAATTTCTTTCTCGTTACCTTTACGAGGATTTGAGAAGGCGTTGCCATCTTTCAGCGCCATCTCCGCCATATACGGAAAATCGGCCTCTTTTACGCCCAGTTCGCGCAGATGCTGCGGAATACCGATATCGGCAGAGAGGCGGGCAATGGCGTGAATCGCTAGCTCGGCAGCGTCCATGGTAGATAAACCGTCGGTGTTCTCGCCCATAAACTCAGCGATATCAGCAAATTTTTCCGGGTTAGCGATCAGGTTGTAGCGCGCCACGTGCGGCAACAGCATCGCATTCGCCACACCGTGCGGCATGTCATACAGGCCGCCAAGCTGGTGCGCCATGGCGTGAACGTAGCCGAGGTTGGCGTTATTAAAGGCCATACCTGCCAGCAGCGAAGCGTAAGCCATGTTCTCGCGGGCTTTCAGGTTACTGCCCAGCGCGACGGCCTGGCGTAAATTACGCGCGATCAGGCGGATCGCCTGGATTGCGGCGGCGTCGGTGACCGGGTTGGCATCTTTGGAAATGTAGGCTTCCACGGCGTGGGTCAGGGCGTCCATCCCGGTGGCCGCGGTCAGTGGTGCAGGTTTGCCGAGCATCAGCAGCGGATCGTTAATGGAAACCGACGGCAGGTTGCGCCAGCTGACAATCACAAACTTCACCTTGGTTTTGGTATTGGTCAGTACACAGTGGCGGGTGACTTCGCTGGCGGTACCGGCGGTGGTGTTGACCGCAACGATCGGCGGCAGCGGGTTGGTTAGGGTTTCAATCCCGGCATAGCTGTAGAGATCGCCTTCGTGAGTGGCTGCTATACCAATGCCTTTACCGCAGTCATGCGGGCTGCCGCCACCGACGGTCACGATGATATCGCACTGCTCTTTACGAAAGACTTCCAGGCCGTCGCGCACGTTGGTGTCTTTTGGGTTTGGCTCAACGCCGTCAAACACCACCACGTCAATACCGGCTTCACGCAGATGTGCGAGGGTTTTATCTACCGCGCCGTCTTTAATTGCCCGCAGGCCTTTATCAGTAACCAGCAGCGCTTTTTTACCGCCCAACAGTTTGCAGCGTTCGCCAACCACAGAAATAGCATTGGGGCCAAAAAAGTTCACATTTGGCACCAGATAATCAAACATACGATAGCTCATATTATACCTTCTTAGATTTAAATTATAATTCAGAGAAACAATTCAATGCGGTTTCAGCTAATAATCTGTCCTGTTCGACGGTGCCGCCACTCACGCCGACGGCACCGACTATTTTTCCATTTAATAAAACCGGCAGGCCACCGCCAAAAATAATAATGCGTTGTTGATTGGTTAGCTGTAACCCATATAGCGAAGCACCAGGTTGTACCGCATCGGTAATTTCATGAGTGCCCTGTCGCAAGCAGCAGGCGGTATAGGCTTTATTAAGAGAAATATCACAGCTGGTGACAAACGCTTCGTCCATGCGTTGCATGAGTAGTGTATTCCCGCCGTGGTCCACCACGGAAAAGACTACCGGAACGTTGATTTCAAGGGCTTTAACCTCGACAGCGGTCGCCATTTTCTTTGCGGCTGCCAGCGTGATGGTGGTGATTGGTTGGGTCTTTTTCACAGAATCTCCTGTCAATTTTGTAGGGCTGAGGTCACGAAAAATATCGTGTAACAGCTATTTTTTATCATTGAGTTTTCTTTATTCTCGCGCTGAACGTTATTAAGTCAATACTGTGAAAAATTCTAAATTTCTAAGTTGATTACCTTTGCGTAGCGTTTATTGATAATGATCATTTAACCCCGTCACAATTCGCTGTGAATATTTCAGATAACTGTTTCAATATGAAACGTAGAAAATTAATTACGTATCAAATTGGAACGAAATTAATTTTATTTTTTTACAGGTCTGCTCATTTAAAGTTCGGCTATTGCTGATGAAAGGCGATTGCCGGGGATTTAGGCCTCCGGTGATGCGGCCCGGCGTCCCTATTATTTACTTTTTGAGTCAATGCGCTATGAGAAGATCAAAACGATTCGAAGTCCTTGCCCAACGGCCTGTAAATCAGGATGGGCTGATTGGCGAATGGCCGGAAGAGGGGCTAATCGCTATGGAAAGCCCCTACGATCCGGCGTCGTCGGTGAAGGTGGAAAATGGCCGTATTGTCGAACTGGACGGTAAAGACCGCGCACAGTTCGACATGATCGACCGTTTTATCGCCGACTACGCAATTAACGTTGCGGAAACCGAACGGGCAATGCAACTCGACGCGCTGGAGATCGCCAGAATGTTGGTGGATATTCACGTTAGTCGGGAAGAGATTATTGCCATTACCACTGCGATCACCCCGGCGAAAGCGGTGGAGGTGATGGCGAAAATGAACGTGGTGGAAATGATGATGGCGCTGCAAAAAATGCGTGCCAGACGCACGCCCTCTAACCAGTGCCACGTCACCAACCTGAAAGATAACCCGGTACAAATTGCCGCCGACGCCGCCGAAGCCGGGATCCGTGGTTTTTCTGAACAAGAAACTACCGTAGGTATCGCCCGCTATGCGCCGTTTAATGCGCTGGCGCTGCTGGTCGGTTCACAGTGCGGCCGCCCTGGTGTGCTCACCCAATGTTCCGTTGAAGAAGCCACCGAACTGGAACTGGGGATGCGCGGCTTAACCAGCTACGCCGAAACGGTATCGGTATACGGCACGGAGTCGGTGTTTACCGATGGCGATGATACGCCGTGGTCCAAAGCGTTTCTCGCCTCGGCCTATGCTTCTCGTGGCCTGAAGATGCGCTACACCTCCGGCACCGGTTCGGAGGCGCTGATGGGTTATTCAGAAAGTAAATCGATGCTGTACCTGGAGTCGCGCTGCATTTTTATTACCAAAGGCGCGGGTGTCCAGGGGCTGCAAAACGGCGCGGTCAGCTGTATCGGGATGACTGGCGCAGTGCCGTCGGGGATTCGTGCGGTGCTGGCGGAAAACCTGATTGCCTCGATGCTCGACCTTGAAGTGGCATCAGCGAATGACCAGACCTTTTCACACTCCGATATTCGTCGCACCGCACGCACCTTGATGCAGATGCTGCCCGGCACCGACTTTATCTTCTCCGGCTATAGCGCGGTACCGAACTACGACAACATGTTTGCCGGGTCGAACTTCGACGCCGAGGACTTCGATGATTACAACATTCTACAGCGTGACCTGATGGTTGATGGCGGCCTGCGTCCGGTAACGGAAGAGGAAACTATCGCCATTCGCAATAAGGCTGCGCGTGCTATTCAGACGGTGTTCCGCGAGCTGGGGCTGCCGTTGATTAGTGATGAAGAAGTCGACGCCGCCACCTACGCTCACGGCAGCAAAGATATGCCAGCGCGTAATGTGGTGGAGGATCTGGCCGCCGTGGAAGAGATGATGAAGCGCAATATCACCGGGCTGGATATTGTCGGCGCGCTGAACTCCAGCGGCTTTGAAGATATTGCCAGCAATATTCTCAACATGCTGAAGCAGCGTGTGACCGGCGATTATCTGCAAACGTCCGCCATTCTGGATCGCCAGTTCGAGGTGGTCAGCGCCGTTAACGACATCAATGATTATCAGGGACCCGGCACCGGCTATCGCATTTCTGCCGAACGCTGGGCGGAAATTAAAAATATCGCGGGCGTGGTTCAGCCCAGCGCCATTGAATAAGGCGGTACACGGTGGAATGTACAATTGAACGTAAGCCGGTTTTCACCTTGCAGGTGAGCGAGGGCGAGGCGGCAAAAGCGGGCGATCGCGCGGATGAAGTGGTGATTGGCGTCGGGCCAGCCTTTGATAAATATCAGCACAAAACCCTGATTGATATGCCGCACAAAGCGATCCTGAAAGAGCTGGTGGCCGGCATTGAAGAAGAGGGGCTGCATGCGCGGGTGGTCAGAATTCTGCGCACCTCGGATGTCTCTTTTATGGCCTGGGATGCGGCGAACCTCAGCGGTTCTGGCATCGGGATTGGTATTCAGTCGAAAGGAACCACGGTTATTCATCAGCGTGATTTGCTGCCGCTGAGCAACCTGGAATTGTTCTCCCAAGCTCCGCTGCTGACGCTGGAAACTTATCGCCAGATCGGTAAGAACGCCGCGTGTTATGCACGTAAAGAGTCACCATCGCCGGTCCCGGTGGTCAATGACCAAATGGTGCGACCCAAATTTATGGCCAAGGCCGCGCTGTTTCATATCAAAGAAACCAAACACGTGGTGCAGGATGCCGCACCTGTCACGCTGCATATTGCACTCGTAAAGGAATGACCATGAACGACAACATCATGACCGCGCAGGATTACCCATTAGCGACCCGCTGCCCGGAGAAAATCCTCACTCCCACCGGGAAGCCGTTAACCGACATTACCCTTGAGAATGTGCTGGCTGGACGCGTGGGGCCACAGGATGTGCGTATTTCCCAGCAAACGCTGGAGTATCAGGCGCAGATTGCCGAGAAGATGCAGCGTCACGCCGTGGCGCGCAATTTCCGCCGTGCGGCGGAGCTGATCGCCATCCCGGATGCCCGCATACTGGAGATCTACAACGCGCTACGTCCGTTTCGCTCATCGCTCGCAGAGCTGCAGGCCATTGCCGATGAACTGGAACACACCTGGCATGCCACGGTGAACGCCGGGTTTGTCCGCGAGTCGGCGGAAGTGTACCAGCAGAGAAACAAGCTGCGTAAAGGCAGCCAGTAACGGGGTGGGGCTATGTCGTTAATTGCAGGGATTGATATTGGCAACGCCACCACGGAAGTGGCGCTGGCGCAGGATGGCCGGTTTGTCGCCAGCGGGATTGTCGCCACCACGGGTATGAAAGGCACGCGGGACAATATTGCCGGGGTGGTCGCCTCCCTGCAGCAGGCACTGGATAACACGCCGTGGTCGTTTCAGGATGTGGCGAAAATTTGCATCAACGAGGCCGCGCCGGTGATTGGTGATGTGGCGATGGAGACGATCACCGAAACCATCATCACTGAATCGACAATGATTGGTCATAACCCGCAAACACCCGGCGGCGTTGGCGTGGGGATGGGCACCACGATCGCCGTGGTGAAACTGGCGTCGTTGCGCGAGGATCAGTTTGCTCAGGGATGGATCCCGTTGGTGGGTGAAGAGATAGATTTCCTCGAGGCGGTTTGGTTTATCAATGAGGCGCTGGATCGTGGTGTCAACGTGGTGGCGGCTATCCTGAAAAAAGATGATGGCGTACTGGTTAATAATCGTCTGCTCAGAACGATGCCGGTGATCGATGAAGTCACGTTGCTGGAGAAGGTTCCGGAAGGCGTGCAGGCGGCGGTAGAAGTTGCGGCGACGGGGCAGGTGGTGCGGGTATTGTCAAATCCCTACGGCATCGCCACCTTCTTTGCCCTGACGCCGGAGGAAACGCAAACGATCGTGCCGATCGCCAGAGCGCTGATCGGCAACCGCTCCGCCGTGGTGCTGAAAACTCCGCAGGGTGATGTGCGCTCAAGGGTGATCCCGGCGGGCAAGATCTTTATCAGTGGAGAAAAGCGCGGCGGTGAAGCCGATGTAGCACAAGGGGCACAGGCGATTATGCAAGCGATGAACGCCTGTGTGCCGGTCTGCGATATTCACGGCGAGGCTGGTACTCACGCGGGCGGCATGCTGGAGCGCGTGCGTAAGGTGATGGCCTCGCTGAGCGGAGACGATATGAATTCGGTGCATATTCAGGATCTGCTGGCGGTTGATACGTTTATTCCCCGCAAAGTCCATGGCGGTATCGCCGGGGAATATTCAATGGAAAATGCTGTTGGCATTGCGGCGATGGTTAAATCTGATCGGTTACAGATGCAGGCGATCGCCAGTGAGTTGAGTGTGCGACTTAACACGCCCGTTGAGGTGGGGGGTGTGGAGGCCAATATGGCGGTGGCCGGGGCATTGACGACGCCCGGGTGTGCAGCGCCGCTGGCGATCCTCGACTTAGGTGCAGGATCCACCGATGCCGCGATTATCAATGGCGATGGTACCGTCAAGGCGGTACATCTGGCTGGGGCAGGGAACATGGTCAGCCTGCTGATCAAAACGGAGTTGGGTCTGAGCGATTCTTTTCTGGCGGAGGAGATAAAGAAATATCCGCTGGCGAAAGTGGAGAGTCTGTTCAGTATTCGCCATGAGAACGGTGCGGTGGAGTTCTTTCGCGAACCGCTCAGCCCATCAGTGTTCGCCAAGGTGGTGTATCTGAAAGCGGGCGAGCTGATCCCGGTAGATAACCAGACCTCGCTGGAAAAAATTCGTCTGGTGCGCCGAAAGGCAAAAGAGAAGGTCTTTGTGACGAACTGTCTGCGCGCGTTGCATCAGGTCTCACCCGGTGGCTCAATTCGCAATATCTCTTTTGTGGTGTTGGTGGGCGGTTCGTCGCTGGATTTTGAAATCCCGCAGATGATCACCGATGCGTTGGCGAATTACGGTGTTGTTGCCGGTCAGGGTAACATTCGCGGAACAGAAGGACCGCGTAATGCGGTGGCAACCGGGCTGGTTTTAGCCGGGGAGACGGAAGGATAGTGCAGAAAACCACCACCGCAAGCGTTTGGCTGCGGCATAAATCAAATAAAGGTAACGTTCTCTTTGATATCCCGGCTGACTTGGGTACATAGTATAAAGGTGTTTATTACGCGGTTAATTTTAAGGATAAGAGCATGCCAACAGCAATTGAGAAAGCATTGGATTTTATTGGTGGTATGAACACATCGGCGTCAGTACCCCATTCCATGGATGAAAGTACGGCCAAGGGAATTTTAAAATATTTGCACGACTTAGGTGTGCCAGTGAGCGCAGCGGATGTGACGGCACGAGGTGAGCAGGAGGGATGGAATCCCGAGTTCACAAAAAAAGTCGCCGGATGGGCAGAAAAAGTTGCCTCCGGTAACCGTATCCTTATCAAGAACCCTGAGTACTTTTCGTCCTACATGCAGGAGCAGCTCAAAGAACTCGTGTGAGCTGACTATCGAATAAAACTCTAACGGACGTTTCCACTTTCAAGGTGGTAGCGTCCAAAGAGTTGCTATCTGCATGTGGGGATCTGAACACGCAAATTATGGGCTGCGATGCCATACTCTTAAGATTAAGCCTTAATGCTTTGTGAAACTGCCTGCAAAATTATCCTCTCATGTTTTTTATTTACGAGTTTATTTTCTCAAATAATGAGATAGTGTTGATCATTGAAAAAATGCAACTATTTAAGTTTTTAAGTATGTTAGTACTAGCATTCAGTAAGTTAAGTCAAATCGGAATATATAACTATAGTGCTATAAATACTTGGGGGAATATTCTTGTTTTCTGGTTGTTGTTGATTGTTTTTATCTAGTGTCTCTATTTTTTCGTGGTTATTGCACCTTTGAACATAAAAGTATATTTTATTTTGGGCTATTGGCGTACTTTATGTGGGTGAAATTTCAACCCAATATACTGTAGACTTAAGTCATAAGCGTAAACTCGCATCTTATAACATTGATATCATTTATAATGGAAAATGTGCCGTTGCAGATGATGAGTTTATTGATGCTATAAATAATGAGTAATAACATTTAACGGTTATCTGAATGAGTGTTTTTCAACCGTCTCCTGTAAATATAGAGCATGATATGGAGGGTTTTAATCTTTCCTACGAACGAGTATTGGTTATGGACAATATCTATTATAGTGCCATTGGACTATGTGCTCTTATTGATAGCTTGGCAGGCCGTTCAATTACGCTGAGAGTCATAACGCTTTCCGCATTGAAGAAAAAACTGTCAGCCAGTATTGGGAAGCACGAACGGGTATTAGTTATTACCGAGTTAATGAGCGAGAGTGAGACTCTGTCGGAAGGACTCGCATTCTTAAAGTTTGCAAAGGACGAGTGGCCAGCAGACCAATATAGCATCATTGTTTTTACCCGCTTACTTGATCCATTGTTGCTGGCCGCTGCGGTAAATCTCCAGCCTATGGGCGTTGTTCATCGCACTGAGGCGCTTAATGCATTATCCCATCTCATTCTTTTCTCCGGTGACCCATCACCAGAAACGCTCATGAGTCCGTTGATCACCAGGAAAATCGGTCAGATGAGTGGTATTCGGCTATCACTGCGGGAACTCCAGTGGTTTGTCTTGCAAACAGAAAAAATAGGACTGAATGAAACGGCGAGACGAATGGGGATCAACTATAAAACTGCTGCTACTTATCGGAAAAGAATATCGGTTCGCCTTCAATTAAGTTTACGTGAAATTAATGAAAGAGTGTCGCGGTTGTAAGTGCAAAAATAGTTATTATTAAATTGTTTTTCTGGGTTTTTAAATTTTGGCAGCTGTTTCCCAGTCAATGATCGCAGGGCATACACTTACTGTGATTGACTGGGATGGACAGGGCGCGCGGAACCGGCAACATGATATAAAAAGACTTTATGAAGCCTGTTCTATGGATGTTGATGAAATATCCATATTGGGCGTCATTACATATAAAAGATTTTTTATCGCAGGGGCAATTTCGTTATACAGTAGTCGCGCCTCTTTTGTTGGGATTAAACGACGTCCCTCTCTGTTGAATAGCTTATCTGGAAAGCAAGAACAAAATTTTTTCAAAGAAAGGCTTATGGCTGACGGAGAACAATTCATATAATACGATGCGGGTGCTATCCCACCTGTATCCATTACTGCAGCAAAAACAAGGATGTTGTTAATTGAAATGTTTAAGTTTGTGAATTTTGAAAAATCAGATTGTGTTAGCAATGACTTTACCCTTTAGATTATCTTACCTAAAGGTATATAAACATATAAGAAAATCAAAACAAACAACATAATAAATATAGCTAAATATATGTTTTGATATAGTGTAGTAAAAATAAAGGCATAACTACCTTTTTGATCTCCTTTTTCTATTCAACATCAGCGTAACGTGGTCCTTTCCTGACTTCTTCACCCTGTATGAAGAGTTGTTGAATAAATCAGACTCAGTGCGGGCATCTCTGTAGCTGGTCGGATTTTCAGGCATACCTGCCTTCGTCATTTTATTCAACGCTCGCACCATGGCCGTAGCCTCCGCAACCTGACAATCGTAGTCACGCAGCGTCAGCCGGAATACACGTTTAATCACCAGAATTCAGCACTGAATTATCCGACACCATCAGAGTCGCAGCAGACTGGCGAAATGGAAAAATTAAAGATAAACAAACCGACATGACTAACTGACGGTAATGTCTAATTCTGGGTGCAGGTCACATCACACATAATGACCTCGTTTATGATGTTGATGACATGTCAATATAAGTTAGTTTCGGTATGTCAACGAAGCGGTACTAATAACGTATTATTTTTAGGATTTTTTATCAACTTTTATATTATTGATTTTATCGTGGCTATGTTAATAATTAATTTTTCTTTGTGAACGATTCAACATCCGTCTGGGAAATTTCACCTATAGCATTGAATTTCTGGATAGTTAAAGCGCGGCTATCAGCGCAATGTTGACCGGTTAAATACCGGTGGTCCGTTTTTGCTGTGTAATATTGACGATTTTTGCTATTGGGAAATTAAAGGTTGTTGATGGTAGTTACAAATAATTGACAGTTGTTAATTTTTTGGCTTTATTAAATATCAGGGGATCGCTTGTCTGAAGCTTGTTATTACTTTGGCAAAGTAAGTCGTCGCGATTTTCCAGTGGGAGCTGAGCATATCCATCATATGGTCTTTTTGTGAAGTGAAGGGGGGATTTAAGTCGTTCTTCCTGACTTCCAACATCCATGGTCCACCCGGGCCTCGGACCTGCTTTGCCTACTCGCGCAGTTAGTAATTCCAGGCGCGTAATCCGAGTGCCGCGTACAGGCTTCGCCTTTTCGTGCCCTTTCATAATCATTATTGAGAGAAATGAAAATGAACGATGTCAAAAAGCCTGACCTGAAATATATCCTCAAGCAAATCCCTATACCACAAACGGATGACGACGGTGTCAACGTCAATATACTATCCAACCATCTGTTTCCATTCGGTATCCGTACCTTCGATGCTAGCTTTAACAACTTGGTCACAGGGCAAGGTAAGTCTTGTGCCACAGACCTTTCCTTCCTGCGCTTTTTTGATTCCTCGTTTCACGCTGGATACGCAGGGATGTGGTCGGTTATAGATCCGCCGTCATGGATTATTAGCAACCGGACCGCCAATTTCTTATCCGCAGTTGAAGTGAAAAAAGGTACCGATCCGGTGCTCGACATAGGTCTGGATGATGTGTTTGGCACGCCGTCGCCGCAGGAAGTTATTGAGCTGACACCGAGATCCAAGGTTTCTACGCTGACTCCGGACAAGAGCACGGAGCCTGACGGCATGAACACCAAGTTGAAATCTGCCGATCCCACTATTTTAGCGCGCAAGGAAACGTCGACGAAAGCCGATGACGATGACGATGACAATGACAATGACAATGACAATGACGATGTCGGCGGCGACGGTGCTTTCTCGCTCACCGCCAGTGATGTCGCCAACCTGAAGAATCTCGTAAACGGGCTTGAAGGAGGTGAAGACAACGATGCACTCGGGATCCGCGATCTCGAAGGCACCGGCAATAACCGTGTTCACCTTGACTATGGATCAGCAGATCAACCGTTCATACGACTCACAGATGCGCACTACGGTGCCTACAATGAGACGACTCACAACCGCGACATCAATCCCTTGTTCTCTGGGCTGGATCCTCGTGCCATCAGCAATGTCCTTGGCGCACAGGAAGCAAACCTTTCTGGCAACGCCGCTGGCGTGAACAGCTTATTCACGGCCTTCGGTCAGTACTTCGATCACGGTCTCGATTTCCTCGGTAAGGGAGGTAACGGAACGATCCAGATTGGTGCTCCGGGCTCGGTTCCAAATCCCGCGGACCTGACTCGCGGCACCGTTGACAGCATTGATGCCAATGGCATCCCGCAGCATCTCAATAAGACATCGCCATTCGCTGACCAGAACCAAACTTATGGCTCGAACGAACTCGTCGGCCAGTTTCTGCGAGAAGGCGATGGACTGGGAGGATTTACGGGCAAGCTGTTAGAGGGCGGAGTGGATCCATCAAATCCAAATTTCAAGCTGCTGCCCACTCTGAGTGAACTGATCCTGCATCATTGGAACAACAACACGCTGTTTACCGATAGCTCGCTGCCGGGCGATCACAGCGTGACCTTCCAGGAGTACTTCGCCGGACTGGTCGACAGCAATGGCGTTATCAACCAAGCGATGCTTCCTGCCATGACCTCTAATTTTATGGGGAGTGGCTTTGCGCTGCTGCTCGACACCAACCCCTTTATCAACCTGCTCGACCATTACGTGGCGGGTGATGGACGTGCGAACGAGAACATCGCACTAACCGCGATCCACAACATCTGGGAGCGGAATCACAACTTCCATGTCAACGGATTGCTCGAAGCCGGATTTGATGGAACAGCTGAAGAGCTTTTCCAGGCTGCCAAGATCATCAACGAAGCTGAATATCAGCGCGTTATTTACACCGACTTTGCCAACAAGTTGCTTGGTGGCATGAGAGGCGAGGGCGATCACGGCTTCGCCGAGTACAATCCGGAAGTGGATGCACGAGTCTCGCACGAGTTCGCGACTGCAGCTTACCGGTTCGGTCATTCGCTGATAGGGCAGACGCTCACGGTGTTAGATGCTCAGGGCAATGCAACGCAGGTTCCGCTGTTCGACGCATTCCTCAACCCGACGAACGATACGAGCGCGTTCACCTTGCCCAAAGCGCAATTGCCTTACTCTCCACAGCCAGGCTATGAGCAACTGGGTGTCGCCGGGATCATTGCCGGTGGTGTTGTCCAGCCTGCGGAAGAAGTCGACGTCAATATCGTCGATGCTGTCCGAAACGACCTCGTTCGCATGAGTGCTGACGTGTTCGCCTTCGACGTCGCCCGCGAGTGGGACGTCGGTCTGGGTTCGATGAACCAGATCCGGGCCGAGCTAATGGCCTCTCGCGATCCGTATGTGATGGAGGCGGTCAGCTTTGCCAGCGATCTCACACCCTACAGTTCGTGGGAGGACTTCCAGGCACGGAACAATCTCAGCGACACAGTCATTGGGCAATTCAAACAGGCCTATCCAGACCTCGTGCTGGAGGATGCTCAAATTGCAGGCTTCCTGGCGGCGAATCCTGGCTATAAATTTGTTAACGGAAACACCGTCAAAGGCATCGACAGAGTTGATCTGTTCGTAGGCGGACTCGCCGAGAAGCACATCAATGGCGGTGTGGTTGGCCAGACTTTCTGGGTCATCATCCACGAGCAACTTGACCGGATCCAGGAAGGTGACCGGCTGTATTATCTCGACCGCGTGGAGCATCTGGATCTCTACGACGTCATCGAGGAGCAGGGCTTTGCCGGGATCGTGGCACGCAACACGGGCCTGACCAATCTTCCCGAGAACATCTTCGGGACGAGCCGGCTCGATAATCCGCCGGTCGTAGTCAACCGCAACGTCGTCCTCAATGGCGGGAACGGCATTGACGTTCTCAGTGGTGGGCTCGGCGATGACGTTCTCAATGGTGGGGGCGGCAACGACACGCTCAACGGTGGGGCCGGCAACGATATTCTCAACGGCGGAACTGGCGCTGATGTGATGACGGGCGGTTTCGGCAATGATACCTATATAGTTGATAATGCTGGTGATGTTGTCGCGGAAGGTCTTGATGGCGGGACGGATGTTGTCCAGACCACCCTCCACAATTACACGTTGGCCAATAACGTTGAAACACTGGTGTTCACCGGGACAGGCGCTTTCACCGGCAGAGGGAATGCCATTGCCAACACCATCAATGGTGGCAGCGGTAATGACTTTTTGTATGGTCTGGGAGGAAACGACACGCTCAACGGTGGGGCAGGAAATGACACCCTTGATGGTGGTGACGGAGCCGATAACCTTCAGGGTGGGGCCGGCAACGATAACATGCTGGGTGGCGCGGGTAACGATAGACTCGACGGTGGCCAGGGCGCTGATAGCATGGCAGGGGGGGCCGGAGATGATGTTTATCTGGTTGATCATGCTATGGATACTGTCAAGGAAGGCCTTAATGGCGGGATGGATGTAGTCCAGACCACCCTCCACAATTACACGTTGACCAATAACGTTGAAACACTGGTGTTCACCGGGACAGGCGCTTTCACCGGCAGAGGGAATGGCATTGCCAACACTATCAACGGTGGCAGCGGTAATGACTTTTTGTATGGTCTGGGAGGAAACGACACGCTCAACGGTGGGGCAGGAAATGACACCCTTGATGGTGGTGATGGTATAGATAACCTGCAGGGCGGGACCGGTAACGATAACATGACAGGCGGAGCGGGTAACGACAGACTCGATGGTGGCCAGGGTGCTGATATCATGGCAGGAGGTTCCGGGAATGACATCTTCGTCTTTAGCCAAAGCTTTGGGCGAGACCGTATTACCAACGGTTTCGATAGTAATCCCAGCGGTGGACAGGACTACCTCGATCTGAGTTTATTAGGCATTGGTGTGGCGAATTTTGCCAGCAGCGTCAAGATTGCCGGAGGAGCCAGTAACAGTACCGTAATTACCATCGGCGATCCTGCTAATGGCAATGTCATTACTTTAGAAAATGTGAACTCTAAAAGCGTCGATATTGATGATTTTATTCTAATCGGATAAGGAGAAGACTATGCCGCGCCAGCATACGCCAACAGAACTGAAGGAGTTATTAAAGGGAACGAAAGCCACCTTTATAATGCTTTTTTTTAGTTGTGTTATCAATATGCTTATGCTGGCGCCTGTAGTTATATATGTTACAGGTCGATCAAGTCTTCAACGTGTTGTTGGTCAGGTAGAATGCTCACTTTTTTGGGGGGATCCTGGTGGCGATGGTTGTAGTAAAATGTCGGTTTTGTGAGAAAGCGAAGTCCGTCAAAAAATACGGAACCAGGAAAGGAGGTCGCAGACTGCTACGCTCAATTCGCTGGATAAATAAATCACTAAATTTAGCGAGTCATTTTTCAATACATTACAACTAAAGTACTAAAATAGTCTGTTATTTTGCAATAGATACTTCTTCGCACCTATCATAAATATATAAGTCGGTAAAAACAGAGCATTGGGCAATGGATTGTTGCGAGTTTATTTTAGAAAAATAAGTAAATATTGATCTGATAACTCATAATTTTTAGGAGATAAATAATGTCAATTACTCGATAGGTTTTATTCCTAAAGAACTAAATCTTGGGGTCAGTCCAGCAAGTCAGCAAACCATGTTATCTCTCATTGGCAATCCGTGAGCTCTATATAGCTCGGAATGCCAGAACCCTGCTAACCCGCGTATTTCAGCACAAATGGTAACAGCTGAAATTAGCCGTCTGAAGGTGACTGGTCTGGATATAGCAGTTAAATCCTTGAATGAAGTTATGTCCGATATCGAGAAAGAGGTAATCATGCAGGTTTACCCGCCGCTGTAGTGCGTTTAGTGTCACCTTTGCTTGTACTGTGTTTATATACAGAATGAAGAGGAGGTGTGGTCATGGCCCGCCAAAGCGATATCCCTGCTGCGTTCCTCGTGGCTATCCAGGTGAGCGCGAAAGGCTACCAGTTTTTGCACACGCGTGATTTTATTCGCGAGTTGCGCGCACGGGGTTGGCATTATTCCGAAAGTGAGGCGAATCAGTGGATCGAGAGATATCAGTGCGATTTTGTTTATAAAACCGCGCAGGAAACGGAAAACCGGCATTGGATACTGAGAAACATGGGGTGGGTGTGGTAGCGCCGGAAATATTCCCGGCATATCCCCAGAAAAACAAAAGGAGCTACGTTTTTAGCGTAACTCCTTGTTTTATTTGGTGGCCCCTGCTGGACTTGAACCAGCGACCAAGCGATTATGAGTCATAAAATTGGCATGTTTTTAATTGTTCGTCATTGTCTCTATTCGTATTTTTAATTGTCTATAATCAATCAGTTATGAAGTTGTTTTTGTTTCTGATTGGTTCTCTCATTTCCCCATTGTACTATCCTTACCTGACCCGTTACCTGACCCGAAATGGGCATCGGGTCAGGTAACGCTTATCCTTAGAAAGGTAAACTCATGGCCGCTAATCTTACCGAGACTGCTATACGTGGATTGAAGACAAAAAGCACGGCGTACTACGTGTGGAGTAACAGCGCTCAACGTGGTACTGGCAGGCTTGGCGTTAAGGTTCAGCCTTCAGGCAGCAAAGTTTTTTATTTCCGTTACTACGTTGAGAAAGGGAAGAAAGAGAAGTTCATCCAGTTGGGCATCTGGCCTGAGATGAAACTGGTGACGGCCAATGAGCTGGCGAAAAAGTATGGTGCCTGGCTTGTTGAAGGAAAAGAGCCCCAGCAAGAGCTTGAGCAACAGCGCCTGGCCGAACAGCACATCATGCAGATCCATCGTTCTCAAGGATCGTTTGAAGAACTGGTGCATGGCTACGTTAACAAGATGAAGCTCGACAACAAGCGGACCTGGGCCGATGTCCTGAAGCGTCTTGAAAAAGAGTGCTACACGGTTATCCCTCGAGAAACCAAAGCGAAGGATGTAACACCTCTGCAGATCAAAACCATCCTCTCAGGCATTATCCAGCGTGATGCGGTGGTGCATGCTAACCGGATTCGCTCGTATCTGATGGCAGCATTTAACTACGGCTTAAAAGCCGATAACGATCCGATGAATACCAGCGTGGGTATTACGTTCGGTCTTGAAGTAAATCCGGTATCGGCCATACCAAAACAGTCTTCGGCGGAAAAAGTGGGTGATACATGGTTAACGCTGGAAGAGCTACGTTTTGTCATGGAGCAGTTCGCTCAGGCAACTAACGTTGGGCCACTGATGCAGCATCTGATTCGCTTCTGTGTTTATGCTGGTGGGCAGCGTCCGTTTGAAATGATTGCCAGCCAGTGGAGCGCGATTGACTGGCAGCAAAAGACGCTCCTAGTCATTGCCGATGTATCGAAAAACAAACGGGAGCACCTGATCCCGCTGACTGAATCGGCATTAAGTGAATTAGCCTCAGTGAAAGAACTGACTAAGGAAAGTAACAGCCCCTATATCTTCCCGCTCTCGACGAACGGCGAACGACCGGTGCGTACCGATAGTCTGGCGCGTTCCATCATGTATTTCCGGGCTTTTAATCCTGAGTTTAAAGTTTTCACGGCGCGAGATTTACGTCGCACCTGTAAAACGTTGATGGGGGAGGCGGGGATCAGCAAAGAGATCCGCGACCGTATCCAGAATCACGCTTTGAACGACGTTAGCTCGAAACACTATGATCGTTATGATTACCTGACTGAAAAGCGCAGGGCGCTTGAGATCTGGGAAGATCGGATTAACAACTATCAACGACAGCAGGAAAATAACGTTGTGAATTTGTTTGGACGGAGGTAAAGGCCTTGCCAAAATATGAGCTTAATTCAGCAGAAGAGCGGTATCAGCCAGGCTCTAACGACCTAGTGCTTGCCAATAAGCTGGGGATCATTGACGAGCAGGAAATGGAGGCGCTGGAGTCTGGCTTGCTGCTGATGCTGTATGAGCAGCTATTTATTGAGGGCCAGCCACCTGAGGTGCTGGCTTTTGAGCACATCAGTAGGTGGCATCGCCAATGGCTAGGGAATGTGTACGACTGGGCGGGGAGGCTGCGTAATGCCAACTTGACTAAGGATGGATTTCAGTTTGCTGCTGCCGACAGGATTCCGCTTCTTCTTGATGGTTTCGAGAAGCGGTTTCTCTCCAGGTCTGGTGAACTGAAATCTCTGTCTCGTCCGGATCTGGTCAATTATCTGGCTGAATGCCACGTGGAGTTTATTTTGATCCACCCATTCAGAGAAGGTAACGGGCGTCTGTCGAGACTGCTTTGTGATGTGCTGTCGGTTCTGGCAGGGAAGGGCTTACTGGATTACAGCTTATGGGATGAGCACAAGGCGTTTTACTTCAAGGCAATACAGGCAGGCGTATCAGGGAACTATGGTCCCATGCTGCAAATAGTGGGCGATATTTTGCCCGATTAACGGGCGAGGCCAACGGCTTTCGCCAGTGCCTGATTTCGTTTAAGTTGCTGCTCAATTTTTTGTACAGATACGCCAGTTTCGATCGCGGTTGAGCTGGCAACGGAGCGATAAATCTGGGCTTTTGTAACTTGCGCGGATGTTGATTGACTACTCATTTGAGAATTCCTTATGCTACCTAGCTATAATAGTGGTACAGGCTAAGTCTGGCAAGGTTTCTGATAGTATTGTAACACTTATAATTACAACATATTCGATTAGAAAAATTTAATAATTATTCGATAATTATTGATCCTGCTCAGATTACTTCTTTAGCCCACCTCAGTATCTCTATGCAATCTGTTAAATGTGACACATGTAAAAAACTCTAATGTGAATGGCTTTTTAGTGCTGTACTAATCGAATATCAATTGCGATGATAGCAATGAGTCAAAAGTACGACAGAAATTAAGTCCTCTAGTGTTGGGAGTTGATAATGAAGTCTTTCTATTCTTTATCCGAGGTTGTTGATAGAATTGATCTGGATATTGATTTTTTTATTAGTCAGTGGATGATAGGAAAGCTTTATCTTTTTATCCATTTTGATGGTGAACAATGTACGTTAAGGCATTGTCGCGAAAACAATGATGATTTTAAATATAATGTCATTAATGGAGCTGATCTCTTTCAGCATGAAAATAGTCCGCTTCATGAATACTTGGGGTTTATACCTGAAAAGAACTTAGAAAATCATTTTAAATGTAAATTTTATCATGAGTGGTCTATTCGTTTCTTTAAAGGATATAACGAGTATAGATACAATGGTATGGCATATGGTTACTGGCATATAAGACCAACAAAGACTACACATTTTAACCGTACACAGTACTTACTATCAGATAAAGAAAATTATGATAATTTAAAAAATAAATCCGGGGTTGTTTTTGCATCTCCTTTTTATAATGCAGATTATGATTATTTAATTTTCAATACACCGGTGACAATAAAAATAAAAAATCTTTATATAGAAAGAGAAACTGTAGATTTATTATTTAATGAAGTAATATCAGAATCAGTTGTTGAGGATGCTGGCAGCGTTAATTCTCATGGGGAAGATGAAAATAAAATTTCGTTTTACTATCCACCAAATAGTAGATTTGCATTATACATCCTAATAAATGAATGCTTTGCTAAAAATGGAACGATTACTCCAAGTAAAGTTGCTTGGTTTTTTAAAGAAAAAGGTATTTCAATAAACCAGTCAACGGTAAAAGGATGGTTGGATAATCCTCCTGCCGAACGTAATATAAAGTTTCGAGAAAAAATAGAGATAAAGAGATGCTGCATATCCTACTGCATGATCTTTTTAACGATAAAAGATTTTTAAGAAATCCCTCTGCAGTTGCAGAAACATTAACCGAAAGAGCACAATCGAATCCTTACAATTTTAATGTGGTTTTTTCTTCCGAGGAGGTTTGTAACTGGTTGAAAACAAATAAAAAATAACAAGTGTGCTTCTTGCTAAGCACTTACTAAGCTTTAGCAAGAGGTGTAGCACTTTTTTTTAAACCTCTCATAGTTCATTCTTCTTCTGCCAAAACGAAGGAGTCAGAATGGATACAATATTTATCAAACCTACATCTCAACAGCGGCTACAGGTCTTAAAAGATTACGGTGAGCCTTGTGACCGACTCGTTAGAGAGAAAGAACGTCAATACATTACTTCTGTATCACGTTCAACTGCCTGGAAGCTTGAACGCTCAGGCCTGTTCCCCCAACGTAAAATGCTTGGGGCTAAGTCATGTAGTTGGTTACTTAGCGATCTACTTTACTGGATAAACGAAAAGTAGTGGCTATACACATCCTAATTCATCATTTATTTTTTTTTGCCAAAAATAGAGGATAGATACCATGCATGTCTAAAGGAAAAAAGTCTAAGAAAAATGAAGATCTCTGCTTGGAGTTTCAGACACTCCCCACTTTTGCACAACGGTTAATAAGCTACATACATTATAAAACAGGAGCCGCCGCCGAACTTATTTTAATAGTATTACTTGGGATAATGGCACTTGCCTGCCAGGACAAATTTGATGTTCAGCTTAAAAATGGGAGAACCTTTACATCACTTTATCTCATGCTATTGGCACGCTCAGGTAGCAGGAAATCAACGGTATTCAGATTGTTGATGGAGGAAATTCATCAACTGGAAAAAGAGCTGCGAAATGATTTTCTGTTAAAAGAGAAAATTTATAAGCTTAAGCTAGTATCCTGGGAAACCGAGCTAAAAGAGCGTAAAAAGCAATTTAGCAAAGCTGTTCGTCAGAAGGCTGATGTAACTGAAGCACTTGAGGAATTGGAGGAGTGCCAAATGAGAAAACCATCAGTCCCAGAAAGAAAGTATCTTACTAAAAACGATTCAACAAGTGAGGGACTTAAAAAGGCATTAGCGCTGGGCTCTCCATCATTGATGCTTGGTTCTGATGAAGCCGGAGGGGTGTGTGACAGCAATCTTTTTCGCAATATATCAGTTCCCAACTCTCTTTGGGGAGAAGGGAGAATCTCTGACAGCAGAGCATCTCGTGACAGCTACGATGTTGATGATGTCCGGCTGACCGTATTGCTGTTGTTACAGCCTGAATTATTTAACGACTTTATAAGTAAGCAGGGGAAAAAATTAAGAAACTCAGGATTCTTAGCCCGTTTATTATTGATTGATCTGGAGCAACTCCCTGAACTATGTGACATCCCTGAAGCGTGTTCATGGCCTGATGAACCAGGACTTGATGGTTTTTTCTCTATTATCGTAAAGCATTTGCAAGACGGGATAGAGCGTAGAGAAAAAAATGAAGAGCGTATCTGTATTACTTTATCTGTAGAAGCACAGGCTGTATGGGATACACAAAGCCAAAGAATTACAGAGCTTATGAAGCCAGGAGAGAGTCTGCACTACTATGATGATTTTGGTGCCAGATTTATGGAACAAACAACAAGAATCGCAGCAGTAATGCAAATGTTTATTACACCCGATTCATCGATAATTACTAAGGATACTTTTATGTCAGCATCTAAATTAATGCAATGGATTCTTAATCATTTAATCATTAAGGTTGATTCTACCCGAGAGCCTACAAGGGCTGAAAAATTAAAATGGTACCTTGAAGATAATCTTGTTAGTAATGGTTCTTACGACTTCAAAAAGAATGACCTCATTAAAAAAGGTCCATATTCGATCAGAAGTTCAGAAAAGCTGATGCCTACTTTAGAACAGCTTGAATCTGAAGGAGTAGTGCAATTATTCGAAAGGAATGGAATTAATTATGTAAAATTTATTGGTTCAATAATGGAACCTAAAAAACTTGCCGAGAAGACAAATGTTCCTTTAATAAACTCGGGATCAGTTGTAATGAATAAGCTCCCTATGCCTAAATAACTTCAGAGTGGTTTTATTTTTTATCTGATTAATGTTTTGACGTTAATGTCAGTAACACTGCGGCTTTCGTTTAAATTATTGCGGAGAACAATTCATGAGTTTACTTGGTATATGTAATATACCTTCATCAATGATCTAATCTTATACCTGCATCCCCCAACAGGGTTATATCCAACATCACGTGGGTAGCGTGAGGGCTACCCATTATCCAAAGATTATTATTTACATGCTTAAGGATTATTATGGAATCACAATATTAACTTACCAACGAAGAAACCGATAACTTGGTAGAAATAGCCTCCAGAAAGTATAGATCGCCTATTGACCTCAATATTCTCAACCCACTGCTTAACATGGTCTACGGCACACTGGAGCAGAATAACCGAATACTAGGTATTCGTACTGACTCGAGATTCGCCCAGTCTCATGTACCAGGAGAGCCTGATCTACCAATATGCTTCCAGCGAGATGATCCGCAGGCAATTACTCGCTTCTTCGAGTCACTGAAAAGTCAGTTACGGGGGGATCATAACCGGTCCAGGAGACTAGGTAATCCGACGTTGCCATCTTATGGGTGGTGTAGGGAACGTGATACAAGCGAGCATCCCCATTACCACCTGATGTTGTTGTTTAATGCAGATGTGTATGGGTACCTGGGCAATTACCAAGAACTCAATGCTAAAAATATGGCAACCCGAATACAGAAAGCCTGGTGCAGTGCTGTAGGGCTTGCTCACGAAGATTACGCAACATTAACTGAATTTCCACCAAATGCTGTTTATAGGTTTAGCATCTTCGATGCTTTGGATCGTAACCCAGTCTACTGGGATTTCCTGATTCGACTGGCGTACTTGGCCAAAACCAGAACCAAGGATACCCACAGCAGCAACCGTAACTTTGGCACAAGCCAGTGTCCCCGCTTAAGCGGATTAGCCTGTTAATAGCACTCTGGGTGAGGTATTTATCCTCACCCTTGCTATTAACATAATTGATACATTTCTCGGTAAAAAATTCGATGCTGTGTCTCGGTACCCTGCTACAGCTGCTACATGTAGCAGCTGTAGCAGTCCTCAGAGAAAGAGGCTAAATATTTTCCGCAAGCAATTACCCCATCGGTGTATCTGGAATTTACGAGCTTATACTAATAACGCATCTCGTGAGAGAGATTGTAATTACGTTTACGATTATATTGTTCGGTAACTAATTTGATGGCCCCCTCTGCGTGAGAAGGCCTTATTGTTATTCAGGTAGAACAAATACACTTCCTTTGTCATCCCGCTTCAGTAGCTTCCAGTTGGCTCGATGCTGCTTACCATGCTTGTCCTCAAAGGGCGGCATTTTTTGTCCTTCGCGGGTCTGAATATATTGGGTAGTACCATTAACAATCGTGGCCCATTGTCCCGCATAAGGTGAAATTTCATCCGTCCAGCGTGTAATACGCTCAGGGTCTTTCGCTGCCGGAATAGTGGCAAGAGACGGAAGCTCTACATCAAAGCGGGCCAGCCATCTGGCAGTGGAATTATCATCAAAACGAATTTCACCGGCAATCGATCCATATCCCAAGCTACCAATTTCTGGTGCTCTAATAGGTTTCAGTACATTATTCACTTTGACATAAAGTTCAGGGTAAGGATTATCATTCACCCAGCCTAATTCGGGCCATTCACCGGCCCGGATGATGACCCCACCGTTATAAGGCGTAATGTTAATAGCGGGGTTACTGAGCGTACTACGCAGATAAGACATTCCACCCAATTTTTCCAGCCATTCATTATTGAAAAATGTTTGCCAATTAATGGTTCGAAACCCATTCCTTAATCGCTTATCCGTCAACCCTCCAGGTATGTCGACGCCAAGAAATTCTTGCCCAATGTCATACTCCAGATGTTGATATCGTTCTTCTTCGTAGCATTGCTGAATACCTAACCCCATCAGGCCATGGATGGGTTGCAGAACGGAACAAAAATGGCTTAGTAACTTTTCAAGGTTACTTTTGTCTTTTAATTCTGACACTGGTAGTGAGAAGCCAAAGCAACTAACTCGCTTATGAACTGATTCATACCAGCCTGCTGGTGAATTTACATTGACAGAGTAGTCGCTGGCGAAACGAAAACCTTTATCTGAATACCATTTGAAATCAATGTCATCACCAAAACTGTTGGCGATCGCTTCTTTAAATTCTTTAGGTGATATAGCACTGTAATCCATGTCTTTATTCGGATCGTCAATATATCCCCACTTCAGTTTCTTGCCGAATTCATTGTGGTAAAGCTGATACGCCTCGGCAATGCGTGCCCGGTTTTCCCTGGTATAGCCTTTATCCAGATAAAACCACGCCACTAAGCCGACCTGTAGCGCGTTGTGGCGCTCTGAGTCTTCCTCCGCACCATAAGTAAATTCGTATTCGGCCTGCTTAAACTTATCAAAAAAATCCATGTGTTAGCTCCTTAATCAGGCCACCAGACAAAATCCTGGCGTGGCTTCAAATTCATTGAGGATGAAGTGGGTTGCTGGCTATCAGGCTCCGCAGCCGTTGCCATATTTAGGCTACCCGCCGGAAGCAGAAAGGTGGCTGCCGTTCTGGTATATTGCACCATCGTACCGGCAATGGCTCCCGTCAGGCTTTCACCTGCCGCTATCGCGACTGAACCTGCGCCCGCTGTGGCAGGAATGACGACCATTGGCCCCACAAGTAAAGCGCCAAGGAAACCAGCAGCACGTTCTTGGTCGCTTGCCTCTTGCGCCATTTCTCCCGCATCCCGCTGCGGCTTTAGTGTATGTACCGTCATGCCTGCAGGTGGCACCCAGTAATCCCCCGCCAGCTGGTTAAAGTGGTTTTGTACCTGACGAAACTCCTGCTCCATTTCTCCTTCCAGCAGATGATAAGCAGGGACATCAGGGCGGATGCAGATTTTTTCTGTCTCTCCCAGTGCATCAGCCACGGGCTTGTAAACCGGCTCCTGCACCGAGTCCCGTATCCATTCGCGTTTGCGCTTATCGTCTACCTGACAGACATCGGTTTCCATTAAGCGAAAGTTATCCCGAACTCCGGCAATATCTTCATATGCACGTTGTTGTTGTATCGATAAATAATCACCAGGAAACTTAATCTCAATCACCGTATGAATATTGCCCTGACTGAAAGCCGGTTTCCCGGTCAGGCTGACATCCTTAAGACGAATCACATCGGGTATCCGAAAGCTTCCCTTTCGTTTAAGCACCACGTCCAGCGCATCATCCAGCACAATGTCACTTGTGCCTGGGGCTGGCAGCGTTTCCAGCTCATCCCGCGTCAGCAGTTCGATAATGCGTTCCAATTTCCCTTCGGCCATCTCCCTCAGACGGCCTTCCAGCCCCTGTTTTATCAGGCTATATTGCGACAGTGGAAAGCTGCTCGGCCAGTTGGGGCGAAGTTTGCTCATCAACGGGGCCGGAGGCTGTACGGTCATGTCATAACCCACTTCCCCAATGTAGGGGAAATGAAAATTGAAATTCCGGTCATCCTGCCGAATCAGCCGGGTCACTTTACGCTGATACATTAACTGCCCGTCAGAGCGTTTCGCCGGATATTTCAGCGCATAGTTCACCTTCTCGCACAGATACCACAAATCCAGAGGGTTCGTGACTCTGGCAACGGTTCCGGTGGGTTCTTTTACCGTCGATGCCGTTTTTTTAGGCTCACCTGGCATACTGGCGGTTTTCTTCCCTGCAGCCATTAGCTTTCCTCCTTGTCGTTATCTGAAAAGTCGAGAGGCAGAGATGTACTGGCATCCCAGTAGCTGCCACAGAATAATTCTCGCCTGAACTGTTCCGGATGTGGTGTCAGTTCTATTTTTTCGCTCTGATGAGTCCACGCTCGCTGAGTTTGCCCATTATCGCTGGTTTTGCCGCTGAGCGTTGTGCCGGAGAAAGAGAGGGTATAAGGGAAGCCTGCTAATGGTTCATTCGTCTTCTGGTCGCGGAGGGTAAAAAATTCGCTGTAACCTTCCGCTATTGGCATTACAGGCATCTTTACCGCCATTGTAGCGGGCGCAGTCAGATGGGTGCGTTTAATCTTACGGGTGTAAGTGGTGTCTGTGCCGTATTCTATTTTCCCTTCTTCTATCCTCAGATAGCTGCCGCCACCAATTAACGTTACCCGTTTCTTCCCGGCAAACAGGATATCACCCATAGCGGTGATGCTGAGTTTCTGCTCTGCGCTCAGGTGCATTTCACCATTCTGCGCCTGCACTTCCACCGGTCCTTCGCTGGCAATGACGCTGAGTTTTCCTGTACGGGCAAACAGCCCTATTTTCTCGCCTACCATGATGGTGGTGTTACCCATAGAGCCAGTGCTGATATCGCCTCCTGCATTGACGGCAATATTTTCCGCTGCGGCAAGCTGCATATGCTCACCGCTGGTAAATGCTACGCCCTCCGGTCCATGGAAATGAATCATCCCGTTAAGCGGCTTCAGTCGTTTATTAAACATCGCTATCTGGCTGGCAATATCCGCTTCCAGCGCCTGTGCCTGTTCCGCTGCTGCGGCCAGAGCCTGTAACTGATTCTGGCAGATTTCAATTTCCCGTAGAGCGGTATCCATATCCAGTACCTCGCCTGCGGCTTTGGTCTGGCCGTCTGCGGTCACGAACAATCCTTTTGCCACACGGATCACACCGTGTTCGTCGGTACGCAATTCAAAACCGGAGCCCCGCTGTTTGCCCTGTTCATCAGTAATATGGCCCTGATTGAGTTGTGAAGCGCCATACGGGGTGGTCAGCGCAATATGCTCCTCACCGCGCAGGTCCTTCATTCGCAGCTCATTCCCCCCGGCAGTGCGCAGAATGTTCTGGCTGCGGTTGTCACGGGTAACGATGTCGGCGTGTTCTGAGTCGTGGAAGGCATTCGCAATATAAGGGCGGTCCGGATTGCCATCATGGAATGCCACGCCCACTTCAGCCCCGTCGACAAGCGGCATATGCCAGCCATACTCATCCCCGGCAAAAGGTTTCATCATACGCAACCACGGATAAGCGAATCCTGGCTCGCATTCTTCCAGATTAAAATCTATCCGCACCCGGTAACGACCGGATGCGTCAAGATGCGCATACGGATCATGCTTTTCACGGCTTTCCACCCGCCCCGGTATCGTGCCGTGAATTTCGGGACGAGAAATTTCAGCAGGGCGAAAACAGTATTCTTCCCGGTATGGCATTCCCCACACCGACACATGCAGACGGGAATCACGCGAACCGCGATAGGATGCAAAGGCGATAATCACTCCGTCTTGAAGGTCGCGCAGGTTTGCACCGACAGGGTCAATCACCATTCCCGGACTCAGCCAGTAAGCGTTGCTGAAAAGGTGAAGATAAGCGGATTTATTCAGCTCGCGCTCATGGCGGATGCGGGCATAGAAGGCTCCGCTTTCAGTTTCGGGCTCCGGGTCAGTATCATCTCCAGCTTTAAGGTAAGGCTCTGCATAACGATAATGCTCCCCCGTGGATACAGCAGGAGAACGCACAGAGACAGTGGCATCCATTGGCTCCAGTGCTGTGCGATGATTGTAATCGCCGGTCGATACCTTCGCCGTCACCACGTTATGCCAGGTGCGCACGCCCCAGCAGCAGAGTTCCGCGCCATCATACAGGCCGGAAGGTTCGTGATAGGGCAGGGCACCGTTAAAGATATAGTGAAGCTGGCTGTCCCCAAAGACGGTAACATCAAGCTCTGTGACGTCGTTCATCTCCTGACGAAACCAGATGCCCACCTCAGACAGAATGCGCTGAATAAACTCCAGGTCGGTTTCACGCCACTGGGTTATCAGCTCGCGAACAGGGTAAACACGCGAGAGGGTGAACTCAAAATCAGTCCCTTCCAGTCCATGTGAGCGCAATACCTGCTCCACCACTTCCGGTACAGAAAGAGCCTGATAAATAGCACAGCGGCGGGAGCGGGAGAGCAGACCAAGCCGGGATTCCAGAGTAACAGCGTAATGTGACTGGTCAGCACTGGTGGAAAGCCATTCAAGGCCGGTAATGATGCCATGAACAACCTTGCAGTCCCGCATATGGAAACTGGCGTATTTCAGCAGAACATCCTGGCCCTGAACTTGTTGTAAAGTAGTGAATTCGATACGCCACGAGAAAGGGCGGCTGAGACATTCGGTGCCCCGGAAACGTAACACATCGGGTTTTACCGGACTGTCGTTGATAGTGAGGCAATAAGAAGAGAGTGGGGAACTATCTGTAATCGCTGTTCTGTCCATCAACGTTGCACCTTCCTGGTTCTGGAATGTCGTCGCCATTCAAACGGCTAACACCTGGTTTTAGAAGGGTTAATTGTGTGATATACGAACAGGCTGGACAATCTTATTTTTGTACTCATTTATTGAACAGTATTTTCCCCCGGCTAAGCGGCAGACCCGCCCCCGCAAACCCTTACCTGAATCATTCCCCCGTGACAAAAAACACCTATAGGCGGTCGAGTCCTGCTGGCCTGAGTATTTAGCTCAAAATATGCAGAGCAAAGCCACAATCCTCAGCCAGCTTGAGGCTATCTGCCACGTGTAAAATTCCATCCCTCATTCCAAATGTTTTTAGACAGATATTATTCTGGTGAATCCCCCGCATCCTTAATGGATTGCGGGGCTTTTTGTTTTTCACACTGAGATCACTGTATGAATAAATTTGATGGTATTCAGGCCATTGAGAAACCGCTGGCTTCGCTTCCGCATCCTCTTCGCAACCACATTCTTGAACGTCTTCGTAACCTTATCCATTATGAACCGGTGATCGGCATTATGGGGAAAACAGGGGCGGGAAAATCGTCGCTGTGTAATGCCCTGTTTGCCGGAGAGGTGTCGCCGGTCAGCGATGTGGTGGCCTGTACCCGCGCCCCCCTGTGCTTTCGTTTGCAGGTTGGCGAGCGCTTTATGACTATTGTGGACTTGCCTGGTGTTGGTGAAAGCGAAAGTCGTGATGCGGAATATGCTGCACTTTACCGCAAGCAGCTTCCCCGACTTGACCTGGTGCTGTGGCTGATTAAGGCCGATGACCGGGCTCTGGCGGTAGATGAGCATTTTTACCGACAGGTGATTGGTGAGGCATACCAGCATAAGGTGCTGTTTGTTATCAGCTAGTCGGACAAGACTGAACCCACCAGCGGAGGAGAACGATTATCCACAGAGCAGAAGCAAAACATCAGCCGCAAAATCTGCCAGTTGCATGAAATCTTTCAGCCTGTAAACCCTGTCTGCGCGGTGTCGGTTCGTCAGCTGTGGGGGCTTAGGGTAATGGCCGAACGGATGATCCGTTGCCTGCCACGCGAGGCCAGCAGCCCGGTAGCGGTACAGCTCAGTGCGTCATTTCGTACCGATGCCGTTAATAAAAAAGCCTGTGACGATTTTGGGGAAACGGTCGGCTCGGTACTGGACACAGTAAGCTCCATGCCCCTGATACCGGCCCCGGTTCGGGCAATCATTCAGGCTGTACGCGACACCGTGGTGTCGGTTGCCCGTGCCGTCTGGAATTTCTTCTTCTGAATTCTTAGTAACTTAACCCGTTAATTCCTGAGCCCTGTCGCCTGTGCGACGGGGCTTTCTTCTATTGTTTTCCCGTTATGAGGAGTCTGCTTATGGCCCGTCTGGCTTCGCGCTTTGGCGCAGCAAACCTTATTCGTCGTGACAGTCCGTTAACCCGTGAAGAGTTGTTTCGGGTGGTGCCCAGTGTGTTCAGTGAGGAGAAGCATGCGTCACGCAGCGCACGGTATACCTGGATACCAACCATTACCGTTCTTGAAAACCTGCAGCGAGAGGGCTTTCAGCCCTTCTTTGCCTGCCAGACCCGAGTACGTGACCCAGGGCGTCGTGAGCATACAAAGCATATGCTGCGCCTGCGTCGGGAGGGGCAAATTACCGGCAAACAGGTGCCGGAAATTATTCTGCTCAACTCTCATGACGGCACCAGTTCGTACCAGATGTTGCCGGGATTATTCCGTGCGGTTTGCCAGAACGGGCTCGTCTGCGGTGAGTCGTTTGGCGAGGTGCGGGTGCCGCACAAAGGGGATGTGGTGAGTCAGGTGATTGAGGGGGCTTATGAAGTGCTGGGGATTTTTGACCGTGTGGAGGAGAAACGGGATGCCATGCAGTCACTGATGCTGCCGCCACCTGCACAACAGGCGTTGGCACAGGCTGCATTGACGTACCGTTTCGGAGAGGACCACCAGCCGGTGACAGTACCTCAGATACTCTCCCCACGCCGCTGGCAGGATGAGAGCAATGATCTGTGGACCACATACCAGCGTATTCAGGAGAACCTGATTAAGGGCGGGCTCAGTGGTCGGAGTGCAAAAGGCAGGCGAACGCATACCCGCGCCGTGCGTGGTATCGACGGAGATGTGAAGCTCAACCGGGCTCTTTGGGTGATGGCAGAAGCGATGCTGAGTGGGTTTCAGTCCTGAGCTTGTTATCAGAATGTTGGGAAAGGACAGTCCCTGTCCGTTTTACCTCCATTGAATTGAGTGTTTTTTCACCGCATTTCACGGTGTGCCGCGTCGGGCCTGCTTCCGGAGGCAGATAAAAAATAGTTCATTCCATGTCCATACCCTGTCCGCCCCCCTCTTTAGAATCATTTCATATTCAGTCAGTTAACTATTACGGAGATTTAAGATGACACAGGCAGAGCGCCGTCATGACCGGCTGGCTGTCAGGCTGTCACTGATAATCAGCCGCCTGGTTGCAGGTGAAACGCTGAACATGGCGCGGCTGGCTGCAGAGTTTGGTGTGTCAGTCCGTACCCTGCGACGGGATTTTCGCGAACGGCTGATGTACCTCGACCTTGAGTATCGACGGGGGCAATGCCGCCTGCGCAGTGCCGGTGGAGGCGTACAGGGCGAGCTGGATGCGCTGACCTTTGCTCACCGGGCAGGACTGGCCGATATTTTTCCGGGGCTGGACCGGCGTCTGGCGGGCATGCTGCTCACTGCAGGAGGGATGCCGTGTCTGGTATGGCAGCCGCCACAGTCTGTGTCCCCGGCCATCTCACTGGTGTTCTACCGTCTTGTCAGTGCCATAACCGCCTGTCAGCGGGTGCTGCTGTTGGCCGAGGGTGAGCGCTGTGACGGGCTGGCCCCGTACCGCCTGATATCACTCGACGGCTGCTGGTATCTCACTGGTGAACTTAACGGGCATATCACCGTGCATCCTCTGGCGACTATCCATGCGGTGACAGTTCTGAACACCACTTTTACCCCGCGAAAACGTCTCAGCCATTTAACCACACAGGCGGGCTTTACCCTTAGTAGTTGCGGCTACGTATACATCGCTGTTTATCCCACTCAACGCTAACTAATTCACGAGAGCAAGCATGAAAACTCTACCTGCTACAATTTCGCGGGCGGCGAAGCCCTGTCTGTCGCCCGTGGCAGTCTGGCAAATGTTACTGACACGCCTGCTGGAACAGCACTATGGCCTGACGCTAAACGACACGCCGTTCAGTGATGAAACTGTGATTCAGGAACACATTGATGCCGGTATCACGCTGGCTGATGCCGTGAATTTTCTAGTGGAAAAATATGAACTGGTTCGTATCGATCGCGGAGGGTTTAACTGGCAGAGCAATCCCCTTATCTTCGGGCGGTAGATATCCTGCGAGCGCGGCAGGCAACTGGCTTGTTGCGACGGAGCCGTAATAACGCTGTATCGTGAATATTACGGGCAGTACTACTGGTTTTCATCACTATCCGGTGATGCTTGCAGCAAGATGAAGAGGGCAGGGAGGTAATTGCTTACCTGACCCAAATTGCATCCAAAGAAAAAGGAGTTAGACGATTTCTCATCTAACTCCTTGTTTTATCTGGTGGCCCCTGCTGGACTTGAACCAGCGACCAAGCGATTATGAGTCGCCTGCTCTAACCACTGAGCTAAGGGGCCGTGGCGGTGGATTATAAAGTAACTCCGCGTAGCAATCCAGCCATAAGCGTACGGATGCTGTTTTTATAAACAATGTGTTTTCAGTCCGTTATACTTGTTTTCTGATGTATTGTTCGGAGTGATTATGGTTAAGGACATACTGGCGCCGGGGCTGCGGGTGGTTTTTTGCGGCATTAATCCGGGGCTCTCGTCGGCGGGTACGGGATTTCCCTTTGCGCATCCTGCCAACCGTTTCTGGAAGGTCATCCATCAGGCGGGATTTACCGATCGCCAGCTAAAACCAGAAGAGGCGCAACACCTGCTGGACTTCCGCTGTGGCGTGACCAAATTTGTCGACAGGCCGACGGTACAGGCCAATGAAGTAAAGCTACAGGAGATGCGTAGCGGTGGCCGTAACCTCGTTGAGAAGATAGAAGAGTATCAGCCTACGGCGCTCGCGATTCTGGGAAAGCAGGCGTTTGAGCAAGGTTTTAGCCAGCGTGGAGCGCAGTGGGGGAAGCAGTCGCTCACCATTGGTGCGACGCAGGTCTGGGTGTTGCCGAATACGAGCGGGTTAAGTCGCATTACGCTGGATAAGTTAGTGGCGGCGTACCGGGAGTTAGATGACGCTTTGGTCATGCGCGGGATGTAAATAAAAACGCCACCTTGCGGTGGCGTTGATGATTGTGCGGCGAGATTTAATCGTCGAGGAAGCTACGCAGCACTTCAGAACGGCTCGGGTGACGCAGTTTACGCAGCGCCTTCGCTTCAATCTGACGGATACGTTCGCGGGTAACGTCGAACTGTTTACCCACTTCTTCCAGCGTGTGGTCGGTGTTCATGTCGATACCGAAACGCATACGCAGAACTTTCGCTTCACGTGCTGTCAGGCCAGCCAGAACGTCGTGCGTTGCGGCACGCAGGCTCTCGGTGGTGGCAGAGTCCAGCGGCAACTCGAGTGTGGTATCCTCGATGAAATCACCCAGATGCGAATCTTCATCGTCGCCGATCGGCGTTTCCATGGAGATAGGCTCTTTGGCGATCTTCAGCACTTTACGGATCTTGTCTTCCGGCATCAGCATGCGTTCAGCCAGTTCTTCTGGTGTTGGCTCACGACCCATTTCCTGCAGCATCTGGCGAGAGATACGGTTGAGCTTGTTGATAGTCTCAATCATATGCACCGGAATACGGATGGTGCGCGCCTGGTCTGCGATCGAACGAGTGATCGCCTGACGGATCCACCAAGTTGCATAGGTGGAGAACTTGTAACCGCGACGGTATTCAAACTTATCTACCGCTTTCATCAGACCGATGTTGCCTTCCTGAATCAGATCGAGGAACTGCAGGCCACGGTTGGTGTATTTCTTAGCGATAGAGATAACCAGACGCAAGTTTGCTTCAACCATCTCTTTTTTCGCACGGCGGGCTTTCGCTTCACCAATAGACATACGACGGTTGATGTCTTTAACCTGCTCGATGGTCAAACCAGTTTCTTCTTCAATCTGGCGCAGTTTCTGCAGCCCGCGATGGACGTCATCTGCCACGTCATGAAGTTTTTCAGACCACGGTTTGTTCATTGCGATTGCTGCGTTGAACCAGGTTTCGCTGGTTTCGTTGCCGGTGAACAGAGTAATGAAGTTTTTCTTCGGCATTTTGCACTGCTCAACGCAGAGCTTCATGATCAGACGTTCCTGAGTACGTACGCGGTCCATCATGACGCGCATGCTGTTTACCAGGTAGTCGAACTGCTTCGGCACCAGGCGGAACTGTTTGAACACTTCAGACAGCTTCTGAATTTCTTCCTGCGCGGCAGCATGGCTGCGGCCTTTCGCTTTGATAGTGTCGCGGGTCGTTTCGTACTGGGTACGCAGCTCACCGAATTTCTCACGCGCTAACTCAGGGTCGATGCTGTTGTCGTCATCGCTGCTGTCGTCGTCTTCTTCTTCATCTTCGTCTTCGTCGTCATCCATCTCTTCCTGAGAGAGTTCAGAACCAACGTGCGTCGCCGTTGGCGCCATGTCTTCTTCCGCGTTCGGATCGACAAAGCCGGTGATCAGATCGGAAAGACGCGCTTCTTCAGCTTCTACGCGATCGTACTGCTCAAGCAGGTAGGTGATGGCTTCCGGGTATTCGGCAACAGAGCATTGAACCTGGTTAATCCCGTCTTCAATACGTTTGGCGATATCAATTTCGCCTTCGCGGGTTAACAGTTCAACGGTACCCATTTCACGCATATACATGCGTACCGGGTCAGTTGTACGACCGATTTCGGACTCAACGCTGGACAGAACCTGGGCAGCCGCTTCTTCCGCGTCTTCATCGGTACTGTTGGTGTTTTCAGCAAGCAGCAGATCGTCGGCATCCGGTGCTTCTTCCATCACCTGAATACCCATGTCATTGATCATTTGGATGATGTCTTCGATTTGATCTGAATCGACGATATCTTCCGGCAGATGGTCATTGACCTCGGCATAGGTCAGATAGCCTTGCTCCTTACCACGTTGGACAAGAAGCTTCAGCTGTGACTGCGGGTTTTGCTCCATAAGACGGTATCCACACTTAATTCGTTTGATTGGTGTTGGGCGGTAAAACCGCCAACGGCAAAACGAGGGCATACTTATATTTTGCCGCTGCCTCTCCGTGCGGCTGTCGGGGGCTTCCCGAACGATATTCGGCAGTTAAGCCGTTAAATACTTCATCCTTCACGTTGTCTCTGCGTTAGCTGCGTTCTCTCATCCTGGTCATGTACTGATGTACGCTCCCAGGAGTTCGTTCACTTGCTGCCTTGATACAACGCGAATGATTTTGTCTTTCGCTTATTTTTTCGCCAGTTCCTGGTTTAGCGTCCAGAGTTCCCGGCGTTCTTCGCTGCTTAAACCGTGTGTGCGCTCACGAGCTATCAACTCTTCCTGGCGCAGTTCAAGCATTGAATCAAACATATGGTTGAGTGAGTCGGTGAAGGTTTTTTCCGCGATATCTTTATCTGCTATATCGTCCCACATCGACAGTTTTTCAAGGGTTGCAGCATCATTTGTGCCGCGATAGTGTTCTAACAGTTGTCCGGTGGTCAGACCTGGCTGAGCCAGACAAGTGTTGACCAGTTCTCTGAATAATCCAAGTCCGGGTAGTTTATTTTGATCCAGAGCGCCCAACGGCGGCACCAGAGGGGCTAAACCCGGGTTCTGTACCAGTAACCCTATAAGTATACGCATGGTCGTACGTTTTAGCTGTGGAACAGGACGGGAAGCCCCATTTTCTGCCAGTTTTGGCATTAAACGTTCAAGCTGGCTGTCATCCAGAATGCCGAGCTTGTTTCCCAACTCCTGTCGCAGATAAATGCGCAACGTTTCGCCCGGGACCTGAGTGATCAGTGGCAATGCCAGCGTACTGAGCTGTGCGCGTCCGTCCGGGGTACTCAAATCAACCTGTGGCAACAGGCTGTTAAACAGAAACGCGGAGAGCGGTAAGGCCTGCTCCATCCGGGTTTCAAAAGCATCTTTCCCTTCTTTACGCACCAGCGTATCGGGATCTTCGCCGTCAGGTAAAAACATAAAGCGTAGCTGGCGTCCGTCCGTCATATATGGCAGCGCGGTTTCCAGCGCGCGCCATGCGGCATCGCGTCCGGCCCGGTCACCGTCGTAACAACAAATCACGTGGTTCGTCGCACGGAACAACAGCTGGATATGATCGGCAGTGGTTGACGTCCCGAGGGATGCCACGGCGTAGTTAATGCCGTATTGTGCCAGCGCGACCACATCCATATAGCCTTCGACCACTAACAGGCGCTGTGGATCGGCGTTATCCTGCTGGGCTTCATAAAGGCCATACAACTGGCGGCCTTTATGGAAAATATCGGTTTCCGGGGAGTTCAGGTACTTCGGCAGGGCATCACCCAGCACACGTCCACCAAAACCAATGACCCGACCGCGTTTATCGCGGATGGGGAACATAACCCGTTCACGGAAACGATCGTAACTGCGTCCCTGATCGTTGGTAACCAGCATACCCGCGTCGATCAGCGCCTGACGGTTCTCAGGATTGCCACCAAACCGTTTCAGGACGTTGTCCCAACCGGGGGGCGCAAAACCAATAGCAAAACGGGTGATAACGTCGCTACTTAATCCTCGCTTTTCCAGGTACTGGCGCGCAGGGGTAGCGGCGGGCTGCATCAGAGACTGTTGATAAAAAGTGTTCAGGCCGTCCATCAATTGATAGAGACTTTGCCGTTGATGGCGCTCTATCTGACTGGGGCCATTGCCTGCTTCATAAGGCACTTCAAGGTTGTGCATTGCAGCCAGTTCTTCGACGGTTTCCACAAACTCGAGCTTGTCGTAGTTCATGAGAAAGTCGACGGCGTTGCCATGCGCGCCACACCCAAAGCAGTGATAAAACTGTTTTTCACCGTTTACGGTGAAAGATGGGGTTTTTTCGTTATGGAACGGACAGCACGCGTGATAATTCTTGCCCTGCTTTTTCAGCTTAACCCGCGCATCGATGAGATCGACGATGTCGGTTCTTGCCAGCAGGTCATTAATAAAAACGCGAGGAATTCGTCCAGCCATAAGCCCCTGTTTTTTTGATGACTTTAAACGAAAATAAGCCGCGCATTCCTTTCGGAAGCACGGCCTTACAACTACAACTCAGTCTGAATTGAGAGCCTCAGCCCTCAATAGATTAGTACAGACGAGTGCGGCGTGCGTTTTCGCGAGCCAGTTTCTTCGCGTGACGTTTCACAGCAGAAGCTTTAGCGCGCTTACGTTCGGTAGTCGGTTTTTCATAGAACTCACGACGACGAACTTCCGCCAGAACACCTGCTTTCTCGCAGGAACGCTTGAAGCGACGCAGTGCTACGTCGAACGGCTCGTTTTCACGTACTTTAATTACCGGCATGTAACTCTCACCTTTATAAATTCGGTTTGCCGCTGGCATCTACGCCAGCTTATTTCAAAATGGTGCGGAATTTTACTGCAATTGCTGCTGCTTTGTAAAGCACCGACGCGTTTTTGAAAGGGACTTTTATAAGGAAAGGGAGTATACACGAGGCTTCTTCCTTGGGCGAACAAAGTTTTACATCAACCCGCATTCGACCTACACTGCGCGGTATTAGAGCGAGGTAAAACAAGTCATGCGTGTACTGGGAATTGAAACATCCTGCGATGAAACCGGCATCGCCATTTACGACGATGAAAAAGGTCTTTTAGCCAACCAATTGTATAGTCAGGTGAAATTACACGCTGACTACGGTGGAGTTGTGCCTGAACTGGCTTCGCGCGATCACGTGCGTAAAACCGTTCCGCTGATCCAGGCGGCGCTGATTGAAGCAGGGTTAACGGCAAAAGATATTGATGCAGTGGCCTATACCGCAGGACCGGGTTTGGTCGGTGCACTGCTGGTAGGGGCGACCGTGGGGCGTTCTCTGGCGTTCGCATGGGATGTTCCGGCTATTCCGGTGCACCATATGGAAGGTCATTTGTTGGCACCGATGCTGGAGGATAATCCACCGGAATATCCGTTTGTGGCACTGCTGGTCTCCGGCGGACACACGCAGCTGATTAGCGTCACCGGCATTGGCCAGTATGAACTGCTGGGCGAATCGATTGATGATGCCGCCGGTGAAGCGTTCGACAAAACGGCCAAACTGCTGGGACTGGATTATCCTGGCGGTCCGATGCTGTCTAAGCTGGCGTCTCAGGGGGTAGAAAAGCGTTTTGTTTTCCCACGGCCGATGACCGATCGTCCGGGGCTGGATTTCAGCTTCTCTGGCCTGAAAACGTTCGCCGCAAACACCATCCGTAATAACGAAAATGACGATCAGACTCGTGCGGATATCGCCCGTGCATTTGAAGATGCGGTGGTCGATACGCTGATGATCAAGTGCAAACGCGCGCTGGATCAAACCGGCTTTAAGCGTCTGGTGATGGCGGGGGGGGTCAGCGCTAACCGTACTCTGCGGGCGAAGCTGGCGGAGATGATGCAAAAACGCCGTGGCGAAGTGTTCTATGCACGCCCGGAATTTTGTACCGATAACGGAGCGATGATTGCCTACGCGGGCATGGTGCGTTTTAAAGCCGGTGCGACGGCAGATCTTGGCGTCACTGTACGTCCACGCTGGCCGCTGGCAGAGTTACCGGCGGCGTAATGGAAAAAGGGGCGACGATAAGCCGCCCCGGCAGGATTTACAGTAAAACCAGAGGCATCCACACCAGACCGGTAATCACCAGTAGTACGAGGAATATCAGGCCGAAGATTGCGCCAAGTCTCCAGTAATCAACCGTCGGCAAGTAGCCGCTGCCGTAGTAGATAGGGCTTGGCCCGGTCGCGTACGGGGTAAGAATACTGCCCAGACCAATGGCTGCGCCGACCATCAGGCAGAATACCGGCAGCGGGATTTCCGGCATCGCCAGTGCGGCGGCAATCATCATCGGTGCCAGTGCAGAGGTATAGGCCGTGGCGCTGGCAAAGAAATAGCGCAATAAATAGAACACCACGATCAACGCCACCATCACCATTATCGGCGAGTAGCCGCTTAACCCGTTTGCCAGCAATTTGCCGAACCAGGAGATAAAGCCGGTATTGTTTAGCCCGGTGGCAAGGGTAATCAGTGAAGCCAGCCAGAAAAAAACGTTCCATGCCGCTTTATTACTAACGATGTCATCCCAGCAGATGATGCGCAGTACCAGCATCAGCGCCACCACGCTGTAACCCACCATCGCGGCATCGATATAGTCACCGCCAAAGATCCACAGCACCAGTGCACCGACCATCAGTACCAGCATCTTTTTCTCACGGGCGCAGAGTGGCCCCATCGCCTTCAGCTCGGATTCCGCCCAGCGTGGGACCTGATCGCCAGATTTCAGTACCGGCGGGTACAACACGTAAGCCAGCCAGGGTACGATCAGCACCAGCAAAATACTCAACGGCAGCATGCCCAGGAACCAGTCGCCCCAGCTCAGCGCGGTGTGAGAAGCACCTTTCATCAGGCCGATCAACAGCAGGTTTGGTGCCATCGCCGTTAAGAAAATGGCGCTGGTGACGCAGTCGGCGACGATCCCGATCCACATAATATAAGAGCCAATGGAACGGGCGCTGGGATCATTGGGCTGCGAGTTATACAGCGGTGGCAGGTTGCGAATGATCGGGTAGATAATGCCTGCACCTCTCGCGGAGTTAGACGGCGTAACGGGGGCCAGGATCAGCTCGGAGAACATCACCGCATAGCCGAGAAACAGCGTCCGATGCCCCATCTTCTTCACCAGCATTAGCGCGATACGCCGACCCAGGCCCGTCTTCTCATAACCGGTGCCAAACATAAAGGCAGCGAAAATCAGCCAGATAACCGAGTTAGAAAAACCCGACACCGCCCATGACAGCGATTTGGCGGTAAATTTAAATCCATCCTGCGCGAGTTGCTCAGGGCTGAACAGTAACCACGGCGACAGCACGGCAATGATCGAAATGCCAATCATCGCCACCACCGCGCCCGGAACAGGTTCCAGAATTAGCCCCACAATCACACCGGTGAAGACGGCAAAATAGAGCCATGTGTGGCTCTCAAGACCGCCAGGAACGGGCAAAACAGCAATAATGGCGATGACCACCAGCGGAGCCAGGTATCGCCACCAACCAGCTAAAGGTGCCATTGTTATATCCCTGCGAAAGGGGGAGAGGTATGCGCCTCTCCGGGAGGGTTATTTGATGTAGTGCACGTGCTCGCAGATTTCGTCGACGATAGGATCGCGACGTTCAGCGAACAGCTTTTTATTTTCGGCGATCAGGTTGTTGCCGTGGGTATCGATGGAAACAATCAGAGGGCCGAACTCTTTGACTCGACACACCCACAGGGATTCCGGCATGCCCAGCTCCGTCCAGTGCACTTCTTCAATTTCTTCAACCTGCGTTGCGGCGACAACCGCACAGCCGGCCGGGAAGATCACGTGCAGCGCTTTAAACTGCTTACAGCCTTCTTCCGTCAGCGGTCCCATACCGCCTTTGCCGACCACCAGCTTGACGCCAGTCTGCTCGATAAACTCTTTCTCAAAGGCTTCCATACGCATGCTGGTGGTTGGGCCAACGGAGACCATCTCCCATTTTTCACCATTTTTACGCACGATCGGTCCGGCGTGGAAAATGGCTTTACCGTTCAGATCGTAAGGGATCGGGCGCTTTAACTCGATCAAGCGGCGGTGGCACACGTCGCGACAGGTCACCAGCGTACCGGAGAGATAAATGACATCGCCGACGCGAATGTCTTCCAGGTCTTCAGCTTTGATCGGGGTTGTCAGGATCTTTTTCATAACGCGCTCCGGGTGTGAGACAGATTTTCGAAGGAGAGATCGGCATGAACCCGCAGCGTGCCGCGACGGTGCGCCCAGCAGCCGGTAGAAACAGCAACACCGATAGTCGACGGGTGGCGCGCGGCGGATTCGATATGCACGCCCATCACGGAACTGTTGCCTGTCAGCCCTTGTGGGCCAATGCCCAGGCGGTTAAGCCCTTCCTCAAGACGTAATTCCAGCTCGGCGGCTTTGGGATTTGGATGGCGTGAACCAATCGGGCGCAGTACGGCTTTGCGTGATAGCACGGCGGCGGTTTCAACGGACGTCGCGATCCCTACGCCTACCAGCACCGGCGGGCATGCGTTGACTGCCAGCGTTGAGATGTTCTCAAAAACAAATTTCACTACGCCTTCGTAGCCTTCGGAAGGCATTAACACCTTAGAGCGTCCCGGTAGCGTACAGCCGCCGCCCGCCATATAGACTTCAATTTCTGCGTCGTCGCCGTCAGGGATGATGTCCCAGGTGACCCACGGCACGCCGGTGCCGGTATTTTTGCCGGTGTTCACTTCGTCAAAAATCTCTACCGCATTGTGGCGTAGCGGCGCTTTCACGGTAGCGTCTTCAACGGCCTGTTTCAGAATGCTTTGCAGTTCACCCAGCAGCGGAAAACGCGAGCCGACCTTCACAAAGAACATGATTTCACCGGTGTCCTGGCACGCAGGGCGATTCAGGTCGATTGCCTTTTGCATGTTGTCAAACATGGTGTGGTAGATAATTTTACCCATCGGCGAGGTTTCGCCTTCGCGTAGCTGTTTTAATTTATCTACGACGTCGTCGGGCATACGGGTAGAAATCATGGCGGTAAAGTCTGCGACAATGTTAGTCAGCGTATTTATCGCATTTTGGTTATTTTGATTGCTCATCATGTCAACTCCAGTTCTTTTATTTATCTGGAAATAAATTCTCCGTAACAAACTACCATTAAAAATAGGGTTTTATATTTTTAAGAGCTGTGAATAACCAATTAACAGTTCGTGAATGATGTCGTTTAAGGCAATAAAAATTGCGCAAAGGCAGGGTTTAATATGTTCGAGGGAATTACACTGCGGCTAACACCCTCATGGATATCCTGAATATGCTTAACACTTATCCCCTGGCAAAAGACTTACAGGTCCTGGTTGAAATTGTTCATAGCGGCAGTTTCAGCGCCGCCGCCGCGACGTTGGGCCAAACGCCCGCGTTTGTGACGAAACGCATTCAGATCCTTGAGTCCACGCTGGGGACCACGTTGTTAAGCCGCTCCGCGCGCGGCGTGGTATTAACGGAGAGTGGACAACGTTGCTATGAACATGCGCAGGAGATCCTTGCCCGCTATCAGCATCTGGTGGATGACGTCACGCAGATCAAAACGCGGCCGGAAGGGATGATCCGTATTGGCTGTAGCTTTGGGTTTGGTCGGAGTTATATTGCCCCAGCTATTACCGAATTAATGCACAGCTATCCTGAATTACAGGTACATTTTGAATTGTACGACCGGCAAATTGATTTGGCTCAGGATAATATTGATTTGGATATTCGTATTAATGATGATATTCCTGATTATTATATTGCGCATTTGTTAACGAAAAATAAAAGAATATTGTGTGCAGCGCAGACATATTTACAAAAATATGGCGAGCCAAAGATGCTACAGGAATTAAGTCGCCATGATTGCCTGGTAACTAAAGAACGCGATATGACTCACGGGGTGTGGGAACTTGATAACGGCCAGGAGAAAAAATCGGTCAAAGTGGCGGGACACCTTTCTTCCAACAGCGGTGAGATTGTGTTGCAGTGGGCGTTACAGGGAAAAGGAATTATGTTGCGTTCCGAATGGGACGTGCAGCCATTTCTGCTCAGTGGTGAATTGGTTCGCGTACTGCCGGAGTATGCACAAAGCGCCAATATCTGGGCGGTGTATCAGGAACCGCTGTATCGCAGCGTGAAGCTGCGGGTATGCGTGGAGTTTCTGGCAACGTGGTGCCAGCAGCGGTTGGGCAAGCCGGTTGAAGGGTATCAGATCCTATAAGCGGTGGGCCGGATAGACGCATTCGCGTCGTTATCCGGCAATACACTCACTCGGGATCTTTTTCGCGTTTTTTCTTCAACTTGGTCCAGATCTTCGTCTCTTGGCGACGCCACAGGCGCTGGATGTTGTCATGATGGCGCAGCAAAATTAAGCACGACAGCATGGAAACCGGGAAGGTGAACTGCGGTTTGAACCACCAGACATAGAACGGGGCTATCAGAGCGCTGACGATGGCGCCTAACGATGAATAACCGCTGAGTAAGACGGTTAGCAGCCAGGTGCCCGCCATTACGCCGGTTAAATCCCAGCCAATCGGCGCAATGGCACCAAAGGCGGTGGCGACGCCTTTCCCACCTTTAAAGCCGAAGAACACCGGCCAGATGTGCCCCAGGCAGGCGGCAATAGCAATTAACCCCAACCAGAAAGGACTGACGCCTAGCGCGTAGGCACCCCACACGGGTAACATACCTTTCAGGACGTCAAAAATCAGCACGGCTACGGCGGCCCCTTTGCCACCGATTCGCAATACGTTTGTCGCGCCCGGATTTCCAGAACCGCTGTCACGCGGGTCAGGCAATCCAGCGAGGCGGCATACCAGAATGGCACTGGAAATTGAGCCGCAGAGGTACGCGAAGATAATCATTCCAGGCGCGATTGCACTCATAAGCTGTTCCGTTTTGAAAATGTCGTGTAAAACGCTACTTCCATGGATAATACGCATATTTCGCCGGAAGTGGTATCCGGGTTAGCCAAAAAGCAGGCAGGTCGTGATGGATATTGTATTTATAGAGCAACTTTCGATAATCACCACTATCGGTGTTTACGACTGGGAACAAACGATTGAACAAAAACTGGTGTTCGATATCGAAATGGCGTGGGATAACCGCAAGTCAGCCAAAAGCGATGATGTCGCCGATTGTCTGAGCTATGCTGATATTGCGCAAACGGTTGTCAGCCATGTGGAAGGCGGGCGTTTTGCGCTGGTTGAACGTGTGGCGGAAGAGGTGGCAGATCTCCTGCTGAGCCGTTTTAATTCCCCGTGGGTACGCATTAAGCTCAGCAAGCCTGGGGCGGTAGCCCGGGCGGCAAACGTCGGCGTTATCATCGAGCGTGGCAATAATCTGAAAGAAAATAATTAAATTAATAATATCTAAACCAAACGGGTATAAAAGAGTCCTAACGTTGGCTCTTGTTTTGCCGTGGTTTTCTATCTAGGGGTTAATTGATGAGTGATATGCACTCGCTGCTGGTGGCGGCAATTTTGGGTGTGGTCGAAGGATTGACGGAATTTCTACCCGTTTCCAGCACCGGCCATATGATTATTGTTGGTCACTTGCTGGGGTTTGAAGGTGATACCGCAAAAACATTTGAAGTGGTGATCCAACTGGGCTCTATTCTGGCGGTCGTGGTGATGTTCTGGCGACGCTTGTTTGGTCTGATTGGTATTCACTTTGGTAAAGCCCCGCATGAAGGAGCCGGGAAGGGACGGCTGACGCTGGGGCATATCCTGTTAGGGATGATCCCGGCGGTGGTGCTGGGATTGATTTTTCACGATACCATCAAATCATTGTTTAACCCGGTCAACGTGATGTATGCGCTGGTGGTGGGGGGCGTGTTGCTGATTGTCGCGGAATGCCTGAAACCAAAAGAGCCGCGTGCGCCGGGTCTGGATGATATGACCTATCGTCAGGCATTTATGATTGGTTGCTTCCAGTGTCTGGCGCTGTGGCCAGGATTTTCCCGCTCCGGGGCGACCATTTCAGGCGGTATGCTGATGGGGGTGAGTCGCTATGCGGCATCGGAATTCTCATTCCTGCTGGCAGTGCCGATGATGATGGGCGCCACGGCGCTGGATCTCTACAAAAGTTGGTCGTTCCTGAGTACGTCAGATATTCCGATGTTCGCGGTGGGCTTCGTGACGGCGTTTGTGGTGGCGTTGGTGGCGATCAAAACCTTCCTGCAACTGATTAAACGTATTTCGTTTATTCCGTTTGCGATTTATCGTTTTGTGGTGGCAGCCGCCGTTTACGTGGTGTTCTTCTAAAAAATCGCCGGACGCGCTGCCTACGCTTTCGGGCAGCGCTGTTCCTTCCAACTGGCCACCGCAGCAATGCGGCGTCGGGTCAGCTCCTCGCGAATATCAGGTCCTTTGAATCCCGCCTCAACGACATCTTTCGTTGGTACGATCTGCGCGACCAGCCAGGCCTCTCGAAGTAGTCTGCCCTGCGGATAATCCGCAGCTTCAAAACCGGTTCGACCCCGTACGTCGGCCTCGCTGGTCAGGGCAATTTGCTCCACACGATGCGGTTTACGCCAGGCATCGATAGAATCAAAAAGCTTAACGATGGTTTTCGGCTGCAGGATCGGGAAGGTGTGAATCAGATCGTGGAATTCTGCCACCAGTTTGGCTAAATCGCGGATGTCATTGGGTACGCGCAGGCGCTGGCAAAGTTGTTCTACCAGCTTGACGCCCGCAGGACCATGACCATGATGGCGCGGCCACAGCGATTTTGGCGTCAGTGCCTTACCCACATCGTGGCACAGCGTGGCGAAGCGCACATCAACGTTCGGGCTTAGCATGGCTGCCATCGACAGCGTCATCAGTGTGTGAATGCCGGTGTCGATTTCCGGGTGCCACTGGGCCGGTGCAGGGACGCCAAACAGAGCATCTATTTCCGGAAACAGAACGCGCAGTGCGCCGCAGTCGCGCAGGACCTGAAAAAAGACCTGCGGATTACGGGTGGTTAACGCATTTTCCGTTTCTTTCCATACCCGTTCCGGCGTCAGATGTTCCAATTCTCCGGCGGTAGTCATCTTGCGCATTAGCGCCATGGTTTCATCGGCGATGCGAAAGCTGAGGTGCGCATAGCGGGCAGCAAAGCGCGCTACGCGCAGTACGCGCAGCGGATCTTCGCTAAAAGCGGGGGAAACATGGCGCAGCAGACGATTTTCCAGATCGCGACGTCCGTGATACGGGTCGATAATCTCCCCGTCATCATCGCGGGCCAGTGCATTGATCGTCAGGTCACGGCGCTGGAGATCGGCTTCCAGCGTGACGTCTGCAGCTGCATAGCAGGTAAATCCGGTATAACCTGAGCCCGATTTTCGTTCGGTACGTGCCAGCGCATATTCTTCACGCGTTTGCGGATGGAGAAAAACAGGAAAATCGCGGCCTACCTGCTGGTAGCCCGCGTCAAGCATTTCTTGCGGCGTGGCACCGACAACAACCCAATCTTTATCTTTAATCGGTAGCCCTAATAATGCATCCCGAACAGCTCCACCGACCAGATAAATCTTCACGCCACTTTCCTTTTGAAAAAATCATCCCTTAATCATATGTCAGTGTGGCGGAGAAGGCGATTCAGTTCATCCAGCGATCTTTGCGTTTACGGCTTGGGATCATATGCGGGAGCACCAGGCCGAGCAGCAGACCCAGCCCCAGCACGCCGCCGCCATACATAAACCACTGCATGATGATGGTACGCTGCTTATCATCCAACTGCAGGTTGGCGGCGCTGACTTTCTTTTGCGCCACGATAAGCTCGTTCTTCAGCTTCTGGTTTTCTGCTTTTAACCCGTCAATCACGCTGTCGCTTTGCGCCACTTTTTGCTGCATATCGGCGGTGCGCTGATTCCATGTGGTATCGATATTATTGAGTTTATCAGTCAGCGTTTTAACCTGGTTTTCCAGATCCGGAACGCGGGTACGCAGGCTTGGCGTACTGTTCAACTCTTTCAGTGGGATCCAGGCCGTACGTCCGGTACTGTCTTTCACCTGGGCGTAGTTGGTGCTGGCATCGGTCTGTAACAGAATAACTTCCTCGCCGGCGTTAACCGTACCCACGAGGCGATAATTATCCCCTGGACCACTGCGGACCCAGGTGTTCAGTTCATCAGAGACATAGCGCTTTTCTTCGGCATGGGAGACGGCAGTGGCGCTAAGTGCAAGTAAAGTTAATCCAATCAGGCGTAAATTTGGCATCAGGCTGTCGTTATTGTCATAGAAAGTGGAACGATAGTAGTGGCATCAGTGTCTCTACGCAAAGCATTCGACATCAATCGGAATCATCTGTGTCCTTTTTGCCACCACTCGAAACTTTTACGCCCGTCAAATTGCTCGTTGCATGGCAATTTGGCGCAAAATACTATCTACTGACAATCAAGAACGAACTTAGTTCGCAGTCTGTTTACTCAACTGTGACATAACCCATAAGTACAAGACCATGGCCCAGGAAATCGAATTAAAATTTATCGTCAACAATGATGCTGTCGATGCGTTACGCGAACGTCTGAATACGCTGGGGGGAGAGCATCATGCGCCCAGCCAGTTGCAGAATATCTACTACGAAACGCCGGATGGATGGTTGCGTAGCCACGATATGGGGCTGCGTATTCGCGGTGAGAACGGTCATTATGAAATGACCCTGAAAATTGCCGGGCGGGTGACGGGCGGTTTGCATCAGCGACCAGAATATAACGTTGCGCTGAGCGCACCAGAACTGGATCTCGCGCTGCTTCCAGCCGACGTCTGGCCGAATGGCGAACTGCCAGCCGATCTCGCCTCTCAGGTACAGCCGATGTTCAGCACCGATTTTTACCGTGAGAAATGGCTTGTCGAGGTTGACGGTAGCCAGATTGAAATCGCTCTCGATCTGGGAGAAGTGAAAGCCGGTGAATTCGCAGAGCCTATCTGTGAGCTGGAACTTGAGTTGTTGAGCGGCGATATCCGTGCGGTGTTGAAACTGGCAAATCAGCTGGTTGCGCAAGAGGGGTTACGCCAGGGTAGCCTGAGTAAAGCGGCGCGTGGTTATCATCTGGCGCAGGGGAATGCGTTGCGTGAACTGAAGCCGACGAGCATTCTGCAAGTCCCGGCGAAGGCCAGCATTGAGCAGGGGCTGGAAGCAGCGCTGGAGCTGGCATTGTCGCAATGGCAATACCATGAGGAGTTATGGGTTCGCGGGGTAAAAGGCGCAAAAGCCGAAGTACTGGCGGCGATGGGGCTGGTGCGTCACATCCTGATGCTGTTTGGCGGGAATGTTCCACGTAAAGCGAGCGCTCACTTACGTGATTTGCTGGCCCAGTCGGAAGCCACCATTGCTTCCGAAGTTTCTGCAGTGTCTGCGGTTTACCACCCGCAAACGGCGATGGCAAAACTGGCGCTCACCGAGTGGCTGGTGACCAAAGGGTGGCAACCGTTCCTCGATGCAAAAGCGCAGGCCAAAATTGCCGACTCCTTCAAGCGTTTCTCTGATACCCACCTTTCTCGACATGCAGCTGAATTGAAAACGGTTTTTGCTCAGCCATTAGGCGATCAGTATGCCGATCAGATCCCGCGCCTGACGCGTAACATCGACAGCATTCTGATGCTGGCGGGCTACTACGACAAAAATGTGGCAGCGGAATGGATTGCTAACTGGCAGGGCTTACGCCATGCCATCATGACGCGCCAACATATTGAAATTGAACACTATCGTAACGAAGCGATCTCTGAGGAGCCATTCTGGCTGCACAGCGGTAAGCGATAATCAGGCCCACGAGGCTGAACCCTTGATCGCAATTTGCAAAGGATAACCCGTAAATGCAGCAGCTCTCTTCATCGTTACAGCAGTACTGGCCGACCGTTGTTGAGCGGCTGCCAGCAGCAATACCTGAAGCGTCGCTTAGCATGCAGGCGAAGTCAGTGCTCACATTCAGTGATTTTGTTCGCGACAGTCTGATTGCCCATCCCGAGTGGCTGGCAGAGCTGGAAAGCGCGCCGCCGCTGGCGGATGAATGGCAGCACTATGATGGCTGGCTGCAGCAAGCATTGACTGACGTCTCTGATGAGCCGGCGTTGATGCGCGAGCTGCGCCTGTTTCGCCGCCGTATTATGGTGCGCATTGCCTGGGCGCAGACGCTGTCGCTGGTAACGGAAGAGAGTATTTTGCAGCAGTTAAGCCATCTGGCTGAAACGCTGATTATTGCTGCTCGAGACTGGTTGTATGATGCCTGCTGTCGTGAGTGGGGAACCCCGTGCAGCCTTGACGGTACCCCGCAGCCGCTGCTGATTTTGGGGATGGGAAAACTGGGCGGCGGCGAGCTGAATTTTTCCTCTGATATCGACCTGATCTTCGCCTGGCCGGAACATGGTTCGACGCAGGGCGGGCGGCGTGAGTTGGATAATGCGCAGTTCTTTACCCGGATGGGCCAACGGCTGATCAAAGTGTTGGATCAACCCACCATGGATGGGTTTGTCTATCGGGTGGATATGCGCTTACGTCCGTTTGGTGACAGCGGTCCGCTGGTGCTGAGCTTCTCTGCGCTGGAGGATTACTACCAGGAACAAGGGCGCGACTGGGAACGCTATGCGATGGTTAAGGCGCGTATCATGGGTGATACTGACGGCACTTACGTCGCTGAACTGCGCGCCATGCTGCGGCCTTTTGTCTTCCGTCGGTATATCGATTTTAGCGTGATCCAGTCTCTGCGTAATATGAAAGGGATGATTGCCCGTGAAGTCCGCCGCCGTGGTCTGAAAGACAACATCAAGCTGGGGGCGGGTGGTATTCGTGAAATCGAATTTATCGTCCAGGTTTTCCAGTTGATTCGTGGCGGGCGCGAACCGTCACTGCAATCCCGTTCGCTGTTGCCTACGCTTAGTGCCATTAATGCGCTGCATTTGTTGTCTGATACCGACGCGGATCACCTGCGCGCGGCCTATCTCTTTTTACGTCGTCTGGAAAACCTGCTGCAGAGCATCAACGATGAACAGACCCAGACGCTGCCGGGCGATGAGTTGAACCGGGCGCGTCTGGCGTGGGCCATGAATGCGGGTGACTGGCCGCAGTTGACCGATGCCCTGGCCGTTCACATGGGCAATGTGCGTCGGGTGTTCAATGAGTTAATCGGCGATGACGAAACTGATACCCAGGAAGAGTCGCTGTCGGAACAATGGCGCGAGCTGTGGCAGGATGCCTTGCAGGAAGATGACACCACGCCGGTGTTGATGCATCTGAAAGATGATGATCGACGTCGCGTGCTGGCTCTGATCTCCGATTTTCGCAAAGAGCTGGATAAGCGCCCCATTGGCCCGCGTGGACGCCAGGTGCTGGACCATTTAATGCCGCATTTGCTGAGCGATGTCTGCTCCCGTGATGATGCCTCTGTGCCGCTGTCGCGTATTACACCGCTGCTGGTGGGCATTGTCACCCGCACGACCTACCTGGAGTTGTTGAGTGAATTCCCTGGCGCGCTAAAACATCTGATTTCGCTGTGTGCCGCCTCGCCAATGGTCGCCAGTCAACTGGCGCGCTATCCGCTGTTGCTCGACGAATTGCTGGATCCTAATACCCTTTATCAGCCCACCGCGACCGATGCTTACCGTGATGAGCTCCGTCAGTATTTGCTGCGTGTGCCGGAAGATGACGAAGAACAGCAACTGGAAGCACTGCGTCAATTTAAGCAAACGCAACTGCTGCGTATCGCAGCGGCCGATATCGCCGGGACGTTGCCCGTTATGAAGGTGAGCGACCACTTAACCTGGCTGGCAGAAGCCATTATTGATGCCGTGGTCCAGCAGGCGTGGACGCAAATGGTCGCCCGCTATGGGCAGCCGATGCATCTTGGCGAGCGCGAAGGGCGTGGTTTTGCCGTCGTTGGTTATGGCAAGTTGGGCGGTTGGGAGCTGGGCTATAGCTCGGATCTTGATTTGATCTTTCTGCACGATTGCCCGATGGATGTGATGACGGACGGCGAACGTGATATTGACGGACGGCAGTTCTATCTGCGTTTGGCTCAGCGCATCATGCATCTTTTCAGTACCCGTACGTCCTCCGGCATTTTGTATGAGGTGGATGCGCGGCTGCGCCCGTCAGGCGCCGCAGGCATGCTGGTGACATCAACTGAAGCCTTCGCCGATTACCAGCGCAACGAAGCCTGGACATGGGAGCATCAGGCGTTGGTACGTGCTCGTGTGGTGTATGGTGACCCGCAACTGACTTCTCAGTTTGATACCGTACGACGCGATATCATGACGCTCGCCCGTGATGGAAAAACGTTGCAGACCGATGTGCGTGAAATGCGCGAGAAAATGCGTACCCATTTGGGCAATAAGCATCGCGATCGCTTTGATATCAAAGCGGATGAAGGCGGGATCACCGACATTGAGTTTATTACGCAATATCTTGTGCTGCGCTATGCCCACGAAAAACCAAAGCTGACACGTTGGTCGGATAACGTGCGTATTCTGGAATTACTGGCGCAAAACGACATTATGGAAGAGCAGGAAGCCCTGGCGCTGACCCGCGCCTATACCACGCTGCGTGATGAACTCCATCACCTTGCCCTGCAGGAGCTTCCGGGCCATGTGGCGCCGGAGTGCTTCAGCGCTGAGCGCGCGCTGGTGCGTGATAGCTGGCAGAAGTGGCTGGTTGCCGAGTGAAGTGTGCTATGATCGCGCGCAAATTTTAAGACCCTCAGAGAATCTCTCAGGAGACAGGAATGAAAGTAACGCTGCCAGAGTTTGAACGTGCAGGAGTCATGGTTGTCGGTGATGTGATGTTGGATCGCTACTGGTACGGGCCTACCAGCCGTATTTCACCAGAAGCCCCGGTCCCGGTAGTCAAAGTAGATACCATTGAAGAACGTCCCGGCGGCGCGGCAAACGTGGCGATGAACATTGCCTCTCTGGGCGCAAATTCCCGTCTGGTGGGTCTGACTGGTATTGACGATGCAGCACGCGCGCTGAGTAAAACGCTGGCAGACGTGAACGTGAAATGTGATTTCGTTTCGGTGCCGACGCATCCTACGATTACTAAACTGCGTGTACTTTCCCGCAACCAGCAACTGATCCGTCTGGACTTCGAGGAAGGCTTCGAAGGCGTAGACCCACAGCCGCTGCACGATCGCATTAATCAGGCACTGGGCTCTATCGGTGCTCTGGTTCTTTCTGACTACGCTAAAGGTGCGCTGGCCAGCGTACAGCAGATGATTGCGCTGGCGCGTAAGGCTGGCGTGCCGGTGCTTATCGATCCGAAAGGTACCGATTTTGAACGCTATCGCGGTGCGACGTTGCTAACACCAAATCTGTCCGAGTTTGAAGCGGTTGCCGGTAAGTGTAAAAGCGAAGAAGATCTGGTTGAACGCGGCATGAAGGTGATTGCGGATTTTGACCTTTCCGCACTGCTGATCACCCGCTCTGAGCAGGGTATGACGCTGTTGCAGCCGGGAAAAACGCCGCTTCACATGCCGACCCAGGCGCAGGAAGTGTATGACGTTACCGGTGCCGGTGACACGGTTATCGGTGTGCTGGCGGCAACGCTTGCGGCGGGTAACTCGCTGGAAGAGGCGTGCTATTTTGCTAACGCCGCAGCGGGCGTGGTCGTCGGTAAGCTGGGGACGTCCACTGTTTCGCCTATTGAGCTGGAAAACGCTGTGCGTGGTCGCGCCGATACCGGCTTTGGCGTGATGACAGAAGCAGAGCTTAAGCAAGCCGTTGCCAGCGCCCGCAAGCGTGGAGAGAAAGTGGTAATGACCAACGGCGTTTTCGACATCCTGCATGCAGGTCATGTCTCTTATCTGGCGAATGCACGTAAGCTGGGCGATCGTCTGATCGTTGCGGTAAACAGCGACGCTTCCACCAAACGACTGAAAGGCGAAACGCGTCCGGTCAACCCGCTCGAACAACGTATGATTGTGCTGGGTGCGCTGGAGTCTGTCGACTGGGTCGTTTCTTTTGACGAAGACACCCCGCAGCGACTGATTGCGGGCGTCCTGCCGGATCTGCTGGTAAAAGGCGGTGACTATAAGCCAGAACAGATTGCGGGCAGCGAAGAGGTATGGGCGAACGGCGGTGAAGTGCTGGTGCTGAACTTCGAAGACGGCTGCTCAACGACCAATATCATCAAAAAGATCCAGAAAGACAGCGATAAGTGAACTCTGACCTGATTGCCGGATATGACGCTTTCGCGTCGCCATCCGGCATTTTTACGGTTTATTCTTCAGTCGCAGCGCTGCTTTCCACTGCTTTCAGCGGCTCGGCCAGCGCCGATAGTGAACCGCCGGACAAACCAATTTCATTTAACAGCGAGTCAATCAGCGGCGCTTGTGTACGATAGGCAAGGGCTGCGGATAACGCTTGCTCTGCGAGATTCCCTCCGTTTACGTTACCTGCGGTCACTTCACCGACTGCGCCGCCGCGATTGAGACCATCAACCTGAATGATCTTGATCCCATCGATAGACTTCATTGGCTCAACGGATTTCTCAATGACCGCTGGCAGGGACTGCAGCAGAGCCAGCTTAAATTTCAGGCTGGTCTGTTCATCGGAAAGCACGTTGATGGCATCGTTCAGCGCGCGTTGTGCTTCGGCTTCCGCCAGACCTTTTTTACGTGTGGCTTCGGCCAGTTCAACAATTGCCGCCGCCTGCAATTCTGCTGCTTCTTTTTCGGCTTTTGCCCGGACGGTCAGTTCAACCGCCTGGGTTTCTGCATCCTGTGCAGCGGCGATCAGCGCAACCTGTTTCGCACGATCTGCTTCTGCGGTCTGGCGGGTAGTTTCTACGTTTTGCTGGGCGCGAACTGCTTCGGCCAGCGCATCGTTAGCACGCGCTTCGGCCTGAGACTGCTGTTCAGACTTAGCGGCAATGGCGATGGACTTGGTCTGGTTGGCGATCTCCGTTACCTGCTGTTGTTCGATTTCTTTAATGCGAACTTCACGCTCGGCTTCGACTTTTCTCGAACGAACGGCCTGCTCGCGCTCGATTTCCGTCTCCTGAATCTGGCGCTCGGCAAGAATGCGCGTCTGTTCCGCTTCACGGTGACGTTCGGCCTCAAAGGCGGCGATTTTCGCGTTTTGCTCGGCGGTACGGGTTTTCACCTGCTGTTCCTGCTCAAGCGTCATAAAGGCTTCCTGCTGTTCGATTTCCAGCTTGCGTGCCAGCGCATCACGATTCTTCTCGCGCACCGCAACTTCAACATCCTGTTCAACTTCGTTCCGTTCGCGACGACGACGTTCGGTTTCCTGCGTCAGTTTCGTCAGACCTTCGGCGTCGAAGGCGTTATTCGGGTTGAAATGTATTTTTTCTGTCTGGTTAAAGTTGGTTAACGAGACGCTTTCCAGTTCCAGACCGTTTTTAGACAGGTCTTCCGCAACGGTATTCTGGACACCCTGAACGAAGTTTTCACGGGTATCCTGCAGTTCATGCATGGTCATCTGCGATGCGGTGGCGCGCAGGGCATCGACAAATTTATCCTCGATCAAAACACGTAAATCTTCCGGTGACAGTGTGCGCTGCCCCAAAGTTTGGGCGGCAGTGGCGATACCTTCAAAGGAGGGTTTTACTCTGACGAAGAATGCGACGACGACGTCAACGCGCATACGGTCTTTGGTGATCAGACTGTCGACGGTGGAACGACTGACCTCAAGCTTGAGGGTATTCATGTTGATAGGGATGATTTCGTGGAAGATGGGCATGACAATCGCGCCGCCGCTCATCACCACTTTTTGCCCGCCAAGTCCGGTACGCACAAATGCCTGTTCAGCAGATGCGCGGCGGTAAAGGCGAGCAAAGATAATGCCGATAATTAATAAGACGACCACCGCCACAATGGCGGTAAACATCCATGAAGGTAACATGCCAAAAACATCATCCATTGTGTTATTCCCTTAAAGTAAAAATAAAATTACAAAACATTCGGCCAGGGGTTTAGCTCAGCTAAATAACGCGTTGCGGAGAGTTGGCAGATAATCAGCACCTTGTCCCCCTTTTTAAATTCTTTACCTGTTTCAGGTTCCAGCAGCAAATAGTGGGTTTGTCCGAACTTATCGGTAAATTTCCCCTCACACGGCGTTCCGGCAATCGCGGAATGTCCGGTAATAATCGCCATGCTGCCGATAAACTCTTCCTCGGCGAGGGCGGTGGTTTCATCACGCGGTAGCCACGGAGCAATGATTTTTCCGCTGTAATGCACGGCGAAGACAGCAAGAATAAAACTCACCGGAGCAAGCAGTAGGTTGCTGAGCGGAGCTTGCCACAGTGTGACCCAGCCATGCTGGATGAGGATACCGAAGAGTCCAAAGAAGCCTGCGAGTAAACACAGCACGATCAGCGCGGGAATACGTCCGATATTCAAATAGTGCAGCGCCTGGCCGATATTGCCGGAGGTCAGAGCATCGTAATGTTCGAGGTGAGCATCAAGCGCGCCTGAAAGGAAATGGCCGAAAACAAGGGAGATAATCTCCAGAAGGCCAATCAGCAGGACAAATGAAATAGCAAACAGGTAGGGGCCGTTATAATCCGTAAATAAAACCAAGTTTCTTCCTCCTGCTACCGCGTTCCCTGAAAGTGTCCAAAGTAATGGTTTTATCTATTACTTTTACATGACGTTACAATAACATGCGCTCCCTAGACCTTAAATCCGAAAAGAGGCTCATCCCCCTCTTAGATTTCGTAGGAAACTGTGAACCAGACGGTTTTTTTGCGCACAATATGTACAGAATAACTTCGTATCCAGGGAAATACTGAAATTAGAAAAAGCATATGGCCTTAGCAGATATTCAATAACTGGAGGGTATGCTCATGAACAGCAATATGTATTCACTGAACAATTTCGATTTCCTGGCCCGTAGTTTTGCCAGGATGCAGGCTGAGGGCCACCCTGTTGATATCCAGGCCGTAACCGGCAACATGGATGAAGAGCACCGCAGTTGGTTTTGCAAACGTTACGCGTTGTATTGCCAGCAGGCAACCGAGGCGAAAAAATTAGAACTGGAACACTAACAGATAAACGGGCCTTGCGGCCCGTTTTCGTTTTTACGCTTGCGGATCGACTGGCGGGATAGCTGGAGTAGGCTTCACTTCAGCCGGTTTCTCGCGTGCTTCAAGCTCGGTCAGGCGTTGTTCAAGCAACGCCAGCTTTTCACGGGTGCGCAGCAAAACCTGGGTTTGTACATCAAACTCTTCGCGGCTTACCAGATCCAGGCGTGTCAACTGTGACTGCAGCGTCTGGCGAATTTTTTTCTCGACGTCTTCCCCAAACTCGCGGATCCCTTTCGGCATCGATTCGTGGACCTGACGAGCAATCTGCTCAATTTTTTTCGGGTCAATCATGGTGGTTTCCCTGAACTGGTACGTGTTGCTGCCCATTGTAGTGCGATATGGCAGCGGCATAAACCAGAATTGTGTGAAGCTAAGTCAAGCAAAGGCGTTGATGAAGGTAATCAATAGCGTTATAGTTAACCCGCTTATTCTCAGGGCGGGGCGAAATTCCCCACCGGCGGTAAATCAACTGATGTTGAAAGCCCGCGAGCGCTTTGGGTGCAAACTCAAAGGTCAGCAGATCCGGTGTAATTCCGGGGCCGACGGTTAGAGTCCGGATGGGAGAGAGTAACGATCCAGTCGGGCATGGACCCGCTCACGTTATTTTTTTGCCGCTTTGACGGTACTCCTAAGACTGCCCTGATTCTGGTAACCATAATTTTAGTGAGGTTTTTTTACCATGAATCAGACGCTACTTTCCTCTTTTGGTACGCCTTTCGAACGTGTTGAACATGCGCTATCTGCGCTGCGTGAAGGACGCGGTGTGATGGTGCTTGACGACGAAGATCGTGAAAACGAAGGCGATATGGTTTTCCCGGCAGAAACTATGACCGTTGAACAGATGGCACTGACCATCCGTCACGGTAGCGGTATTGTTTGCCTGTGCATCACTGAAGATCGACGCAAGCAGCTCGATCTGCCAATGATGGTGGAAAATAACACCAGCGCTTACGGCACGGGTTTTACCGTGACCATTGAAGCCGCTGAAGGCGTAACCACCGGTGTTTCTGCTGCTGACCGTGTTACCACGGTTCGCGCGGCAGTTAAAGACGGTGCTAAGCCTTCCGATCTGAACCGTCCGGGACACGTTTTCCCGCTGCGTGCTCAGGCTGGCGGCGTGTTGACCCGCGGTGGTCACACTGAAGCAACCATCGACCTGATGACGCTGGCTGGGTTTAAACCGGCCGGTGTACTGTGTGAGCTGACCAATGATGATGGCACCATGGCACGTGCGCCAGAGTGCATCGAATTCGCAGGTAAGCATAATATGGCCGTGGTCACGATCGAAGATTTAGTCGCTTACCGTCAGGCGCACGAGCGTAAAGCCAGCTAATCGCTGACTACCGCGATAGCCGCAGTAGGGATAAAAAAACCGAAGCCAGTTTTCTGGTTTCGGTTTTTTGTTATTGCGGCCAGGCTATTTTGTTCTGGCCAGTTTAAGTGCCCAGGCTCCGGTCATCACCAGCAGCAGCATTAAACACAAACCAAAAGCGAGCAAGCAGGCTTGTGCCATATTCATGAACTGCCACGGTGGCAGCAGATACCAGCCTTCAGACTGCTGATAAAGATCGACAAACCACTTCTGCATACTGCTGAGCGCCACGCCATCAGGAACGATAGGAGCGTCATATCCGCAGTCTCCGGTAGGCTTAAACCATTCCGGAGCCCAGTCTGCCAACGGCAAATTGAACGGGAAGGTTGGGTCAGTTGAGCATCCCTGCACGCCAAAGAGTGAATCCGGGTCTGGATTGTGTACCGCATGATGAATGTCATTAAGCTTAAGTGAAAACTTTACGCCCATGATGCTGCCGTAAAATGCCGCGAGGCAGCCTATGAGCTTCAGAACGACATTTTTAGGGTTGATCGCTGCAATCAGTCCACCCATCACCATCACGAACATGGCAAAGCGAATATACACACACTGTTCACAGGGGGCCATGTAGAGATAGATCTGGAAGAAGGAGTGGGCCAGTATAATTAACCCACCCATCGCGAGTGTCATCAATAGCCACAGAAAGCGCTGTTCCTGCCATCTCACCAGAGTATCTAACGGCGCGGTACGTAAATCTCGCCACAATCCCTTTATGAAAGCCATAAGCTTATCCCTTTTTATTTCGTTGCCAGTTCCCTGATGAGCGCTGCCATAGAGTCAATGGATTTGATGCTCTTGGTATAGATCAGGTATTTACCGTTGACGACGTAAGCCGGAACACCCTGGATTTTGGCGACTTCATACGCTGCTTTCCATTTTTCCAGCGTTTCCTGAACGGCGGGGTCTTTCAGTGCGGTTTCAAAGTCAGCCTGGCTCATTCCCACGGTATCCAGACCTGTTTTGATGAATGACGCCGGATCTTTACCGTCTGACCAACGCTCCTTCTTGTCGTGGTAGGCTGCGTAATAAGCGAACTTGGCTTTTTTGAACTGTGATTTGGCATCAAACAATGAAATACCTGCCGCTTGGTCCCTGGCAATCATTACGGCAAAGACTTCACTGGCCTGTTTACCATATTCCCCTTTTGTTTCCAGATGAAATGGTGTGAAGGTGACGACATCGGCGACTTTGTCTGAAACGGGTCCTGTTACCGCTTTGTCGTATTTGTAGCAGAACGGGCAGGCGTAGCTGAATACTTTGATCAACGTCTTATCAGCGTTGGGAATCGGTTTCTCCAGAACCATATAGTCAGTTCCTTCGGTAAACGCCGATGCAGCAAATGATGAGGCAAGTGCGGTGGTTAATACCACGCTTTTAAATAATGAAGTGATCCATTTAGATGACATAATTAATCCTTAATCTGGCGTGATTATTTAAACATGTGCTGTGGGTGAACTGGCAATGCCCGGTAATGGGTCTGATTGGGTTTATCGGAAAGGACATCAATTTCAACTTTGACTTCTTTTGTTTTGTAGTCAATTTCATTGATTTTACCTGTGGTCGGTTGTCCAACATCAAATAAATTAATTGAACCTCCGAAGCCAAACATGGTGTCACGATCTTTTTGATATTCGATTACTGAAGTTATGGGGCTATAGAAATCATAGCCGCGTTCTTTTCCATACTCCCAAATTTGCTGGACGGTGCCTTTTTTCTCGTCAATTTTATATTCGACGAAACGGGAGTATTTCATCGTCGGCAATGCCGGTTGTTCAAGCCCACGACCATCGCCATTATCAAAAATGGTTAATGTCCCTTTGCTGGAGAGCCATGCGGTGTGTTGGGTGTAGGTAAAATCGAAATCGGTATTTTCGCACTTGCCGTTTTCGTCACATTTTAACGCGTTGCCTTTACCATCAACCGGTTTTAACAACTTGCTTGCCAGTTGTTTGTTCCAGCCTTTAGACGGCGCGAGGATCCATTTCACCTGCTTGTCACGACCAATTTTAACGACGCCCTGGTGGCGGGAGGAGAGAATGATGGAGTCATCTTTGGCATCATAAGCGATAGAGTTGACGTGTGCCCAGTTACGGCCAGCACCCACACCCAGTGCATCACCGTAAGGCGTATCCGGTTCCAGCTTGGCCTGTTGACCTGCATGAGCGAGGTCGACGTTTACGCATACCGCGCCTGCATCCAGCGCGCCCAGCAGTGCATCACGCAGCGGGTCGAGAATTTTTGTCAGATCCCAGACATCAACCACACGGCCAGACTTGTCGACTTCAATAATCTGGTCGCGGATGGTTTGCACATGTACGCCGTCTTCTTTGCGATAGTCGCGTTTACCGACGCGCAGCAGGACGGTGCCGTTTACCGTTTCAATCGACTCATGAGACGCATCCAGGAATCCGCGCGGTAGCTTATGGTCAGCCAGAATTTGGCCCATCAGATCGAATTCATACCAGTGTTGGCCTTGCACGGCGGTAAAGGTGCCTCGCGGTGTTTCTCGTATCCCCATCAGATAACCGCGTTTGTTGATGTTCATGTCGTGGCCATCATAGAACGTGTCCTGATCCAGCCACCAACGGTATTCACCTTGCGTGTCGACGATAAAGGTAAAAGGCGCAATGTCGAAAGGTAAGGCGCCACCTGCCGGGCCTGCATCAAGGATGCCTGCATTTTTATCTTTTTCGCCATGCCAGTGGAATTCTGCCCCCTGCGCGGTGAAGGTATGGGTATTTACCATATACAGGCGGTCTTCAAAGCCAGGAGCGACCTTAATGACTTTGGTTTGCTGTAGATCTGAAATAGAACGGTTGTCGATGTAGTGATTAACGATGGCGGAAGTATGCACCACATAATCATCCTTCATCACCTTACCATTTTCTTTAAATTCAACGGTGACCTTATTAGCAAATTTTTGATAAAGACCAAAAATAGGTACGCCGTCATAGGTTGCTAACGATTCTTTGCCAACGGTATAAGTTACAGGCACCCCTTTTTCACCTTTACCGTGGACGGTGACTTTAACATCTGAAATAACGTGACTATCTAATTCAACCAGTGCGGTAAGTGGCGCATTTCCATAAGGGTCAACAATTATTGCTCCTAACTTTCCTGCGGGTTGGGCAGGTTGAAAACCCGCTGCATAAGAATTTACGGCAGTTAATCCGCATGTCAGGGCGATCGCACCAACGAGGAGTGTTTTACGGTATTGTTTAAGCATGGATATATCTCCTTATATTACTTATAAATATAATTTATGTGAATGAAATATATTTCTGTAAGTAATAATTAAATGATATCTTTTGAGTGCTTGTTATAAATAAATATATTTATTGGTTTGAAATATATAAATTATCAATGATCGGTGTTTTTAATTCTTTTTGATAGTAGGTTGGGGATATTTTCAGAACAATAATTATTATTCTGTAGTGTGATCCTTTCGACATTGTTTTATTTCTAATACACGTTTTGCAATTGTCGTTAGCTATTGATTTATATGATCGAAATCATATGTTTGTTTCTGAATTGTGCCACTATAGTGGTAGGTTGAAATAAGGTTATGTGAAATTTTAACGTTAAATGTTTAATGATGTTAAATTTTAAGGGTAAAAGAATGTTTATTGCCTGGTATTGGATGGTATTAATTGCACTGGTTGCTGTGGGTTATTATTGCCACATGAAGCGTTATTGCCGAGCGTTTCGACAAGACAGAGATGCATTGCTTGAGGCGCGTAATAAACTCTTTCGTCGCACGGGTGAAGAGGGCAGCACGGTCAGGGATCAGGAATAATTTCGCCTTTTTGCTGTAGTTGAGGCGGATGAGCTGAACAACAGCGTAACTCCGCCATCTGTATTACCCGATGCCCATCGATTGCAGGATGACGAGGCTGAGCCCCATCACCGACATTCCGCAGAGTACGCCATAGCTGGGGTTATTATTCGGGTCGATTTCTTTTGCCAACGGCATCAGTTCATCGACGGACAGCGCCACCATAATACCGGCGACCGCCGCCATTATCGCCGCCATCACTACTGGCGAAATCAAACTCCCCAGAATTAACCACGCCAATACCCCACCGAGTATTTCCGCCATACCGGAGATCCCGGCCCAGAATATCGCCGTACGTTTCGATCCGGTTGCGGCATACACTGGTCCGGCAACGGCTAACCCTTCAGGAATATTATGCAATGCTACGGCGAGGGCAATACCGAAACCCAGTTCGAGGTTGCTGCTGGCTGTTACAAACGTCGCGATCCCTTCCGGGAAGTTGTGCAAGCTGATGCCGAGTGTCAGCAAAATAGCGGTACGTTTAATGGATCCGGGTAAAGGCTGTGTTGTTTTTTGTACCAGATCCTGAGGATGTGCGTGCGGCAGCAAACGATCCAGGCCAAAATAGCCCAGTAAACCCACGATAAACATCCCGTAGCCAAGCACGGGTGACATTCCTTCTGCAGCCAGTGCGGCGGGCAGCATCTCCATCAGGGAGATCAGTAACATAATTCCGGCGGCGAAGCCTAAAGAAAAGGCGAGTACGCGGTTAGAGGGCTTTTGTCCCAGCACGCCGAGAAATGCGCCAATAAACGTGGCAGCACCTGCCAGTAAAGTCAGAAGTAAAGGTACTGACATCGACAAATCAAACTCCTTATCAATCTGCTGTCCGGGTCGGATCGTCAAAATAACTGATGATCTTCATCATGGTTATCTGAGTTCTTCATCAACCGAAAAAGCGTATTGTGGTGATATCAAAATGACTCCCTCAGTAAGGATATCATCATGTCTTCAACTCGTATGCCAGCATTGTTTTTGGGCCACGGCAGCCCGATGAATGTTCTGGAAGATAACGTTTATACCCGTGCCTGGCAGCAACTGGGGGAAACGTTGCCACGTCCGAAAGCCATCGTGGTGGTCTCAGCGCACTGGTTTACGCGCGGCACTGGCGTAACCGCGATGGAAGCACCGAAAACGATTCATGACTTTGGTGGTTTTCCGCAGGCGCTGTATGACACACATTACCCGGCTCCTGGCTCGCCAGAACTGGCACAGCACCTGGTTGACTTGCTTGCTCCTGTGCCCGTTACCTTAGACAAAGAAGCATGGGGATTTGATCACGGGTCCTGGGGCGTGCTGATCAAGATGTACCCGAATGCCGACATCCCGATGGTGCAGTTAAGCATCGATAGTACAAAACCAGCGGCCTGGCATTTCGAAATGGGCCGTAAGCTGGCGGCGTTGCGCGATGAAGGTATTATGCTGGTGGCCAGCGGTAACGTGGTGCATAACCTGCGTACAGCACGCTGGCACGGTGAGAATACACCGTATCCGTGGGCGACCTCATTCAATGATTATGTGAAGTCTAACCTGACATGGCAGGGACCGGTTGAGCAGCACCCGCTGGTTAATTATATGGATCATGAAGGCGGATCGCTGTCGAACCCAACGGCGGATCACTACCTGCCGTTGCTGTACGTGTTAGGGGCATGGGATGGCAAAGAGCCAGTGACGATCCCGGTGGACGGTATTGAGATGGGTAGCCTGGGTATGTTGTCAGTTCAGGTGGGATAAATACGTAGGCCCGGTAAGCATTAGCGTCACCGGGCACAACGGATTACTCGACAAAAATATGCGGATAGAAGCGGGAGAGATCCTGCGTGATCAACGCTCTGTCTTCGCGAATGCCAATCCCGGCGGGTTGATCGTTAATCAGCCAGCTGCCGATCAGCATGTAGCTGTCGCCAAACTTCGGCAACTGATGGAACTGTTGCACGATCATTCCTTCTTCACCGTATGGGCCTTCCACCGCTTCGATCGTTTTACCGTTCTCAACGATCGACACGTTAGCGCCTTCACGCGAGAAGATCGGCTTCACGACGAATTTTTCCATCTGCGGATAGTCGTCTTCGGCGAAGTACGCCGGCAGCAGGTTCGGATGGTTCGGGAACATTTCCCACAGCAGCGGTAACAGCGCTTTGTTGGAGATAATGCTCTTCCAGGCCGGTTCCAGCCAGCGAACGCCAGCATCTTCCAGCTTGGTAGAGAACATCTCGCGCAGCATAAATTCCCACGGATAGAGCTTAAACAGGTTGGCAATCACCTGATCCTCTAAGTCCGTGAACTGACCTTTTTCGCCGAGGCCAATATCTTCGACATAGAGGAATTCGGTAGCGATTTCCGCCTCGGCAGCGCAATCCTGTAGATACTGAATAGTACCGCGATCTTCAACGGTATCGCGACAACAGGTCAGATGTAGCAGCTGAAAACCATACTGTTCACGCAGCGCGGTGAAGCGCTCGATTAGCTTTTCCTGCAGGCTGTTGAACTGGTCGCTACCTTCCGGTAGGTTGCCAGCATTGAGCTGATCTTCCAGCCAGATCCACTGGAAAAACGCAGCTTCGTACAGCGAGGTTGGCGTATCTGCGTTGTTTTCCAGCAGCTTGGGTTCACTGGTACCATCCCACGCCAGATCGAGGCGGGAATAGAGCGACGGCTGCTGAGTCTGCCAGGACTGGCGGACAAAGCCCCAGGTGTGCTTGGGAATGCGAAACTTGGTCATCAACTCGTCGCTGACGATAACCTTTTCAACCACCTTGAGGCACATCTGATGCAGCTCTGCTGTGACGTCTTCCAGCTTTTCGACCTGAGCAAGCGTCAGCTTATAGTATGCGTCTTCACACCAGTACGGCTCGCCGTACATAGTGTGAAAGTTGAAACCGTATTCGGTGGCTTTCTCGCGCCAGTCCGGGCGCTCAACAATACTGACTCTTTCCATGACGATCAGCCGCCCATTGAACGCGTGGTAGTGCCACTTGCGCTACGCTGCATGGTGCTCTGTTTAGCCACAGATTCACCAAATCCACCGCGGGTTACGGTAGAAGTGGTGGCTGGTTTCGGCGCCATGGCGGTTTTCGGCACGGTCATTGTACGGCCCGGCGTCGCTGCGCCGTAGTTTTTACCGCCTGCATCCGTGTATTTGCCGTATGCCGGGCTGGCCGGGTTTTTCGAGCTGAACAGAGGCTGCTGAGCACCCATGCCACCGCCCATCATGCGGCCCATCATATAGCCTGCCATCAGTGGCATCCAGAAGCTGCCGCTGCTTTGATTCTGTGCCTGAGCCTGGCCTTCACCGGTCGGTGCCATACCCGCCTGTGCAGGTGCTTGCTGGCACTGGCCTTCGCCGAATTCAGCGATACAGTCTTCGCGGGTGGCGTATTTCGGCGCTGTGCGTTCAGCTTCTTTCAGCGCATTGTTGAATGCAGTCGTACATTCGGCGCTTTTACCCGGATTTGCCGTCGAGCAGTCATCCGCATTTTGGTAAAGCGATACCGTTTCGTCGCTCTGTTCACAGCCCGCCAGCATAATAACGGCGGTGACTGCCAGGGCGACAGGAGTCAGGTGGCGTGCGCTCCAGCTTTTGCGGAACGATGCGTGGTGTATAGATTTTGTCCGTTTCATTTATGTCTTCCAGGACCCAGTGGTAAATACTGCTCAGAATAGAGGATGACTGGTCGAAATTGAAGCGGGAAGAGACGAGAATGCGGAAGAAGGGGCGGATCTTTACGTTGTCTTACGTTCAGACGGGGCCTAAGCCCCGTCATCAGCATCAACATTAGTTACGGAACGGATTGTTGCCGTTGCTGCTGGTTGAACGTGCTGCCGTCGGCTGAGCGACTGCCGCTTCGTTGCTTGCGGTATAGCCGTCCGCTGCAGCGTCTTGCTGTGTGTTTTCCGGTGCGACCGTCTCAGGCGCAGTCGGAATCGGTTTGCCCAGCGTATTGTTCAGCGCCACCAGATCCTGCTCGTTCAGCGTGCCGAGCGCAGACTTGATGTTTAACTGGTTGATAAGATAGGTATAACGCGCATTAGCCAACTGCTGCTTGGCGTTGTACAGCGTGGTGGTGGCATCCAACACATCCACGATGGTACGTGTGCCGACGGAATAACCCGCTTCCATCGCGTCCAAAGAGCTTTGTGCAGAGACAACCGCTTGTTTGTACGCGTTAATGCTACTGATGGAAGCATTAATGTTATTGAAGGATGAACGCACGGTCTGTACCACGCTGCGGTGCGCGCTTTCCAGCTGTTCACTCGCGCCTACAAAGTTGTACTGCGCTTGTTTCACCTGCGAGTTAACCATCCCACCCTGGTACAGCGGCAGCGAGAAGTTCAGACCAATTTTATTCTGGCCCATATTGCTGTCATCATACTGACTACCAGTCGCTCCACGGGTTTTAGAACCGCTGTAGGAGGTATCAGAGACACCGGTCGAGGCGGTTAAATCCAGCGTCGGTAAATGACCGTCCTGCGCCAGACGAATTTGTTCACGGGCTAAATCCTGGCTCAAACGTGCCTGCAATAAGGTCAGGTTGCGGTTTTCGGCTTCTTTCAGCAGCGCATTTACCGCCTGCGGCTTGTTGGTTTTAAAACCATCGACGTTCAGCGAAGCCAGTTCCGGGTAGTAGTTACCGGTCACCTGACGCAGCTGTTCTACCGCGTTATCCAGATTGTTACGTGCGGTAACTTCGTTCGCCAGTACGGTATCGTATTGTGAACGGGCGTTTTGCACGTCAGTGATGGCGACCAGGCCAACGTTAAAACGCTGAGTGGTCTGATCTAACTGACGATACACCGCATCTTTCTGTGCCTGGGTATAAGAGAGCACGTCAATCGCGTTCAGTACGTTAAAATAGGCTGTGGCGGTATTCAGGATCAGCGTTTGCTGATCGGTCTGATAAGTTACGTCCTGGATGCCCGCTGATTTTTCTTGCAGCGTCAGGGCACGCCATTTTGACATATCGAAAAGAGACTGAGTCAATTGCAACGACGCACTGGTGGCGTTGGAGTTAACGCCATTTGCATCACGGTAGCCATTGCTGTAGGTGTAATCGGCACCTAATCCCAGTTGCGGCAGTAATGGGCTACGCGCTTCGTTAATTTTTTCGAATGCAGCATCGCGATCGGCGGCGGATTTACGCAATTCCGGGTTGCTCAGGCGTGCTTGCTGATAAACCTGCATCAGGTTTTCTGCCTGGCTCAAAGTACTGAACCCCGACAGGCTCAGGCCGATAAGGATGGGGAGCAATTTCTTCATTTGCATTCCTTGTTGTGAAGCAGTATTTAGCGCTGATCAAATGGTAAAAATAATTGTTGATTCTAGCAGAATCCGCCACTTCAAAAAGTTGGCGTTACGTGCCATACGGCGTTAATTTGCATCAATTTAACACAAGGGCGCTCAAACAGCAGTCAAACGACCTTGAATTTCACATTTTAATCACTATTGGTATCAGGACAGCACAATGCGTAAACCAGACAACTCGCCAATGACTTTCACTAAAAATGATGTAGAAATTATTGCACGAGAAACGCTATACCGCGGTTTTTTTTCACTGGATCTTTACCGGTTCCGCCACCGCTTATTTAACGGTGGGATGAGCGATGAAGTGACGCGCGAAATTTTTGAGCGCGGACATGCGGCGGTCTTGCTACCCTTTGACCCTGAGCGGGATGAAGTTGTGCTGGTTGAGCAAATCCGCATTGCGGCATTTGATACCAGCGAAAGCCCGTGGCTGCTGGAAATGGTCGCTGGGATGATCGAAGAAGGCGAGACCGTTGAGGACGTTGCCCGCCGCGAAGCGATGGAAGAAGCCGGATTGGATGTTAAACGTACCAAACCAGTTCTGAGCTATCTGGCAAGCCCCGGCGGCACTAGTGAGCGCCTGTCCATCTTGGTAGGCGAAGTGGACGCCACGACCGCAAGCGGGATCCACGGTCTGGTGGATGAAAACGAAGACATTCGCGTTCATGTGGTTAGCCGGGAACAGGCTTATCAGTGGGTGGAAGAGGGAAAAATCGACAACGCGGCTTCTGTCATTGCCCTGCAATGGTTGCAACTGCACTATCAAGAGTTAAAAACTGAGTGGAAAAAATGAAGCGTTACACACCTGACTTCCCTGAAATGATGCGCCTGTGCGAAACCAACTTTTCGCAACTGCGCCGCCTGTTGCCGCGTAATGACGCCGCCGGTGAAACAGTGAGCTATCAGGTGGCAAACGCACAATATCGGTTAACGATTGTTGAATCGACCCGATACACTACGCTGGTTGCGATCGAACAGACGGCGCCTGCTGTCACTTACTGGAGCCTGCCATCGCTTACCGTACGCCTGTATCATGATGCGAGGGTGGCTGAAGTGTGTTCAAGTCAGCAGATCTTTCGCTTCAAAGCGCGGTATGATTATCCAAATAAAAAGTTGCATCAACGCGACGAAAAGCATCAAATTAATCAGTTTCTAGCCGACTGGTTACGGTACTGTTTAGCACATGGAGCGATGGCGATTCCGGTTTATTAGCGTCGTGAAACCTAAGGACACCATTTGGAAAGCCTGTTAACCCTTCCTTTGGCTGGTGAGGCCAGAGTCAGGATCTTACAAATTACAGACACTCACCTGTTTGCCGAAAAGCATGAAACGCTGCTGGGTGTAAACACCTGGGATAGCTATCAGTCCGTACTGGACGCCATACATGCTGAGTCGCCCGACTACGATCTGATCGTGGCGACTGGAGATCTGGCGCAGGATCAATCCGCTGCGGCTTATCAGCATTTTGCTGAGGGCATCGCAAGCTTTCGTGCGCCTTGCGTCTGGCTGCCCGGTAATCACGATTTTCAACCTGCAATGTACAGTGCCCTTCAGGACGCCGGAATTTCTCCTGCTAAACGCGTCTTTATTGGCGAACAGTGGCAAATTCTGCTGCTGGATAGCCAGGTTTTTGGCGTTCCCCACGGAGAATTAAGCGAATTCCAGCTTGAATGGCTGGAGCGTAAACTTGCCGATGCGCCTGAGCGCAATACCTTGCTGCTTTTGCATCACCATCCACTGCCTGCGGGATGCAGCTGGCTCGATCAGCACAGCTTGCGCAATGCCGCTGAGCTGGACAACGTGTTGGTGAACTACCCGCGCGTGAAGTATCTGCTGTGTGGGCATATTCATCAGGAGCTGGATCTTGACTGGAACGGTCGCCGCCTGCTGGCGACGCCGTCGACATGCGTGCAGTTCAAACCGCATTGCGCCAACTTTACGTTAGATACCATTAGCCCCGGCTGGCGTACGCTGGAGCTTTTTGCTGATGGTACGCTGCACACTCAGGTGTGCCGTCTGCCGGGAAATCGGTTCCACCCTGATACCGCTTCAGAAGGCTACTGATGTCTACGCTCCTCTATCTACACGGATTTAACAGCTCCCCTCGCTCAGCGAAGGCATGCCAGCTGAAAAACTGGCTGGCTGAGCACCACCCGCACGTTGAGATGATTGTACCGCAGTTGCCTCCGTATCCTGCCCAGGCGGCGGAGATGCTGGAATCGATAGTCCTCGAGCATGGCGGAGAGTCGCTGGGGATCGTGGGGTCTTCTTTGGGTGGTTATTACGCCACTTGGCTGTCGCAATGTTTTATGTTGCCTGCGGTGGTGGTGAATCCTGCTGTGCGGCCATACGAACTGTTGGTTGACTACCTCGGCCAAAACGAGAACCCCTACACGGGGCAGCAATATGTGCTAGAGTCTCGCCATATTTACGATCTTAAAGTCATGCAGATTGACCCGCTGGAAGCGCCGGATTTGCTCTGGTTGCTGCAACAAACGGGTGATGAAGTGTTGGACTACCGCCAGGCGGTGGCGTATTACGCCTCCTGCCGTCAAACAGTTATTGAGGGCGGAAACCACGCATTCACGGGCTTCGAAGATTATTTCAACCAGATTGTCGATTTCCTTGGACTGCACAGTTTCTGACGATCAATTCGAATTGCTAATTTAAACCATGACGCAAACTTATAACGCTGATGCCATTGAGGTACTCACTGGGCTTGAGCCGGTTCGCCGCCGCCCGGGGATGTACACAGATACGACTCGCCCAAACCATATGGGCCAGGAAGTTATTGATAACAGCGTGGACGAAGCGCTGGCCGGGCACGCGAAACGTGTCGAGGTGATCCTCCATGCCGATCAATCACTGGAAGTCATTGATGACGGACGTGGTATGCCCGTCGATATCCATCCGGAAGAGGGCGTACCGGCTATTGAGCTGATCCTTTGTCGTTTGCACGCTGGGGGGAAGTTTTCTAACAAAAACTACCAGTTTTCCGGCGGTCTGCACGGCGTGGGGATTTCCGTGGTTAACGCCCTGTCAAAGCGTGTTGAAGTGGCTGTTCGTCGCGATGGCCAGATCCACAGTATCGCCTTTGAACACGGTGAAAAGGTCGAAGACCTGCACGTTTCCGGCACCTGCGGTAAACGCAACACCGGGACCAGCGTACACTTCTGGCCGGATGAAAGCTTCTTCGACAGCCCGCGTTTCTCCGCTTCTCGCCTGAGTCATCTGCTGAAAGCCAAAGCGGTACTCTGTCCGGGTGTTGAAATCATCTTTAAGGATAAGGTCAACGATACCGAACAGACCTGGCGCTACGCCGATGGCCTGACAGATTACCTGAGCGAAGCGGTGAACGGTCTGCCGTTACTGCCGGAAAAACCGTTTGTGGGGACTTTCTCCGGTGATACGGAGGCGGTGGATTGGGCGCTGCTGTGGCTGCCGGAAGGCGGTGAGCTGCTGACCGAAAGCTACGTTAACCTGATCCCGACCATGCAGGGCGGTACGCATGTCAACGGCCTGCGTCAGGGCCTGCTGGATGCGATGCGTGAGTTCTGCGAATACCGCAATATCTTGCCGCGCGGCGTGAAGTTGTCTGCTGAAGATATCTGGGATCGTTGCGCGTACGTTTTGTCCGTGAAGATGCAGGATCCGCAGTTTGCCGGCCAAACTAAAGAGCGTCTGTCTTCGCGTCAGTGTGCGGCGTTTGTTTCTGGCGTGGTGAAAGATGCCTTCAGCCTGTGGCTGAACCAGAACGTGCAATCAGCAGAGCTGCTGGCTGAGATGGCGATTTCCAGCGCGCAGCGTCGTCTGCGTGCGGCGAAAAAAGTGGTGCGTAAAAAACTGACCAGCGGTCCGGCGCTGCCGGGTAAACTGGCGGACTGCACCGCGCAGGATCTTAACCGCACCGAACTGTTCCTGGTGGAAGGTGACTCGGCGGGCGGATCGGCCAAGCAGGCGCGCGATCGTGAGTATCAGGCGATCATGCCGCTGAAAGGTAAGATCCTTAACACCTGGGAAGTCTCTTCTGATGAAGTGCTGGCCTCTCAGGAAGTCCACGATATTTCGGTGGCGATCGGCATTGATCCTGATAGCGACGATCTAAGCCAACTTCGTTACGGCAAGATCTGTATTCTGGCGGATGCGGACTCCGATGGTCTGCACATCGCCACGCTGCTGTGTGCGCTGTTTGTGAAGCACTTCCGCACGCTGGTGAAACACGGACACGTCTACGTGGCTCTGCCGCCGTTGTACCGTATCGACCTCGGCAAAGAGGTATATTACGCGCTAACGGAAGAAGAGAAAGCGGGCGTACTGGAACAGTTGAAGCGCAAGAAGGGCAAACCTAACGTACAGCGCTTTAAAGGTCTGGGTGAAATGAACCCGATGCAGCTGCGCGAAACCACGCTGGATCCGAACACCCGTCGCCTGGTGCAGCTCATCATTGATGATGAAGACGATCAGCGTACCAACGCCATGATGGATATGCTGCTGGCGAAGAAGCGCTCTGAAGATCGCCGTAACTGGTTGCAAGAGAAAGGCGACCTGGCAGATCTCGAAGGGTAATTGGTGGTGGATTGCCGGATGGTGGCGTAAACGCTTCATCCGGCAAATCGACAACCTTAAATGCCTGACTCCAGAATACGAATGCTCATGTCCAGCACATCACCTTTTACGGCTTCGCTGTAAGCTTTCATATGCGGGGTTTGCAAATGCGCTTCAAGATGCGCAATGCTTTCCCACTGTTCAATCATCACGATTGAATCCGGCGCTGTGGTCTGAAAACTCACACCTGCGGCATGATCGACCATCGGCGCATAGCCGTGGCAGCCTTCTTCCTTCAGGACGGTTGGAACGATTTTAGCAAACTGATCCAGGACCGCCTGGCGGTGATGTTGACCTGGACGTGTACGGATTTCTGCAATAACGGTAAGCATGGTTAACTCCTTCTAATTCCAGGTAACCAGTTAACCAAAAATCTCGGTCAGATGCTTGCGATATTCTGCGATATAACGCGGGACATCCGGCATTTTAATCACGTCATTGGTGATAAAGGTCGGCAGCGCTTCCATACCCAAAAACTGGTTTGCTTTATGGAACGGCAGATAAACGCCATCAACACCGACGCCGTGGAAGAACTGATCTTTATCAGTAAAGGCTTCCATCGGTGCGTTCCAGGTCAGCGACAGCATGTATTTTTTGCCCTGAATTAACCCGCCGGAACCGTATTTTTTAGTGGCATCTGAACGTGTGCGGCCATCGCTGGCATACAGCGTACCGTGCCCTGCGGTGAACACATCATCGATGTATTTTTTCACCGTCCACGGCGCGCCCATCCACCAACCCGGCATTTGCCAGATAACCGTATCAGCCCAGACAAAGTTCTGCACTTCTGCTTGTACGTCATAATCGCTGTCTGCGCGTACGACTTTAACATCATGCCCGAGGTCGCGCAGGATACCGTCCGCGACCTCGGTCAGGGTGTCATTCAGTTGACCATTGGAATGACCGAATTTTTTTGCACCATTAATAATCAGAATGTTGCTCATGTTGTGCCCTCAAAGAATAACGTTTGAGGGCGATTTTACGCTGATGATCGGTGCGGTGAAATTAGCAAAATGTGCAAAGTCTTTTGCTGATAGCGCAACAATTCGTCGCTACCAGCTGATTTTGGCTTCAAATCCGCCTTCCGTAGCGTTGGTGAATGACACGGACATGCCGTGTAAGGTCGCAATACGTCGGACGATAGACAGGCCCAGCCCACTACCGGTTGCGTGTTGTCCCGGTGGGCGATAGAAGCGTTCACCAATGTGCTCAAGAACCTCTGACGCCACGCCCGGGCCGTTATCTTTGACGCTGAAATCTCGGTTGTTGAGCGTGACTTCCACGACGCTACCCTGCGGACTGTAGCGGATCGCATTATCCAGCAGATTGCGAACCATCAAGCTGAGCAACAGGGGTTGACCGGTGCGTTTAATATCGTGGGCGTTAATCTGCAGGCGCACGTCGATGTGTGCCTGCTGCGCCGGGTGGTAGATATCCATGACGGCGGATTGCAGTAGCTCTTCGAGTGAGATATTGGCGACATCCTGAAGATTGTTCAGTGAGTCGAGACGCGAAAGCGTCAGTAACTGATCGACCAGGCGCGTGGCACGGTCAATTCCCGTCTGCATCTGCATTAACGCTTTTTGTCGTGCCTGCGGATCATCGTCGGACAGTTGCGCGACTTCGGTCTGTACCTTCAGTGCAGTCAATGGACTACGCAGTTCGTGAGCGGCATCAGAGGTAAAGCGCCGCTCGCGTACCATGGTGGTATGAATACGTGTAAAAAGTTGATTGAGCGACTCAACCAACGGACGAACCTCGCCAGGAATACCTTTTAGGCTCAGCGGCTCTTCAGATTCCGGATCCCGCAAACGCAAAGCCTGCGCCAGCTTTTTCAGCGGTTTAAGTTCAAGGCTTAACAGTACAATCAGGATCAGCAGCATCAGAGGTAGGGCGACCAGCCACGGCACCAATTGAGCCGTCACGATCGCCAGAGCCATATCTTCGCGGTATTCCCACTCTTGACCGACCACGACCCGGTACTTTTTATCCGCTGAAGTCAGCCAGATAAAGCGCCATTTGTCGTTATCGCCGTTCAGATAGCCGTCGTCAAACCCTTCCCGACGATAGCTATAGGGGATGTACTGACCATTGTCACCGTCATGAAGGACCATTTTTCCGTCCGGCGTGTAGACTGCAAAGGTCAGCACATCGTCGTCAATATGGCCATGTTTGAACTTTTTTGGTGTCTGGGCAATGCGCTCAGAGGCTTTTAGTTCATCAAGATCCAGCGTGACCAGCCGTTTGGCAAATAGCATCAACTGCGTGTCAAACATCTCGTCCACGTTATCAGTGGTTTGTTTCCAGGCGACAAAACTGGAGATCAGCCAGGTTACTAAAACCAAAATGATGAAGATAAGCGTTAGCCTGACGCGCAGGCTGAGGCGTTGTGTGAGTTTCATGCATCACCCAGGGTGTAACCAATACCATGCACAGTACGGATAAAATCACTGCCGAGCTTACGGCGTAAGTGATGGACGTGCACCTCAACCGCATTACTGGAGACGTTTTCATCCCAGTTATACAGTTTTTCTTCAATGTGTTTGCGGGGCAATACGCGCCCTTTATTGCGCATTAGTAGTTCCAGCAGCGCGAACTCTTTTGGCTTGAGCGACAACGGCTCGCCCGCGAGCGTGGCGACCAGCGCGCCGGGATTAAGCGTTACCTGACCGTGGCGCAGCTCGCTGGTGGCCTGGCCGCTGGCGCGGCGTACCAGCGCTTCCAGTCGGGCGGCAACTTCAATTAACGCAAAAGGTTTACACAGATAGTCATCCGCGCCGAGGCGCAGACCTTCCACTCGTTCGGCCAGCGCATCGCGCGCGGTTAAAATCAGCACTGGCTCCTGTTTTCCTTTTGTGCGCCATTCGCGCAGGATATCGCGCCCGTCGATGCCCGGCAGCGTCAGGTCGAGGATCACCGCATCATAAGGTGCACTGTAAAGCGCCTCTTTACCCTGGCGACCTTCGGTAAACCAGTCGACGCTGAAACCCATTTTACTCAGACCCGTTTTCAGGCCGTCGCCAATCAACGCGTCATCTTCTACCAGTAAAATACGCATATTTTCTTCCCTGCGCTCACTCTGTTGCCTGTCAGTAAACCTTGTGGCAACCGGAGATGTACAGCAAAAAAGAATCTTTTTTTGCCTTAAGAAGTTGTTAAGGATTAACTTATTAAATAGTCGTGAAACAACATGATAAGGGAGACATGAAGATGAAAAAATTAGCTGCAATGGTTGCCGTGATGGCATTGTGTTCCGCACCTGTTCTGGCAGCGCAGCAGGGCGGCTTCTCTGGCCCGACGGCGACGCAAAGCCAAACGGGTGGATTTATTGGCCCGAACGGCAGCAGCACGACGGTAGAAAGTGCAAAATCGCTGCGTGATGATACTTGGGTAACTCTGCGCGGGAACATCGTCGAGCGTATTTCCGACGATCTGTACCTGTTTAAAGATGCGACTGGCACGGTGAACGTGGATATTGACCACAAACGCTGGAACGGTGTGACCGTTGGCCCGCAGGATGTGGTTGAAATCCAGGGTGAAGTGGATAAAGACTGGAACTCCGTAGAAATTGATGTGAAACAGATTACCAAAGTTGCTAAATAATCCTCATCAGGGCCGCACTCGTGGCCCTTTCCTTTATTCCTAAATGTGATGTAAATCAGCCTGTAAACACCAGTAACATGTAAAGTGGCGGAGTCATTTTTACTCACAGAGATATCATGAAAACGCGTCCATTATTATGGCTGGTCAGCCTGATGTGCAGTCCCTCTCTTTTTGCCGCAACGATCCCTGACGGAACGTCACTCGCTGCACAACAAATTTTCCGCTACAACAACCACAGCGATCCGGGCACTCTTGATCCGCAAAAAGTGGAAGAAAATACCGCCGCGCAAATAGTACTCGATCTTTTCGAAGGCCTGGTCTGGATGGATGGCGAGGGGAAAGTGCAGCCCGCTCAGGCCGAGAGTTGGGACGTTTTAGAGGAGGGGAAACGCTATATTTTCCACCTGCGCAAAGGTCTGCAATGGTCAGACGGTGTCGCGCTGACGGCGCAGGATTTTGTGGCGGGCTGGCAGCGAGCGGTTGACCCACATACCCTCAGCCCATTTGCCGGATACCTGGCGGCGGCGCATATTAAAAATGCGCAGGCGATTGTTGACGGTAAATCGCCTGTCAGCACGCTGGGTGTGAGGGCGGTGGACGATCAGACGCTTGAGGTTTCACTTGAACAAGCGGTGCCGTGGTTTACCACCATGCTGGCATGGCCCACGTTATTCCCCGTGCCGCAGCATACCATTTCGCAATATGGCGATGCGTGGAGCAAGCCTGAGCACCTGGTTTCCAATGGCGCATTTGTGCTGGACAAATGGGTAGTGAACGAGAAAATCGTGGCGCGTAAAAATCCGCGCTATCGTGATGCGCAGCATACCGTTTTACAGCAGGTAGAATATCTGGCCCTGGATAACGCCGTCACGGGATATAACCGTTATCGTGCTGGCGAGGTTGATCTCACCTGGGTTCCAACTCAGCAAATTCCGGCGATAGAGAAAAATCTGCCGGGTGAGCTACGGGTGATCCCCCGTCTGAACAGCGAGTATTACAACTTCAATACCCGCAAAGCCCCGTTTAACGATGTCCGGGTGCGTCGGGCACTGTACTTAACCGCCGACCGACAACTCATAGCTGAGAAAGTGCTCGGGCTTCGCACCCCCGCGACGACGCTAACGCCGCCGCAGGTTGCCGGTTTTAAACCGCCGGTGCTAAGCGATCTCCAGGCTCCGATGAGTGAGAGGATTGCTGAGGCGAAAGCATTGTTGAAACAGGCCGGGTTTGACGAGCAGCATCCTCTGACGTTTGAGCTGTTTTACAATAAGTACGATCTACATGAGAAAACGGCCATTGCTTTATCCTCTGAGTGGAAAAAATGGCTTGGCGCGGATGTTAAGCTGCGCACTATGGAGTGGAAAACGTACCTGGATGCAAGGCGCGAAGGGGATTTCATGTTGTCTCGCCAGTCGTGGGATGCGACATACAATGAGGCGTCAACGTTTTTGAACACATTGCAGTCTGGGAATGCAGAGAATGTTGGACAGTGGCACGACGCGCAGTATGACGCGCTGCTGAAACAGGCTGCCCGCACGCCCGACGCCGCACAGCGCAACCAGCTGTACGCACAGGCGGAAGAGATGATTAATCAGCAAGCTCCCGTTATTCCCATCTACTACCAGCCGTTGATTAAATTGCTCAAACCCTATGTGGGCGGTTTTCCGGTGCAAAATCCACAGGACTATGTGTACAGCAAAGAACTCTATATCCGGGCGCATTAAGAACCGGGGAGTGAGGTGATTTTCGCCGCTGCTTATCCGTGGCGGCAAAACCACTGAACTTTGTGACTCAACTCGCCAGATAGGGTAGTATCTGCGGCAATATTGCCTGACGAATACCGGGTATTGTTCGGGCTAACAGTTGAGGAACCACGATTAATGAGCGATATGGCAGAGCGCCTTGCGCTGCATGAATTCACGGAAAACGCCTATCTGAACTATTCCATGTACGTCATCATGGACAGGGCGTTGCCGTTTATTGGTGATGGTCTGAAACCCGTTCAGCGTCGCATCGTTTACGCGATGTCCGAACTGGGGCTGAACGCCAGCGCCAAATTTAAAAAATCCGCCCGTACCGTCGGCGACGTGCTGGGTAAATACCACCCGCACGGCGATAGCGCTTGCTATGAAGCCATGGTGCTGATGGCGCAGCCGTTTTCTTACCGTTATCCGCTGGTTGACGGGCAGGGGAACTGGGGGGCACCGGACGACCCGAAATCGTTCGCGGCGATGCGTTATACCGAATCTCGCTTGTCTAAATATGCGGAACTCCTGCTGGGGGAACTCGGTCAGGGAACCTCGGACTGGGTGCCAAACTTCGACGGCACCATGCAGGAGCCGAAGATGCTGCCTGCGCGCCTGCCGAATATTTTGCTGAACGGCACCACGGGTATTGCGGTCGGGATGGCAACAGACATTCCGCCACATAACCTGCGTGAAGTGGCGAAAGCGGCGATTACGCTGATTGAGCAGCCGAAAACGACGCTGGATCAGTTGCTGGATATCGTCCAGGGGCCGGATTACCCGACTGAAGCGGAGATCATTACCCCACGCACGGAAATTCGTAAAATTTACGAAAACGGGCGTGGTTCCGTACGCATGCGTGCGGTATGGACCAAAGAGGACGGCGCGGTGGTGATTTCCGCGCTGCCGCATCAGGTTTCCGGTGCCAAAGTGCTGGAGCAGATTGCCGCCCAGATGCGCAATAAAAAGCTGCCGATGGTAGATGATCTGCGCGACGAGTCGGATCACGAAAACCCGACCCGTCTGGTGATCGTGCCGCGCTCCAACCGTGTGGACATGGAGCAGGTGATGAATCACCTGTTTGCCACTACCGATCTGGAAAAAAGCTACCGCATCAACCTGAACATGATTGGCCTCGACGGTCGTCCGGCGGTGAAAAACCTGCTGGAGATCCTCACCGAATGGTTGGCGTTCCGCCGCGATACCGTGCGTCGTCGCCTGAACTACCGTCTGGAAAAAGTCCTCAAGCGCCTGCACATCCTCGAAGGTTTGCTGGTGGCGTTCCTCAACATTGACGAAGTGATTGAAATCATTCGTCATGAAGATGAACCTAAGCCTGAGTTGATGTCGCGGTTTGGCATTTCTGAAACCCAGGCTGAAGCCATCCTCGAACTGAAATTGCGCCATCTTGCCAAACTGGAAGAGATCAAAATCCGTGGCGAGCAGGACGAACTGGCGAAAGAACGCGATCAGCTGCAGGGCATTCTGGCCTCCGAACGCAAAATGAGTAACTTGCTGAAGAAAGAGCTGCAGGCTGACTCAGATGCGTATGGCGACGATCGCCGTTCTCCGCTGAAAGAGCGTGAAGAAGCCAAGGCGATGAGTGAGCACGACATGCTGCCGTCTGAGCCGGTCACCATTGTACTGTCCCAAAGCGGCTGGGTGCGTAGCGCCAAAGGTCACGACATAGATGCGCCAGGGTTAAGCTATAAAGCGGGCGACAGCTATAAGGCGGCGGTGAAAGGCAAGAGTAACCAGCCGGTGGTGTTCGTTGACTCGACCGGGCGCAGCTATGCCATCGACCCGATTACACTGCCGTCGGCGCGTGGTCAGGGTGAACCGCTGACCGGTAAGCTTACGCTGCCACCGGGGGCGACGGTTGAGCACATGCTGATGGAAGGCGATGACCAGAAACTGCTGATGGCGTCAGACGCTGGTTACGGATTCGTCTGCACCTTTAATGACTTAGTGGCGCGTAACCGCGCAGGTAAGGCGTTGATTACATTACCGGAGAACGCGCATGTGATGCCGCCGGTGGTGCTTAAAGATGAAAACGACATGCTGCTGGCGATCACTCATGCCGGACGTATGCTGATGTTCCCGGTCAGTGACCTGCCGCAATTGTCAAAAGGGAAAGGGAACAAGATCATCAACATTCCTTCTGCGGAAGCGGCGAAAGGTGATGATGGACTGGCGCACCTCTATGTGCTGCCGCCGCAAAGTACGCTGACTCTCCACGTCGGTAAACGCAAAATTAAACTGCGTCCTGAAGAACTGCAGAAGGTGACCGGTGAGCGTGGTCGTCGCGGTACGCTGATGCGCGGTTTGCAGCGTATCGACCGTATTGAGATTGACTCGCCCCGACGTGCCAGCCAGGGCGATAGCGAAGAATAGCGCTGTCGTCTGACCCTCCCTGCTTTTACGTAGGGAGGGTCAACGTTAAAAATTCCCGTGAAACCGTTGTTTATTCGTGCATTGCGATTAACAATACGCTTTTCCAGAGAGCCGCTCTTAACAAAGCCCTAACCTGACGCAGGGTTCTGCATCAGGTGACGTAAAATGCCAGGCTCTTAGGCCTTAGAGGTTGTTATGCTATATATTTTTCGTTTATTCATTACTGTTATTTACTGCATTCTGGTCTGTGTATTTGGTTGTATATACTGTCTGTTCAGCCCACGAAATCCAAAACACGTTTCGACGTTTGGCCATATGTTTAGTCGACTGGCTCCCCTTTACGGTCTGAAGGTTGAATGCCGTATGCCGCCTGATGCAAAGGACTATGGCAACGCTATCTATATTTGTAACCACCAGAATAACTATGACATGGTTACCGCGGCGAAAATCGTGCAGCCACCGACGGTAACAGTCGGTAAAAAAAGTCTGCTGTGGATCCCATTCTTCGGCCTGCTGTACTGGCTTACCGGTAACCTGTTGATTGACAGAAACAATCGAGCCAAAGCGCACAGCACCATTGCGGCGGTGGTTAATCATTTTAAAAAACGTCGCATTTCCATCTGGATGTTCCCGGAAGGAACGCGTAGCCGTGGTCGTGGCTTGCTGCCGTTTAAAACCGGCGCGTTTCATGCGGCAATTGCTGCGGGTGTGCCGGTGATTCCGGTATGCGTTTCTACGACCTCGAATAAGATTAAACTTAACCGATTAAATAACGGTCTGGCGATCGTCGAGATGTTGCCGCCAGTGGATATCAGCCACTTTGGTAAGGATCAGGTTCGTGAACTGGCAGCACATTGCCGTACGCTGATGGAACAAAAAATCGCCGAACTCGACAAAGAAGTTGCCGAGCGGGAAGCTGCCGGTAAGGTTTGATTCGCGCCATTCGAGTTTGTTACAGGAAATGCTTTCCTGCGTGTTAATAGCCAGTTTTACATGGAGCTTATATGTCACTCAGTCGGCGTCAGTTCATTCAGACATCGGGGATTGCACTGTGTGCAGGTGCTGTTCCGCTGAAGGCTAATGCTGCCGGTCAGCAACAACCGCTACCCGTTCCGCCACTGCTGGAGTCCCGTCGGGGGCAGCCGCTATTTATGACCCTGCAACGCGCTCACTGGTCCTTTACGCCAGGCACCCGCGCACCTGTCTGGGGGATTAACGGGCGCTACCTGGGGCCGACCATCCGTGTCTGGAAAGGGGATGACGTCAAGCTTATCTACAGCAACCGTCTGACCGAGAATGTCTCAATGACCATCGCTGGGTTGCAGGTTCCTGGCCCACTGATGGGCGGTCCGGCACGCATGATGTCGCCGAATGCGGACTGGGCGCCGGTGCTGCCCATTCGCCAGAGCGCCGCCACGTTGTGGTATCACGCTAATACGCCGAACCGTACCGCGCAGCAAGTCTATAACGGTCTGGCCGGTATGTGGCTGATTGAAGATGAAGTGAGTAAATCTCTGCCGATTCCCAATCATTATGGTGTTGATGATTTCCCGGTCATTATTCAGGATAAGCGCCTGGATAACTTTGGTACGCCGGAATACAGCGAGCCGGGTAGCGGCGGGTTTGTGGGTGATACGCTATTGGTTAACGGGGCGCAAAGCCCGTATGTGGAAGTGTCTCGCGGCTGGGTGCGTTTGCGTTTACTGAATGCCTCGAACTCGCGTCGTTACCAGCTACAAATGAGCGATGGCCGCGCGCTGCATGTGATTTCCGGCGATCAGGGCTTTTTACCCGCCCCCGTCTCGGTGAAGCAACTCTCGCTGGCGCCGGGTGAGCGTCGTGAGATTCTGGTGGATATGACCAACGGCGATGAAGTGTCGATCACCTGCGGTGAAGCGGCCAGCATTGTCGACCGGATCCGCGGATTCTTCGAGCCATCCAGTATTCTGATCTCCACGCTGGTACTGACCCTGCGCCCGACTGGGCTGCTGCCACTGGTGACCGACAGTCTGCCGATGCGTTTATTGCCAACGGAAATTTTAAGCGGCTCTCCGATTCGCAGTCGTGAAATCAGTCTTGATGACGATCCTGGCATCAACGGGCAGTTGTGGGATGTAAACCGTATGGATATTACCGCTCAGCAGGGCTCCTGGGAGCGCTGGACGGTGCGGGCGGATATGCCACAGTCTTTCCATATTGAAGGCGTCTCTTTCCTGATCCGCAACGTGAATGGCGCGATGCCGTTCCCGGAAGATCGGGGCTGGAAAGATACCGTCTGGGTGGATGGACAGGTTGAACTGCTGGTTTATTACGGACAGCCTTCCTGGGCCCATTTCCCGTTCTACTTTAACAGCCAGACGCTGGAAATGGCCGACCGTGGCTCGATCGGACAGATGTTGGTGAACCCGGCGCCGTAATGCGCCGGATATCCTGTTACGCCCGCCAGAACATGCGCGAGAAAAGGATCAAAATGGGGTAGATTTCCAGACGTCCCATGATCATTGCCGCGCACATCAACAGTTTTGCCTCTTCGCTTAATGTACCAAACGTGACCGCCGTGACGCCAAATCCCAGCCCCATATTATTGATGCAGGCTGCGACGGTGGCAAAAGAGGAGAAGAGATCGTAACCCATCAAATTGAGTGCCCAGACGAAAAAACTGGTAAACAACACGTAGAGAAAAAAGAAGCTCCACACCGAGCGGATCACGCGCTCGTTAACCACGCTATTACCGACTTTGATATTCAGTAGCGCGCGAGGGTGGGCCAGTTGATGTAATTCCTGCCGGCACTGCTTGAACATGATTAAAAAGCGCAGCGCCTTAATACCCCCGCAAGTTGAACCCACGCACCCCCCGATGAAACTGGCGCTAAGTAACATGAAGATAGTGTGCGACGGCCACTGCGCATAGTCCGCAGTCGACAGGCCATTATCCGTTAGCATTGAGCTTGCCAGAAAAAAAGCATGCACCAGACTGTCCGTTATATTGTACATATCCGCCCGCCAAACTTGCCAGGTGGCGATCAAGGTAAGGATCACGGCAATAATCAGAAACAGCTGCAATTCGGCATTACGGCGAAATGGCTTGAAGGTCCGCTTCACAATGGCGACATACCAGAGGGTGAAGTTAAAGGCGGAAAGCAGCGAAAATAGCCCGGCAACAAGCTCAATGGCGTGGCTGTTATAAAAACCAATACTTTCGCTTCGGGTAGAGAATCCGCCGAGGGAGACTGTCGAAAGCCCGTGGCACAACGCATCGAAAAACGACATGCCGGCGACCCAGTAGGCCAACGTACAGATAAGCCCCAGCGTGACATAGGTTAGCCACAGCGTGCGTGCGGTATCGGCAAGTCGTGGGGTCAGGCGTTCTTCTTTAAAGGGACCCGGCATTTCAGACTGGTAGAGCTTCATGCCGCCGATACCCAGCAACGGCAGGACGGCAACGGCGAGGACAATGACGCCCAGGCCACCGATGAAATTGAGCTGAGCCCGATAATACAGATATGACCTGGGCATTGCGCCGACATCGTGAATGACCGTCGCCCCGGTGGTGGTAATACCGGAGACGCCTTCAAACAGGGCATCAGCAAAAGAGAGATTTAACCCGTCTTCCATCCACAGCGGCATGGCGCTGATAAATGAAAAGAGCAGCCAGAACAGAACGATAATGACGAAACCATCCCGGGTTCGCAGCTGAATACCCGCGTGTTTTGTTGCCAGCCAGGCGCCGCCGCCAAGGGTAAAAAAAACGGTAAACGTGCTCAAAAAAGCGAAAAAGCTCCGCTCTTTGTTCAACAAGGCAATGACCATCGGTGGCAGCATAGAGAAGCTGTACAGGAGAACCAGAAATCCACACAGATGAACGACAACTCGTAGTTGGGAAATATTAAGTGATTCGTTGTGTTGCAATGGAAAATCCCCCGCCAAAAGACTTGGTCCTGTTGGCAAGACATGATGTCAATTATGATAGAAAAAAGCTGGCGTAGTAAAATTTAACAATTTATTTAACTTTCTACTCGTCTGGCTCAGACTCCGCTTCATTTCTGGCGGATATAAAGCGTATAATCCCCGGCCTTTGATTATTTTTTTACCATTTTTGGAAGCATTATGAGCGCAATATCCCTGATCCAACCGGACAGAGACCTTTTCTCCTGGCCGCAGTACTGGGCCGCCTGTTTTGGCCCCGCGCCGTTTCTGCCGATGTCGCGAGAAGAGATGGACCAACTTGGCTGGGATAGCTGCGACATTATTCTGGTTACCGGTGATGCCTATGTCGATCACCCTAGCTTCGGCATGGCTATTTGTGGCCGTATGCTGGAATCCCAGGGATTCCGCGTCGGGATTATCGCTCAGCCGGACTGGAACAGTAAAGACGACTTTATGCGCCTGGGTAAACCGAACCTGTTCTTCGGTGTGACCGCCGGTAACATGGACTCGATGATCAACCGCTATACAGCCGATCGCCGATTGCGCCATGACGATGCCTACACGCCAGACAACGTCGCCGGTAAACGCCCGGACCGCGCCACGCTGGTTTATACCCAGCGCTGTCGTGAAGCATGGAAAGATGTGCCGGTCATCCTTGGCGGCATTGAAGCCAGCCTGCGCCGTACCGCGCATTACGATTACTGGTCTGATACCGTGCGTCGCTCGGTGCTAGTGGATTCCAAAGCGGATATGCTGATGTTCGGCAACGGTGAACGTCCGCTGGTTGAAGTCGCACACCGCCTGGCGATGGGCGAAACCATCGACCAGATCCGCGACGTGCGTAACACCGCGATAATGGTTAAAGAAGCGCTGCCTGGCTGGAGTGGTGTGGATTCCACACGTCTGGATACGCCGGGGAAAATTGACCCTATCCCGCATCCGTATGGTGAAGATTTACCGTGTGCGGATAACAAGCCTGTTGCCCCTAAAAAGCAGGAAGCAAAGGCAGTGACCGTTCAGCCAGCGCGGCCAAAGCCGTGGGAAAAAACCTACGTGCTGTTGCCGTCGTTCGAGAAAGTGAAGGGCGATAAAGTGCTGTACGCCCATGCGTCACGCATTCTGCACCATGAAACCAACCCTGGCTGTGCGCGTGCCCTGATGCAAAAACACGGCGACCGCTACATCTGGGTTAACCCGCCGGCGATCCCGTTGTCGACTGAAGAGATGGATAGCGTCTTCGCGCTGCCGTACAAGCGAGTCCCGCATCCGGCGTATGGCAACAGCCGTATTCCCGCCTACGAGATGATCCGTTTTTCAATCAACATTATGCGCGGCTGCTTTGGTGGCTGTTCTTTCTGTTCGATCACCGAGCACGAAGGGCGCATCATCCAGAGCCGTTCGGAAGATTCGATCATCAACGAGATCGAAGCGATTCGTGACACTGTTCCGGGCTTTACCGGCGTGATTTCCGACCTGGGTGGGCCAACGGCCAACATGTACATGCTGCGCTGTAAGTCGCCGCGTGCGGAACAAACCTGCCGTCGTCTGTCATGCGTGTATCCGGACATCTGCCCACATATGGATACCAACCACGAACCGACGATCAATCTCTATCGCCGCGCGCGTGATTTAAAAGGTGTTAAAAAGATCCTTATCGCTTCTGGTGTGCGTTATGACATCGCCGTTGAGGATCCGCGCTACATCAAAGAGCTGGCGACCCACCACGTCGGCGGCTATCTGAAGATTGCACCGGAACACACTGAAGAAGGTCCGCTGTCGAAGATGATGAAGCCGGGCATGGGTAGCTACGACCGCTTTAAAGAGCTGTTTGATACCTACTCGAAGCAGGCCGGGAAAGAGCAGTATCTGATCCCGTACTTTATTTCCGCGCACCCGGGTACGCGTGATGAAGATATGGTGAATCTGGCACTGTGGCTGAAACAGCGTCGTTTCCGCTTGGATCAGGTGCAGAACTTCTACCCATCGCCGCTGGCGAACTCGACAACCATGTATTACACCGGGAAAAACCCGCTGGGTAAAATTGGTTATAAGAGTGAAGATGTGGTGGTGCCGAAAGGCGATAAGCAGCGTCGTTTGCATAAAGCGCTGCTGCGTTATCACGATCCCGCCAACTGGCCGTTAATCCGCCAAGCGCTGGAAGACATGGGTAAAAAGCATCTGATTGGTGGCCGTCGCGAATGCCTGGTTCCGGCGCCTACACTGGAAGAGATGCGCGAAGCACGTCGTCAGAACCGTCATACTCGCCCGGCGCTGACCAAGCACACGCCGGTGGCGCACCAGCGCCAGACGCCTGCGGCGAATAAAAAACGCGGGAAAGTAGCGGGGCGTTAATGCCAGACCGTAGACCGGATAAGGTGCGTCACTTTATCCGGCAATGACATTGACGCGTTATGCTTCACGAATTCTGGCCGCTAATGCGGCCAGCTTTTCATCGTCTGCCCGCTCGTGGTCGTGTGACGACAAATATCCTTCATACTGTTCGAAAAATTTATTCTGCCGTGATTCAATCGGTTTCCAGAGCGTCAGATCACCTGTGCCGTGCATAGGGCTGAGTTTGCTGTGCACATGATCCACGCCAAAACCTTCAAAGAACATTCCCGTACGACTGACATCCGGAAACGCGCTATCCAGTTTTTTCGCCACTTTTTGGGTCGCCAGCATCAGGTCCGCCAGCGCCTGTGGCGGCATATCAAATGCATAGCTGGGGTAGTGCTTTTTCGGGATCACCACGGTAAAGCCATCGGTGTTCGGGAAAATAGACAGAAAAGCCAGATGGTGCTCGTCTTCCCAGACCTTATGGCAGGGCGCTTTACCTTCAACAATTTGACAGAAAATGCAGGTCATTCCTTTTCTCCGTGGATAAGACATTTCATCAGGGCGCAGTGAGTTTAGTACAGACCCAACATCTTCCACCACATCAGGCCCACGGTAATAAAGACGGCCTGATTAAATAAGCTGACGACAAATCCCGTTCGCCACCAGACCCCCGTTGGCACATACCCCGCACCAAACAGGATCGGGCCGCGCGCATGTGTGTACTGGGTGAGAGAGCAGTACAGGCTGCTGGTAAAGGCCAGCATTAATGCGGTCGGAGCCGCCGGGATATTCAGATGCAGGCCGACGCCAAGGAATACGGCGTACAGTGCGGCGATCTGCGCATTTCCGCTGGCAAAAAAGTAGTGGGTGTAGAAGTAGGCGGCGTTAAGCAGCAGCAGGACGACCACCCAACTGGTACCGCTCATGGTACTGCTGAGGCTATCGCCAATCAGATTGCCAAACCAGGTGGTGAAACCTAGTTTCTTCAACTGGTTTGCCATCATCAGCAGTGCGGCAAACCAAATCAGTGTGTCCCACGCGCCTTTCTCGCTTTTGACGTCTTCCCAGCTCAAAACGCCGCTGAGCAGTAAAATAGAGAGCCCAACAAACGAAGCGGTAGTGGCGTCGACGCCTAGTGTATCGCCAAAAATCCACAGCACTAGCAGGACGCCAACGGTTCCCAGCATTAACCATTCGCCACGTGACATGCTGCCCATTTCCGCCAGTTCCTGACGGGCCAGATTAGGGGCGTCCGGTGTGTGCTTGATTTCTGGGCGCACCAGCCAGTACACCAGTAGCGGAACCAGCAGCAAAGACACCATGCACGGCAGTAGCGCCGCCATAAACCAGCTTCCCCACGTTAGCGTGACCCCAGCGTTTGCCGCCAGTTTTACCGCCAGAAGGTTGCCGGTATAGCCGGTCATAAACAGTGCGGCGGTGACATCGTTGACGTTGCCAATACACGTAATGAGGAAAGTGCCTATTTTACTGCGCGATTCATCTTCCGGATTGGAATGAAAACTGCGTGCCAGTGAGTCGGCAATCGGATAGATGACGCCGCCGCAGCGCGCCGTATTACTGGGCATCGCGGGGGAGAGGATCAGGTCGGCAAACGCCAGGCCGTAGGCGAGCCCGAGCGTGCGCTTGCCGAGCAGGCGGATCATCTGCAGGGCGATGCGTCGACCGAGGCCAGTTTTGATAAACCCGCGGGCAATCATAAAGGCGACGACGATCAGCCAGATAAGCGAACTGTTCAGTTCACTCAGTGCGGTGGTAATCGCTCCGCTGGCGGTTTTATCCCCGGCAGCGTAGGCGAGCGCAAAGACAGTTATGCCAATAATACCGACCGCGCCAATGGGTAGAACTTTTGCCACAATGGAGGCGATAGTGGCAACGAAGATGATCGCCGAATGCCAGGCAGAAGCGCTTAACCCCGTAGGTGGAGTAAGCTGCCAGAGCCCGGCGGAAATTAATATTATTAGAGCTAATGGGAGCCATTTGACGCCCTGAGTTTTTTTCTCAGCCACGGATACGCACCTATAGATGCTGTGAATATATTCATTAAATGAATATATATAGTTAATAATTAGTAGGTTATGCCTAGTGATGCTGCTCCAGTGACTGTAATAAATACATCAATAAATGTAAGTTAATTGTTTCTTGATGTTTCCATGCAGGAAGAGCCCGACGTAGATGCCGGGCTGGAGAGAAAGGATTAGCCGCCGAACTGGTCAGGGTCCGGTCCCAGACGTTTACCCTGGTCGAGTTTGGCCATTTCGCCTAATTCATCTTTGTCCAGACGGAAGTCCCAGACGTCAAAGTTCTCTGCGATGCGCGAGGGGGTGACCGATTTTGGGATCACGACAAGGCCGCTATCCAGGTGCCAGCGAATGACAATTTGCGCCGGTGATTTACCGTATTTTTCGGCGAGGTCGCGCACTATCTTTTGATCGAATACGTCTTTGCCACCCTGTGCCAGCGGGCTCCAGGATTCGGTCTGTATTTTATGCGTGGCGTTCCAGGCATGAAGCTGCCGCTGTTGCAGTAGCGGGTGAAGTTCTATTTGGTTAATGACCGGCGCAACGCCGGTTTCATCCATCAGACGCTGGAGATGATTGATCTGGAAGTTGCACACGCCGATGCTTTTGATGAGCCCCTGTTTTTGCAGGTCGATCATGTTTTCCCATGCTTCAACATAATGGTCGATCGCCGGTACAGGCCAGTGCATGAGATAAAGATCGAGGTAATCGAGCTGGAGTTTCTCCATGCTTTCGAGCAACGCTTCGCGGGGACGTTTCTGATCGTCATTCCACAGTTTAGTGGTGATGAATAAGTCTTCCCGGGGAAGTCCCGAATCGCGTAATGCTTTACCGACACCTTCTTCATTTTTGTACGCGGCAGCGGTATCGATAGAGCGATAACCCACTTCCAGCGCTTTATGGATTGCGGAGATTACTTCCTCATTACTTGCCTTCCAGACCCCCAGGCCCAGTTGTGGCATCACGTTACCATCCTGTAGTTTGATAACGGTTGGATTAGTCATAATTCCCCCCTAGATTATTGTCACCGGAGCGCGCTCCGGTGACACAAGTGTGACTTAAGTCTGGCCTAAATACCCAAAAACGAAAGTCTGAGGTGAAAAAACCTTAGTGCGCCGCTTCGTAAATACGGCGGCTGACGTCGAGCGTAATGTCCTGATGTTCGCCCAGTTTCGTACCACCGTGTGCTTCCAGTTTCTCCAGCAGCGCCGGGATGGAGCTACCGTCCAGGCCATAGTCAGACAGACGAGTGGGTACGCCCATTTGTTCGAAGAAAGCGCGGGTAGCGGCAATGGCGGCGTCGATACGCTGGTCATCACTTCCTTCGGTGATATTCCAGATACGTTCTGCGTATTGCAGCAATTTGGCACGTTTGGTATCGCGTTTTTCATTCCACAACGCAGGCAGAACGATGGCCAACGTTTGGGCATGATCGAGACCATGCATCGCGGTCAGTTCGTGGCCCAGCATATGGGTGGCCCAATCCTGCGGTACGCCCGCGCCAATCAAACCGTTCAGTGCCTGGGTTGCCGCCCACATGACGTTCGCACGCACGTTGTAGTTTTCCGGCTCCTGTAATGCTTTCGGACCTTCTTCGATAAGCGTCAGCAGAATGCCTTCGGCAAAGCGATCCTGAATTTTCCCGTCAACCGGATAAGTCACATACTGCTCAACAGTATGAACGAACGCGTCCACCACACCGTTTGCCACCTGACGCGGCGGGAGGGTGTAGGTGTAAACCGGATCCAGCACGGCAAAAACCGGCTGCACAAACGGGGTCATAAAGGCCAGCTTATCGCCGGTGGTTTTACGCGAAATTACCGCGCCGGAGTTAGATTCAGAGCCGGTTGCTGGCAGGGTTAATACGGAACCCATCGGGATGGCGCTTTTTACGTCATTGCCGTGGGTTTCCAGAATACGCCATGGATCGATGCCGTCAGCGTACTGTGCTGCAGCGGCGATGAATTTGGTGCCGTCGAGAACAGAACCACCGCCGACCGCCAGCAGGAACGTCACTTTCTCATCACGCACGATTTTTACTGCGTTCATTAGCGTTTCATAAGCCGGGTTCGGTTCAATACCGCCAAACTCCAGCACGTCCAGGCCTTTCAGCGCATCCTGAACCTGTGCCAGAACGCCGGTTTTTTTCACGCTGCCACCGCCGTAGGTAATCAGCACGCGAGCATCCTGAGGGATTTGATCGCGCAGTTCAGCGATAGCGCCTTTACCAAACAGAATGCGGGTCGGGGTATGGAGATTAAAGTTGTTCATTGCTCGTTCCCTTATGTGGGTAAAAAAGAGGGCAGGCGAGTGTCTGCCTGATGGTGAACATTGTGGTCGTCAGACGCGTTCCTCTCAATGCTCATTTCTGCCAATGTCTTGCCTATTTCTACAGGCTGCTGGAGAAAAAGGATAAAAATGCGCACACTGTTGGTGTTGCAATCCGATGACGAAATGGTGTTCTATGAACCGTGATAAGATCTGCCTTCTGCTGACAGATAAAATTAAGCAGCTGAAAAACAATGAAAATAAACTCAGTGAGTTGCTGCCGGATGTGCGTTTACTGTATGGCACGGAACCGGGGCTACGCACGCCGGTGATGTATCAGCCCGGCATCATATTGCTCTTCTCGGGTCATAAAATTGGTTATATCAATGAGCGCATATTTCGTTATGACGCCAACGAATATCTGCTGCTCACTGTACCTTTACCCTTTGAATGTGAAACGTATGCGACACCGGAAATTCCACTGGCCGGTATGCGCCTGAATGTCGATATCCTGCAATTGCAGGAGCTACTGATGGATATTGGCGAAGATGAACTGTTCCAGCCCTCAATGGCGGCGAGCGGGATTAACTCTGCCACGCTTTCTGACGAGATTCTTTGTGCGGCTGAGCGTTTACTGGATGTGATGGAGCGCCCGCTGGACGCGCGAATTCTGGGCAAACAGATCATCCGTGAGATCCTCTACCATGTGCTGACTGGTCCACGGGGTGGCGCATTGCTCGCGCTGGTCAGTCGCCAGACGCATTTCAGTTTGATCAGTCGCGTGCTGAAGCGAATCGAAAATAAGTACACCGAGAACCTCAACGTCGAACAACTGGCAGCAGAGGCCAATATGAGCGTGTCGGCGTTTCATCATAATTTCAAATCGGTGACCAGCACCTCGCCGCTACAGTACCTGAAGAGTTACCGCCTGCATAAGGCGCGGATGATGATTATCCACGACGGCATGAAGGCCAGCGCGGCGGCAATGCGGGTTGGCTATGAAAGCGCTTCGCAGTTTAGTCGGGAGTTCAAGCGGTACTTCGGTGTGACACCAGGGGAAGATGCGGCAAGAATTCGCACGATGCAGGGGAGCTAATTTTTAGCAGGTATACTTAGCGAAGCGCCATCAGGCGAAAATGCCGGGTAGTTTTACCCGGCCTACGGTTACTGCTCAGGCGCTACAGCATTTTTTTTTAATCACCACGAACAACGTGCCTAACAGGCCTGCGGTTAGCAGGGCGAGTGGCAGGATCATCAGGAAGGTCATCACCTGATCTTCATGGCGTTTAACGAACGGGATCATGCTGAGCGCATAGCCAAAGCTGGTGACGACGGTAACCCACAGCAGACCGCTCAGCCAGTTAAAGAACTGGAACCGGCGATTGGGCAGACCTGAAATCCCCGCCATTGTAGGCAGCAAGGTGCGAACAAATGCCAGGAAGCGTCCAGCGAGCAACGCCATCAGACCGTGTTGGTCAAACATACAGGTGGCACGCTGATGATATTTTTCAGGCAATTGCGCCAGCCATCCTTTTACCGTTCGCGTGTTGCCCAGCCAGCGTCCCTGAATATAGCTCAGCCAACAGCCGAGACTGGCTGCTGCCGTCAGAATAGCAATCGTCGGGATAAAGCTCATCACGTCCTGCGCGATCAGTGCCCCGGCCAGTAACAGCAGGCTGTCTCCGGGTAAAAAGGAAGCAGGCAGCAGGCCATTTTCTAAAAACAGTGTGGCAAACATCACGAAGTACACCACGCTTACAACGTGCGGATCTGCCAGCGCGGCAAAATCGTGTTGCCAGAGCGCGGAGATAATATCTTGAATGACTACCATGGACTTTCCTGTGGAACAGCGTTTATGCGTGGATTGTACTCCTGAATTGTCCGGGATGCCTTGATCCCGGACGCAACAATTGCAGACTTTTCCACCAGAAGTGTCTGCATATATGTCCAACTGCGGCAATGTTACTCGATTCGGGCGAATCCGGCGGCTAAATCCGCAATCAGATCGTCAACATTTTCTAAACCGATGTGTAAACGGATAAGTGTTCCGCTGAAGTCCACTTTGCCTTCAGGGCGGATTGCGGCAATGTGTTCGGGCTGATTGGCCAGAATCAGTGATTCAAAGCCGCCCCAGGAGTAGGCCATACTGAACAGATTGAAGTGATCCAGATACGCCGACAGCTCTTCATTATTCAGCTTTTTATTCAACACAAACGAGAACAGGCCGCTGCTCCCGGTAAAATCACGTTTCCAGAATTCGTGTCCTTTGCTGCCGGGAAGCGCAGGGTGATTGACGCGGGCGACCTGCGGATGGCTGGCCAGCCACTCTGCAACTTTCAGGCTGCTTTCGTGATGTTGACGCAGGCGAACACTCAGAGTACGTAGACCGCGGCTGGTCATATAGGCAGTATCTGCGTCCAGCATTTGCCCCATTAAATAAGCGTTTTCGCGTAGTTGATCCCAGCAGCGGGCATTCGACACTGCCGTACCGACCATTGCGTCGGAGTGGCCAATCAGATATTTGGTCCCGGCCTGAATTGAGATGTCGATTCCAAAATCCAGCGCATTGAACAGCACCCCGGCAGCCCAGGTGTTATCGATCATGATGATAGCGTCCGGCGCTACGCTTCTGACGGCGGCTACAATCGCCGGAACATCATGCACTTCCATGGTGACGGAGCCGGGAGATTCCAGAAATACCACTTTGGTGTTGGGCTGAATGTGCTTCACAATATCGGCGCCCACTAACGGGTCGAACCAACCGGTACTCACGCCGAGCTTGCCGAGAATCTTGGTGCAAAAATCCTGGCTGGGTTCATAGGCCGTGTTGGTCATCAGCACGTGGTCGCCTTGTTCAACAAAAGCCAGAATCGTGTTGGCAACGGCTGCTGCGCCGCAGGGAAACAGGGCACATCCCGCGCCGCCTTCTAGCTCGCACATTGCTTCCTGTAGGGAGAAATGCGTCAGGGTTCCGCGACGTCCGTAGAAAAGCGCTCCGTTAGCACGATTGTGCGCGGCCTGCTTTTTGGCCTCTACGGTGTCAAACACCAGCGAAGAGGCGCGCTGGATCACGCTGTTGACGGAACCTAGCGTGTACTTTTTACTGCGTCCTGCATGAACGAGTGTGGTCTCAAGATGCTTGTCTGCCATGTTGGTTTCCTATTTTTATACGTCTAGATGTCTAAACTAGCATGAATCCAGGGGGACGCATCCTGCTGAAGGGTCATAAAGTAGAAAATAGTCCCAAAATGTGTCTGCTGACTTTTTTACTGCGTAAGCGCAAGGAAAAGAAACCAAAGGTGCGGCACTATGTAAATAGTAATGAGAACGACTATCAATTCGACGTCGTTTTGATATCATTACGCTCAGATTTTGTGATTTGCGTCCTGGAGATACAGAGTGGGTAATAATTTGATGCAGACGGACCTTTCCGTCTGGGGTATGTATCAGCACGCCGATATCGTGGTTAAGTGCGTGATGATTGGGCTGATTTTGGCGTCCGTGGTCACCTGGGCTATCTTCTTTAGTAAGAGCCTTGAGTTCTTTACGCAGAAGCGCCGCCTTAAGCGCGAACAGCAACAGCTGGCTGAAGCCCGCTCTTTAGATCAGGCCAGTGAAATTGCCGCTGGATTCGATACCAAAAGCCTGGGCGCACTGTTAATTAACGAAGCGCAGAACGAGCTGGAACTGTCAGAAGGCAGCGATGACAACGAAGGGATTAAAGAGCGTACCGGGTTCCGCCTGGAACGTCGTGTCGCAGCTGTAGGCCGTCATATGGGCCGTGGTAACGGATACCTGGCAACCATTGGGGCTATCTCTCCATTTGTGGGTCTGTTCGGTACGGTATGGGGCATCATGAATAGCTTCATCGGTATTGCACAAACTCAAACGACTAACCTGGCCGTGGTTGCGCCGGGGATTGCAGAAGCGCTGTTAGCCACCGCGATTGGTCTGGTTGCGGCCATTCCCGCTGTTGTAATCTACAACATCTTCGCCCGTCAGATTGGCAGCTATAAAGCAATGTTGGGTGATGTCGCCGCACAGGTACTGTTATTGCAAAGCCGTGATCTGGATCTGAGCGCAAGCGCTGCGGCACATCCGGTACGCGCTGCGCAGAAATTACGTGTAGGGTAATGTTCCATGGCAATGAGTTTTAACGAAAATCTGGACGATAACGGTGAAATGCACGACATCAACGTGACGCCGTTTATCGATGTTATGTTGGTTTTGTTGATCATCTTTATGGTGGCCGCGCCGCTGGCAACGGTGGATGTGAAGGTGAATCTCCCCGCATCGACCAGCACGCCGCAACCGCGTCCTGAAAAACCGGTTTACCTGTCAGTAAAAGCGGATAACACCATGTTTATCGGCAACGAGCAGGTGACCGATGAAACCATGATTAACGCGCTAAACGCGCTGACGGAAGGCAAGAAAGACACGACTATCTTCTTCCGTGCCGATAAAACTGTCGACTATGAAACCATGATGAAAGTGATGGATACGCTGCACCAGGCAGGTTTCCTGAAGATTGGTTTGGTCGGTGAAGAGACCGTGAAAGCGAAGTAATCTCTGCTGCCGGGTGAGGGTTTTTGCCTTACCCGGCCTCCTGTTTCTGACTCTTTCTCCACTCCCTTATTTCGTCTCATCCAGCGCGACGGTAGTGACCTTGGTCGCTGTATAGCTTCCTTCTGATAGCTTACGCGTCAGGCGCAATGTGGCGGTTTCTCGCGCGAGTATATGCTGGTAGGTGCTTTCCAGACGGGCCATGATTTTGTCCCGCAATTCTGGCTGTTGGGCAATGATAGCCTCAATCGTGGCGCCGTAGATCTCTTCTTTAGCCTGCAGGGCATAAATTTCATGGCGATTTTGCCACTTCATGCGTACCAGCGCAGCGGGTATTGATACCGTCTCCTGGGCCACGCTTTCCAATGTGGCGTTCTTATTGGCAATCAAGATATCCAGATTCTGCTTTAAGACAAATTCATCACTTTTATGGTTGTCTAAAGCCAAATAAACGTTGTTATCCTCAACATCTTTCATTTTATTTTTCTTCCAGAGAATAAAAAATGGGAGCGCTGGTTTCACGCGTAATTAAATTAAGCCAAATTTTATTGCCCTGCTCATTTATTAATGCGGTGTTTTTAGCCAGAATTTTACTTAATTCTTGTGCGTTAATGTCACCTTCGGCTTGTAACGAATTTAGCAGGCGGGTGAACGATTCAATTTTTGCTGCGCTAAAAAGACGTTCTTTTAAGTGACGGTCGCACTCTTCAAATAACATGTTTCGTGCCTGGCCGGTAGCAGAGGCACTAATTAAAATATCCGCTTCGTAATCGCTTAAGTTTACCGTTCCCTGAGCCAAACTTTCACTATTTTCTGCCGTGTCAGTATTGGTCTGGGATGTAGATAAATGAAAACGAGAGGGAACAAGATGCTCGGGAAGCATGTTGAAATATCCTTTGCTGCCAGTGAGGTGAGTTTTTTTAATAAGACAGGCTGCGTTGACAATAGCATGGGGTAATTTTAAAATCAAAAAAAATGGAGCCTGTATATGAACAGTATATTTTATTCTGTTATTACCCTGCTATTGCTTACCTGCGGGGTTCTTTTACTCATGCGTGGTGCAAATAAAAATCGAGCTAATGAAGGGTTTGCCTCTGCCCCCAAGCTGGAAACACTGAGCAAAGAAGAGGGGGAAGATCATTTTTCAGCACTGATGAATTCGATTACCCCGGTATGGTATTGGCGCGTTAATCATGAATATATCGATTTTATCCACTCGACAATAAAGCGGATGACCATGGTGGAGTTAAATGAAACGCCGGGATTATTTGATGCGCAGCGGCGCTGCAGCGATCTTAACTCGGCGGTGTACAAATATTATGACAACATCAAAAAACGCTGCCTGAGCGGAGAGAAAGTCCCGCACGCCGATCTGGACGTGCTCAATTTACGTCAATGCTTCAGGGAGTTCAGTCTTGAAGCCTATCCTGCACTCGTTGCGTTGGTCTGGCCGGAGTTCCAGCGTCCATCAATCAACGCGGAAGAGGTTTGAGGTGTGTGACTTATTTTCTGCACTGATAAACATGAAACGATTAAAGCCGGTCCGACAACGTCGTCCCGGCACACTGTTCAGGCTGCTACTTGTCTGATGAAGCCTGCCACAAATTGAGCTTGCCGTCGGCGACGTGTTTATCAATCTGCGCCAGTTCTTCGGCGCTGAACGTCAGATTATTCAACGCCTGAACGTTTTCTTCCAGCTGCTCGGGGCGGCTGGCGCCGATTAATACTGACGTCACGCGGTCATCTTTGAGTAACCAGCTCAACGCCATTTGCGCCATCGACTGTCCGCGCCGTTGCGCCATTTCGTTAAGCAGGCGCAGGCTGCTAATATTCTCTTCTGTCAGCATATTCTCTGTCAGACCACGGGCTTTTTTCCCTTCGCGCTGCATGCGTGATCCTTCCGGAATACCGTTCAGGTATTTCCCAGTCAGCAATCCTTGCGCCAGCGGGGTGAAGGCGATACAGCCAATGCCGTTCGAGTCCAGCGTATCCAGCAGGCCACTGCTGTCGACCCAACGGTTAAGCAGGTTGTAGGACGGTTGGTGGATCAGCAGCGGAATTTTCCATTCCCGCAGCAGTTCAGCCATTTTTTGCGTGCGCTCCGGGGAATAGGATGAAATACCGACATACAGGGCTTTGCCACTTTGCACGGCGTGTGCCAGCGCTGCGGCGGTCTCTTCCATTGGCGTGCTTTCGTCAACGCGGTGAGAATAGAAAATATCAACGTAGTCGAGCCCCATGCGTTGCAGGCTCTGGTCGAGGCTTGCGAGCAAATACTTGCGCGAACCGCCAGAGCCGTAGGGTCCCGGCCACATGTCATAGCCTGCTTTGGTGGAGATGATTAACTCGTCACGGTACTGCGCGAAATCCTCGCGCAGTAATCTGCCAAAGTTCTCTTCTGCGCTTCCCGGCGGCGGCCCGTAGTTATTGGCTAAATCAAAATGCGTGATGCCTAAATCAAATGCTTTGCGCAGCAGGGCACGCTGTGAATCCAGTGCTTGAACGTGTCCAAAACTGTGCCATAAACCCAGCGACAGTGCGGGTAAACGCAAACCGCTGCGACCACAGTAGCGATAGAGCATCTGCTCATAACGTTCAGGATTGGCAAACCAGGCCATGAGATCTCCTTAGTGCAGGTGAATTTCGAAACGACGTTTCTATTCTAGCTGTTTCGCGATGATTATCCCGTTCACAGGTCACATTGGGATGAAAAACTGGGCAAAAATAGGCCGCTGTGCTTTGCTTAAAAAAACATCATTTTGGAGTGGGCCAATGCCGCGTTTAACTGCAAAAGACTTTCCGCAAGAGTTGCTCGATTACTACGACTATTACGCGCATGGCAAAATATCGAAACGAGAATTTCTCAACCTGGCGGGCAAATATGCCGTTGGCAGCATGACGGCGCTGGTGTTATTTAATCTGTTAAAGCCGAACTATGCTCTGGCAACGCAGGTGGAATTTACCGATCCCGACATTCTGGCGGAGTACATAACCTACCCATCACCTGACGGCCATGGTGATGTGCGCGGTTATCTGGTAAAGCCGGTAAAGGTGACGGGGAAAATTCCTGCTGTGGTTGTTGTGCACGAGAATCGTGGGTTGAATCCCTACATTGAGGATGTCGCGCGGCGGGTGGCAAAGGCGGGATATCTGGCGCTCGCGCCGGATGGGTTAAGTTCGGTAGGCGGCTATCCGGGTAATGATGATAAAGGCCGGGAGCTGCAGCAGCAGATAGATCCCATCAAGTTAATGAACGATTTTTTTGCCGCGATTGACTATATGCAGCGTTATCCCGATGCGACAGGAAAGGTCGGTATTACCGGGTTTTGCTACGGTGGTGGTGTCTCGAATGCAGCAGCCGTTGCTTATCCTGAACTGGCCTGTGCGGTGCCTTTTTATGGACGCCAGGTTCCCGCGTCAGATGTCCCTAAAATAAATGCGCCTTTGTTATTGCATTATGCTGCACTGGATACGCGCATTAATGAAGGCTGGCCGGCGTATGAAACCGCTCTCAAGGCCAATAAGAAAGTGTTTGAGGCGTATATCTATCCCGGCGTTAATCATGGTTTTCACAATGATTCGACTCCTCGTTATGATAAAGCTGCCGCTGATTTAGCCTGGGAGCGCACTATCTCATGGTTTGATAAATATTTACGTTAGAAAACAAAATATTGTTTAATGTGTTAGACAGAATATCTGAATAATAATGCTACCTAATTTCATTAGCATTCATATCGTTATAACCTGAAGGGTTATCAGACGCACTTAAAAAAGTAAAAAAATAAAGAACACATTATATCTTCTTCGTGACCTGCCGATAACAAGGATAAGTCTCGCCTGATGGCGAAATCCTCTTCTACGGCAAGGAAACTACTATGCGTTTGCTGAAAAACTTCACTATTCGTATTGTCATGCTGGCAATACTGGGACTATTTTGCCTGCTTTGGTCGGGCGTGGGGTTATTCAGTCTCCATTCGTTATCCAAAATATCAGAAGGAAATGATATTGACCGCCATCTCGTGCAGCAGATGACGGTCCTCAGCCAGGGGAACGATCAGTACTTTCGCTTCGTAACGCGCTTAAGTCGCGCAGTGGATGTCAAAATTGGCGGCGGAACGCCTGACTTTGGCCCTGCGCAACAATCGCTGGAGGGGATGAGTAAAAAACTCCAGCAGATGAAAACACTGTCTCCGGGACCGATGGATCCTGAAATTGCCGCAGCGGTGCTGACTAAGTGGCAAGCGCTGCTGGATAAAGGTGTAATCCCACAAATGCAGCTGGCGCAACAGGGATCGCTCACTGCCTGGTCAGAGCATGCAAGTACCGTTACACCTGCGCTGAGCCGTGAATTTGGTGCCAGCGCCGAGAGGTTTAATACCACCGCTGGTGAGCGACTGGATGCGACACGAATTATGGTTGATGGCAAAACGTCAATTATTCGCACCTTAATTATCTCCGCCGTTATTCTCGGTATCGCCATCCTTATCTTTACCGACCGCTACCTCGTGTCAATGATGGTGAAACCGCTGGCACGTATTCGCCAGCAGTTCCGCCAGATTGCCCACGGCGACCTCAGTCACCCGATTGAAGAATTTGGCCGTAACTGTGTGGGCCAGTTGGTGCCTTTACTCAGCGCGATGCAGGACAGCCTGCGTGAAGCTGTGAGTACGATTCGCTCAGGCAGCGACAACATCTGGCGTGGCGCAACGGAGATTTCCAGCGGTAATAACGATCTCTCTTCGCGTACTGAAGAGCAGGCCGCAGCGTTGGAAGAGACTGCGGCCAGCATGGAGCAGCTCACCGCCACGGTAAAACTAAACGCCGAAAATGCGCGCGAAGCCAGCCAGCTTGCCGATACGGCATCAGAAACGGCAGGCAAAGGCAGCACGCTGGTTTCGCAAGTGGTCGATACCATGGACGGGATTGCGGCCAGCTCTAAACAGATCGCCGAAATTACCTCGGTCATTAACAGTATTGCGTTCCAGACCAACATTCTGGCCCTCAATGCCGCCGTCGAAGCCGCCAGAGCGGGTGAGCAGGGGCGTGGTTTTGCCGTGGTTGCTGGTGAGGTGCGTAATCTTGCCAGCCGCAGCGCAGGAGCGGCGAAAGAGATTGAGACATTGATTGGCGAATCGGCGCGCCGTGTCGATCAGGGGGCGCGTCTGGTCAAGGAAACCGGATTGACGATGGACGCTATTCTGCGTGGTGCAACCGAAGTGACGGCGATAATGAAGCAAATCGCTTCCGCCTCTGAAGAGCAGAATAAAGGGATCTCGCAAGTGAGTGTGGCGATCACGCAAATGGACAGCGTGACCCAACAGAACGCCGCGCTGGTAGAGCAGGTGTCGGCAGCAGCAGTGGCTCTGGAGCGGCAAACCGAAGATCTACAGCGTGCGGTTCAACAGTTTCGGCTTTCCGCAAACGACGCTCAGCACGCCTCAACCAACACCGTTTTACCCGCCGAAGAAAGCGTAGCGCCTAAAACATCTAAAACGGATGAATGGGTGGCCTTTTAATCTGGCACAAAAAAGTGCGTGAAACCTCTGGTCTTTGCTTAAAAAATCGCTATATAATTTATCATATAGCGATTGGAGGTTATGCATGGACAACCATTTTGGTAAGGGCCTGATGGCCGGATTAAATGCATCAAGTGCGGACAGTGCACGGACAGTGGCGAATTTTTGTGCTGATTATAAGCGCGGCTTTGTGCTGGGTTTTTCACATCGGATGTTTGAAAGAACGGGCGATCGGCAACTCAGTGCGTGGGAAGCAGGGATCCTGACGCGTCGTTACGGGCTGGATAAAGAAATGGTGATGGATTTCTTCAAAGAGAACCAGTCCAGTACAACAATTCGCTTTTTCATGGCCGGCTATCGGCTCGAAGCTTGATCCGAAAGGGGTATTATCTTGCTTTAATTAATTACACTATTGACCTACACCTTCGTTTTGTTGCCCTGCCGAAGTATTATAATGCACATAACCATATAAAAAGTGTGGTAATGGCGCGCCGATCGCAATAAGCAACATGCGAATGGTGCAAAATAAAAGCCAGGTCTTCGCAACGGAATAACAATAAAATGACTGGAGATAACCCTCTCATCAATTCGAACGGCATTAACCGCCGTGATTTCATGAAGCTTTGTGCAGCATTGGCCGCTACCATGGGGCTCAGTAGCAAAGCCGCCGCAGAAATGGCGGAGTCAGTATCCCGCCCTCAGCGCCCACCGGTTATCTGGATTGGTGCTCAGGAGTGTACGGGATGTACTGAATCGCTACTTCGTGCGACACACCCCACAGTGGAAAACCTCGTCCTGGAGACCATCTCTCTGGAATACCATGAGGTGCTTTCCGCCGCCTTCGGCCACCAGGTCGAAGAGAACAAACATAACGCTCTGGAGAAGTATAAAGGGCAGTATGTTCTGGTTGTCGATGGTTCCATCCCACTGAAAGATAATGGTATTTACTGCATGGTCGCCGGTGAGCCCATTGTGGATCATATCCGCAAGGCGGCCGAAGGCGCTGCAGCAATCATTGCTATCGGCTCGTGTGCCGCGTGGGGTGGTGTTGCCGCTGCTGGCGTTAACCCAACGGGTGCCGTCGGCTTGCAGGAAGTTCTGCCAGGCAAAACCATCATCAATATCCCGGGCTGTCCGCCGAACCCGCATAACTTCCTCGCGACTGTCGCACATATCATCACCTACGGTAAGCCGCCGAAGCTGGATGCGAAAAACCGTCCGACATTTGCCTATGGCCGTTTGATTCACGAACATTGCGAACGCCGTCCGCACTTTGATGCTGGCCGTTTTGCTAAAGAGTTCGGCGATGAAGGCCACCGTGAAGGCTGGTGCCTCTACCATTTGGGCTGTAAAGGACCAGAAACCTACGGTAACTGCTCGACCTTGCAGTTCTGCGATGTTGGCGGCGTGTGGCCAGTGGCGATCGGTCACCCTTGCTACGGCTGTAACGAAGAAGGCGTTGGTTTCCATAAAGGTATTCACCAGCTTGCTTCTGTGGAAAACCAAACTCCGCGTTCAGAGAAGCCGGATGTCAACATGAAAGAAGGCGGCAACATTTCTGCTGGGGCTGTTGGGCTGCTGGGTGGCGTAGTCGGACTGGTTGCCGGCGTCAGCGTGATGGCGGTACGTGAACTGGGACGTCAGCAAAAGAAAGATAACGCTGACTCACGGGGAGAATAACCGTGAACAGACGTAACTTTATTAAAGCAGCTTCTGGCGGAGCATTGCTGTTGGGCGCTGCGCCGTCTGTCAGCCATGCGGCTGCAGAAAACCGTCCGCCGATCCCAGGGTCTCTTGGGATGTTATATGACTCGACGCTGTGCGTTGGCTGTCAGGCCTGTGTCACCAAGTGCCAGGACATCAACTTCCCGGCACGTAATCCTGAAGGACCCGAAACCTGGTCGAACAACGACAAACTGTCACCGTACACCAATAACATCATTCAGGTGTGGCGGAGCGGAACAGGTGTTAACAAAGATCAGGAAGAGAACGGCTACGCATACATTAAGAAACAGTGCATGCACTGTGTCGATCCTAACTGTGTCTCTGTTTGTCCGGTTTCCGCGCTGAAGAAAGATCCGAAAACCGGCATCGTCCATTATGACAAAGATGTCTGTACCGGTTGCCGTTACTGCATGGTCGCCTGCCCGTACAACGTGCCTAAATACGACTACAACAACCCATTTGGTGCGCTCCATAAGTGCGAGCTGTGTAACCAGAAAGGTGTTGAACGTCTCGATAAAGGTGGTTTACCGGGCTGTGTTGAAGTATGTCCTGCAGGTGCGGTGATTTTTGGTACGCGTGAAGAGCTGATGGCTGAGGCGAAAAAACGTCTGGCACTGAAGCCTGGCAGCGAATACCACTATCCGCGTCAGACGGTGAAAGCCGGTGATACCTATCTGCATACGGTGCCGAAATACTATCCGCACTTGTACGGCGAGAAAGAAGGCGGCGGTACGCAGGTATTGGTACTGACGGGTGTTCCTTATGAAAATCTGGATCTCCCACAGCTGGCTGATCTGTCAACCGGTGCGCGTTCTGAGCATGTTCAACACACCCTGTATAAAGGCATGATGCTGCCATTGGCTGTGCTGGCGGGTTTAACCGTGCTGGTTCGTCGTAACACGAAAAACGACCATCACGACGGAGGAGACGATCATGAGTCATGATCCTAAACCGCTGGGCGGAAAAATAGTCAGCAAACCGGTCATTATTTTTGGGCCGCTTATCATCCTGTGCATGATCCTCATCGTGAAGCGTCTGGTATTCGGATTGGGTTCAGTCTCCGATCTGAACGGCGGTTTCCCTTGGGGCGTGTGGATCGCGTTTGACCTGTTGATTGGTACCGGTTTCGCCTGTGGCGGCTGGGCGCTGGCCTGGGCCGTCTATGTCTTTAACAAAGGGGAATATCACCCACTGGTGCGTCCTGCTTTGCTGGCGAGCCTGTTTGGTTATTCTCTGGGTGGACTGTCGATCACCATCGACGTAGGTCGTTACTGGAACCTGCCGTATTTCTACATCCCGGGCCACTTCAACGTGAACTCGGTGCTGTTTGAAACGGCGGTCTGTATGACCATCTATATCGGCATCATGGCGCTGGAATTTGCGCCGGCCTTGTTTGAACGTCTGGGGTGGAAAGTTTCCCTCAAGCGTTTGAACAAAGTGATGTTCTTTATTATTGCTCTCGGCGCGCTGCTGCCGACGATGCACCAGTCTTCAATGGGTTCATTGATGATTTCTGCCGGTAATAAGGTCCATCCACTCTGGCAAGCCTATGAAATGCTGCCGCTGTTCTCGGTACTGACTGCCTTCATTATGGGCTTCTCGATCGTGATATTTGAAGGTTCGTTGGTACAAAGCGGCCTGAAAGGTAATGGGCCGGACGAGAAAAGTTTGTTCATCAAGCTGACAAATACGATTAGCGTCTTGCTGGCGATCTTCGTCGTTCTTCGCTTTGGTGAACTGATCTATCGGGACAAGCTGTCGTATGCGTTTGCAGGCGATTTCTACTCAGCCATGTTCTGGCTTGAGGTCGTGCTGATGGTCTTCCCGCTGGTGGTACTGCGTATCACGAAGCTGCGTAATGACTCGCGCATGCTGTATCTGTCTGCGCTGAGCGCATTGCTGGGTTGTGCAACATGGCGTCTGTCTTATTCGCTGGTGGCGTTCAATCCTGGTGGTGGCTACCACTACTTCCCGACCTGGGAAGAACTGTTGATTTCTATTGGTTTTGTGGCTATTGAGATTTGTGCATACATCGTACTCATTCGTCTACTGCCGATACTTCCTCCTTTAAAACAAAACGATCAAAATCGTCATGAGGCGAGCAAAGCATGAGCCAGAGAATTACTATTGATCCGGTAACCCGTATTGAGGGTCACTTACGTATCGACTGCGAAATCGAAAATGGCGTGGTATCAAAAGCATGGGCTTCCGGCACCATGTGGCGCGGCATGGAAGAGATCGTGAAGAATCGCGATCCGCGTGATGCGTGGATGATTGTGCAGCGTATTTGTGGTGTTTGTACCACGACGCACGCTATCTCTTCTGTGCGTGCGGCAGAAAGCGCACTGAACATTGATGTGCCGGTGAACGCACAGTACATCCGTAACATCATTCTGGCAGCGCATACTACGCATGACCATATCGTTCACTTCTATCAGCTTTCTGCGCTGGACTGGGTGGATATCACTTCCGCACTGAAAGCCGATCCGGCGAAAGCCTCGGCGATGCTGAACGGCGTGTCGACCTGGCACCTGAACAGCGCGGAAGAGTTCACCAAGGTTCAAAACAAGATCAAAGACCTGGTTGCCAGCGGTCAGTTAGGTATTTTTGCTAACGGTTGCTGGGGACACCCGGCAATGCAACTGCCACCGGAAGTGAACCTGATTGCAGTCGCGCACTACCTGCAGGCGCTGGAATGCCAGCGTGATGCTAACCGCGTCGTGGCGCTGCTGGGCGGTAAAACACCGCACATTCAAAACCTGGCAGTAGGTGGGGTCGCAAACCCAATTAACCTCGACGGTCTTGGTGTGCTGAACCTTGAGCGCCTGATGTACATCAAATCCTTCATCGATAAGCTGAGCGATTTTGTTGAGCAGGTTTATAAGGTCGATACCGCGGTTATTGCAGCGTTCTACCCTGAATGGCTGGAACGTGGCCAGGGTGCGGTTAACTACCTGAGCGCACCGGAATTCCCGACTGACGGCAAAAATGGCAGCTTCCTGTTCCCGGGTGGTTACATCACGGATGCAGATCTGTCGACCTATCGTCCGATCACCTCTCACTCTGATGAATACCTGATCAAAGGGATTCAGGAGAGTGCGAAACACGCATGGTACAAAGACGAAGCGCCGCAGGCACCGTGGGAAGGTACAACGGTTCCGGATTACACCGGCTGGTCAGACGATGGCAAATACTCCTGGGTTAAAGCGCCAACCTTCTACGGCAAAACGGTGGAAGTGGGCCCGCTGGCTAATATGCTGTGTAAACTGGCGGCAAAACGCGAGTCTACCCATGCCAAGCTGAATGAAATCATTGCGATTTACACCAAGCTGACCGGTAAAACCATCGAAGTTGCGCAGCTGCATTCGACGCTGGGCCGTATCATTGGTCGTACCGTTCACTGCTGTGAACTGCAGAACGTTCTGCAGGATCAGTACAACGCGTTGATCGTGAACATCGGTAAAGGCGACCACACCACCTTCGTGAAACCGAATATTCCGGCCACCGGCGAATTCAAAGGTGTAGGCTTCCTCGAAGCGCCGCGCGGTATGCTTTCTCACTGGATGGTGATTAAAGACGGCATTATCAGTAACTATCAGGCGGTTGTACCGTCAACCTGGAACTCTGGCCCACGTAACTTTAACGATGAAGTGGGACCGTATGAGCGTTCACTGGTAGGGACTCCGATCGCCGATCCGAACAAACCGCTGGAAGTGGTGCGTACCATTCACTCCTTCGATCCTTGTATGTCATGTGCGGTGCATGTGGTGGACGTTGACGGGAACGAAGTCGTCTCAGTTAAGGTTCTGTAATGCGGATATTAGTTTTAGGGGTTGGCAATATTTTGCTGACCGACGAAGCCATCGGAGTACGTATCGTTGAGGCATTAGAGCAACGGTACATCCTGCCAGACTATGTTGACGTTCTGGACGGTGGTACGGCAGGGATGGAGCTTCTCGGCGATATGGCGAACAGAGATCATCTGATCATTGCTGACGCCATTGTGTCGAGAAAAAACACGCCAGGAACGATGATGGTCCTACGGGACGAAGAGATCCCGGCGCTGTTTACCAACAAAATCTCTCCGCACCAGCTTGGCCTGGCCGACGTATTGTCGGCCCTGCGTTTCACCGGCGAGTTTCCGAAGAAACTGACCCTGGTCGGCGTTATTCCGGAATCGCTGGAGCCGCATATCGGGCTAACGCCGACGGTTGAAGCCATGATTGAACCTGCGCTTGAGCAGGTTCTCGCTGCGCTGCGGGAATCGGGTGTGGAAGCCATCCCTCGGGAGGCGGCCCATGTCTGAGGAGTTTTTAGGCTTTCAGACGGCTCCAAAAGCGCAGATTCAGGCAGCGTTTGAAGAGGTAGCCCACCGTTCGATGCACGATCTCTCGTTCTTACATCCGAACATGCCGGTATATGTCTCTGATTTTACGCTGTTTGAAGGTCAGTGGACGGGGTGTGTGATCACACCCTGGATGCTGAGCGCATTGATTTTCCCGGGGCCAGACCAGGTCTGGCCTGTGCGTAAAGTTAGCGAGAAAATTGGGCTGCGCTTACCGTATGGCGAGATGACATTTACCGTTGGTGAACTGGATGGTGTATCGCAATACTTGTCCTGTTCGCTGATGTCGCCGCTTTCGCACAGCATGTCGGCACAAGATGGTGTCCGCCTGACCGACGATTGCGCAAAAATGTTGTTATCACTGCCGGTTAGCGATCCCAATGCGCCGCAGCTAAATCGCCGCGCGCTGCTGCTGGGTCGTCGGAGTTGTGAAAATGCATGAGTTGTCGCTTTGCCAGAGCGCGGTTGAGATTATTCAGCAGCAGGCAGAGCAACACGATGTTAAACGTGTTACCGGCGTTTGGCTGGAAATTGGCGCGCTCTCCTGTGTTGAGGAGAGCGCCGTACGTTTCAGTTTTGACATCGTCTGTCAGGGCACGGTCGCGCAGGGATGTGAGTTGCACATTGAATACAAACCCGCCCAGGCCTGGTGCTGGGATTGCAGTCAGGTTGTGGAAATCAACCAGCATGACGCGCAGTGTCCACGTTGCCAGGGCGATCGTTTGCGGGTTGAAAGCGGCGATTCACTGAAAGTGAAAAGTATTGAAGTCGAATAGCCCATAGGTTGCTATGGGGCGGAGTCAGATATGTGTATTGGAGTCCCGGGTCAGGTTCTGACCGTCGGTGAAGATATTCACCAGCTTGCGCAGGTTGAAGTATGCGGTATCAAGCGCGATGTCAACATTGCCTTGATTTGTGAAGGCGATACAGCTGAGCTGGTTGGGCAATGGGTACTGGTGCACGTAGGGTTCGCCATGAGTATCATCGATGAAGATGAAGCCAAAGCCACGTTAGACGCGTTACGCCGCATGGAGTACGACGTCACCAACGCGTGATAAGCCTAAAAATGCCGGACGGCGTTTACGCCACCACCCGGCATCTTATTTTAACCCTGACGTTTATCTTCGGTATGGGTATCGAAGTCGCGGGCGTCATGGCGTTCATGAAGCTGTTCGTTCAGCGGCCCGTTAGTGCGGTTCACAATCCGCCCACGCTTCACCGCTGGACGCTCTGCTACCTCTTTTGCCCAACGTTGAGCGTGCTTGTAGCTTCCCGCATCAAGGAATTCTGCCGCGTCGTAGACATTACCCAGCACCACATTGCCAAACCACGGCCAGACGGCCATATCAGCAATGGTATATTCATCTCCTGCGACAAACTGATGCTGCGCCAGTTGCTTATCCAGCACGTCGAGTAAACGCTTGGCTTCCATGGTGAAGCGGTTGATCGCGTACTCAATCTTCACTGGTGCATAGTTGTAAAAGTGGCCAAAGCCGCCGCCGAGGAACGGGGCAGCGCCCTGTAGCCAGAATAACCAGTTGAGGGTTTCGGTGCGTTTAGGTAAATCCTGCGGCAGAAAATAACCATACTTTTCCGCCAGATAGAGAAGAATGGAGCCAGACTCAAATACACGTACCGGCGGGTTTTGCGAATAGTCGCGCAGTGCCGGGATCTTCGAGTTCGGGTTCACTTCAACAAAGCCGCTGGAGAACTGATCGCCATCGCCAATGCGGATAATCCAGGCATCGTATTCCACGCCCGTCACGCCCTGCGCCAGCAGCTCTTCCAGCATAATCGTCACTTTCTGTCCGTTTGGTGTACCCAGCGAATAAAGCTGTAGCGGATGCTTGCCGACAGGCAGTGTTTTCTCGTGGGTGGCACCGGAAACCGGACGGTTGATGTTGGCGAATGCGCCGCCGTTAGATTTATCCCACGTCCAGACTTTCGCGGGCTGATAAGTATTGTCTGACATAGTGACCTGCCTTCTGAGTGGTTGTGTTGATGCAGTGTAGCAGCCAGGTAGAACTCAATTTAACAGATTGGGACTTTATGCCGTTTTGTGCTGAAAGGGGAAGATAAATCTAACCCGTTCATTGTACACAGGCCGTACTCCATGAAGAGGAAATCAATGTTGGACGGAAATTGCTACCGTACTCACCATCAATTATTGGCGGTGAAAAAGCAGTAACAATGAAAAAGGGTATTCCAGGAGTAAGCGGTTATCAGGGCCCGGCGGGTGGGTGGGGCGCGGTAAAAGCCGTCACTGCTTCGGTGTTTTCGCAAAAGGCCGTCGCGCGCGACATTATCGCGATGTTCAAAATGAACCAGGTGAAGGGATTCGACTGCCCGGGGTGTGCGTGGCCTGACCCAGGGCATCGTGCGCCGATGGAACTGTGTGAAAACGGCGTGAAGGCCGTGTCCTGGGAAACCACCAGCAAGAAGGCCTCACCCGCGTTTTTTAGCCGCCATCCGGTTTCGGCGTTATGGCAATACAGCGATTATGAACTGGAAAATATAGGCCGTTTGACGCACCCGATGAAATACGATGCCGTGACGGATACCTGGCAGGTCGTGGCGTGGGACGTTGCGTTTCAGGAAATCGGCGAGCGTCTGCGCAGCTATGACTCTGCGCAGCAGGTGGAGTTTTATACCTCCGGCAGAACCTCAAATGAAGCAGCGTTCTTGTATCAACTGTTTGCGCGCGAATATGGCAGCAGCAACTTCCCGGATTGTTCAAACATGTGCCACGGCCCAACCAGTGCCGGGCTGACACGGGCCATCGGCCTTGGGAAAGGGACCGTGGAGCTTGATGATTTTGACCATTGTGAGCTGGTGATTTGCATCGGGCATAATCCAGGAACCAACCATCCCCGCATGCTCACTACGTTACGCGATGTCGCAAGGCGCGGGGCCAAAATTATCTCCATCAACCCGCTGACCGAGCGGGGACTTGAGCGTTTTAGCTTCCCGCAAAATATGAAAGAGATGTTTAGTGGTCAGGCGACGGAACTCAGCAACGATTACTACCAGGTCAAAATAGGCGGTGACGCATCGCTGCTGAAAGGCATCATGAAGGCGCTGATCGAAATGGATGAAGCGCGGATCTTACTCGATCAACTGCCGACGCTCGATCATGCATTTATCGATGAACACACCGCTGGATACACAGCGCTGTATGACGATTTACGCCAGCATAACTGGGCAGAACTGGAACAGGATTCTGGTCTGACGCGCAGTCAGATGGAAGACCTGGCGCACAGCTATAACAAATCGCGCGCGACCATTATTTGTTATGGTCTGGGTATCACCCAGCATAAAAACGGTACCGAGAACGTCCAGCAACTGGTGAACCTGCTGCTGCTGAAAGGCAATATGGGTAAGCCTGGGGCAGGGATTTGCCCGTTGCGCGGCCATTCAAACGTGCAGGGAGACCGTTCTGTAGGGATTAACGAAGCGGCATCTGAAGACTTCCTGCAACGCCTTGAGACGCATTTTTCTATCCGTGTTCCGCGCAAACATGGGCGCTCCAGCGTGGAGAGTATTCGGGCCATCGAACGGGGAGACGCGAAAGCGCTCATCTGTATGGGCGGAAATCTGGCGGTGGCAATGCCGCAGCCGCAGCGTACCTTTGCGGCGATGAAAAACCTGGATCTGCAGGTCCATGTTGCGACCAAACTGAACAGATCGCATTTGCTGCTGGCAAAGGATAACTACCTGCTACCTGCATTAGGTCGAACGGAGCGCGACATTCAGGCGACGGGGATTCAGTCGGTGACCGTCGAAGACTCCATGTCGATGGTACACGCGTCCTGCGGCGCGCTGAAACCGGCTTCCCGCTGGCTAAAATCAGAGCCCGCAATTGTGGCGGGGCTGGCCCGCGCCACGCTTCCCCACTCGCCAGTAAACTGGGAAGCGTTAACCGGTAACTACGCGCTGATTCGTGATGCCATTGAATCCGTGATCCCGACGTTTCACGATTACAATGCGCGCATTGGAGAGCCCGGCGGGTTTCGTATGGATACGCCTGCTTCGCGCCGTGAATGGCGCACGGCGAACGCTAAAGCCAACTTTGTCGTCAGCCGTCAGCGCGCAATCGAACGTGAAAACCAGCCTGCTGATGCGCTGGTGCTGGCCACGCTGCGTAGTCACGATCAGTACAACACCACCATTTATGGCATGAACGATCGCTACCGTGGTATTACCGGTCGTCGTGATGTGGTGTTTTTAAGCGCCAAGGAAGCAACGGTCCGTGGGCTGACTCAGGGCGATGTTGTCAACGTGCAAGCACTGGACGACAACGGTAAGCCGTGTGTGGATCGTATGATGCACGGGCTAACGGTGGTCATTTACGATATGGCTGCGGGCTCTATTGGCGCGTATCTGCCGGAAGCAAATGTGCTGCTGTCACTCGATGTAGTTGACACAGAAAGCCTGACTCCGGCGTATAAAAGCGTGCCGGTTATCCTTACCCGAGCGTAGTTCCTGCTGCGAATTTTTCGCCTCTGAGCGCCAGCCGCTGCGTTGAGGTGTATGATGATGTCGACCTCTGTCCGGTTAGTGTCGCAGAGCAGGCAATCAGAGCGAAAATTCACGCCAACCTGCTCAGGCTGTATTGTTTTGAGGTAAGGTGCATGAGCAAAGGAACGACCAGTCAGGATGCCCCGTTCGGGACATTATTGGGCTACGCCCCGGGCGGCGTAGCAATCTACTCTTCAGATTACAGCTCCCTTGACCCACGGGATTACGACGATGATGCGGCGTTTCGCAGCTATATCGACGACGAATATATGGGCCACAAATGGCAGTGCGTAGAGTTCGCGCGCCGCTTTCTGTTTCTCAATTATGGCATGGTCTTTACCGATGTCGGCATGGCCTGGGAGATCTTCTCCTTGCGCTTCTTGCGCGAAGTGGTGAACGACAATATCCTGCCGTTACAAGCATTCCCCAATGGTTCACCTCGCGCGCCGGTAGCAGGCGCTCTGCTTATCTGGCAAAAAGGCGGTGAGTTCAAAGATACCGGGCACGTGGCGGTCGTCACCCAGTTGCTGGAAAACAAAATCCGCATTGCTGAACAGAACGTGCTCCACACGCCGCTGCCTCCCGGACAGCAATGGACCCGCGAGCTGGAGATGGTGGTTGAAAATGGCCGCTATACCCTGCGCGATACCTTTGATGACACCACAATCCTTGGCTGGATGATCCAAACTGACGATACCCGCGACAGCTTGCCGCAGCCGGAGATCGACAACGACTCTCTGAAGATTGGCGGTGCGCGTCTGGAAGACACCGGGCAGTTTGACGGTAAGTGGCTGGATGAACAGGATCCGCTGCAAAAAGCCTACGTGCTGGCGAACGGTCACGTCATTAACCAGGATCCGCATCAGTATTTCACCATTACCGAGAGTGCGGAACAGGAGCTGATTAAGGCGACCAACGAACTGCATCTGATGTATTTGCACGCCACCGATAAAGTGCTGAAAGACGATAACCTGCTGGCGCTGTTCGACATCCCGAAAATTCTCTGGCCGCGCCTGCGCCTTTCCTGGCAGCGTCGTCGGCATCATATGATCACTGGTCGTATGGATTTCTGTATGGATGAGCGCGGACTGAAGGTGTATGAGTACAACGCCGATTCCGCATCGTGCCATACCGAAGCCGGTTTGATCCTCGAAAGATGGGCTGAGCGGGGCTACACAGGGCAGGGACACAACCCCGCAGAAGGGTTGATCAACGAACTTGCCGGTGCCTGGAAGCACAGCCGCGCACGTCCTTTTGTCCACATCATGCAGGACAAGGATATAGAGGAAAACTACCACGCGCAGTTTATGCAGCAGGCGCTGCACCAGGGCGGGTTTGAAAGCAAAATCCTGCGTGGCCTGGATGAATTGCGCTGGGACGACGCTGGTCAACTGATTGACGGTGATGGTCGTCTGGTGAACTGCGTCTGGAAAACCTGGGCGTGGGAAACTGCGATTGAGCAGGTGCGAGAGGTCAGTGAAACGGAGTACGCCGCGGTGCCAATTCGTACCGGGCATACGAACCAGGAAGTACGTTTAATCGACGTGCTTCTGCGCCCGGAAGTGCTGGTTTTCGAACCTCTGTGGACGGTGATCCCTGGCAACAAAGCGATTTTGCCGATCCTCTGGCAGCTTTTCCCGCATCACCGCTACCTGCTTGATACTGATTTCACTGTTAATGAAGAGCTGGCGCAAACCGGTTATGCGGTGAAACCTATTGCAGGACGTTGTGGCAGCAACATCGATCTGGTGAGTCACGAGGAAGAGCTGCTCGATAAGACCAGCGGTAAGTTTGCCGAGCAGAAGAACATTTATCAGCAGCTTTGGTGTTTGCCAAACGTTGCCGGTAAATATATTCAGGTTTGTACCTTCACCGTAGGCGGTAACTACGGCGGTACCTGCTTGCGCGGCGATGAGTCGCTGGTGATTAAAAAAGAGAGCGATATCGAGCCGCTGATTGTGGTGAAAGAAGAGTAATCTTTCTGAGTGTTTTCGAATGAAATGCGAAAGCCGGAGTATATCTCCGGCTTTTTTATTTGTAGTTAAATTGATAGTGGTTCTATTGATCATATTCCCTCTCAGGGAATATATCGGATTACGTTGGCATACTAATTATAATCATTAAGTGTCATGGTTGACTGCCCACGTAAATGACGTTGAAAGAAACACGTTTAGCGATTGGAGAAGCCTGAAACTGAATCGGGTCCCCCTTCGTGATGGCATCTTCTTATGCTCATGGTGATCGCCCAGAGATGCGCTCTGTCGCGGTAGCTAACGCCACGACCTCGTTTCCCCAACTGGTATTTGTGGTCAACGAGACCGCTTCATCCGGGCAGATGAATACCGCAGGTTTTGCCACCCACCCAGTTCCTGGGCGTCGGCAGATGTTGCAATGTTTGGCTATGCGGTCAGAAAGTGAGGCTGGGAGGGGGGAGTCCCGTGCCTCAGTGTATTATGCGAACCGTGGCAGAAAAGGCAGCATGGCTATGAACTAGCATTGCCGATCATGGGGTGAGGGGGAAGAGGGCCCGATATTCTCCGGTCTGTCTCTGGTCTTCCCCGTCGTTTTCCCGTGAAAAAGACGCACGGGGGCAGTGAATGAAAGAAACTGATTTGCGCTTTACAGAATGATTTTCAGGAAACGTGCTGGTTAATAAGTAATAATTCATATGAATAATATATAAATGAATATGCATGCAACTTCATTTCATTAATGATGATTGATTTTATTTGAAGTGATATATCATATGGAAGGGGGCATTACTGTTAATTCGATTTCTTTAGAGTGACCCTGCTAATGATGAATTTCCACGCTTACCTGCATCAATAATACTAACCATGACTAACAAACTATCTATGCTATCAGGGAGGAATAGTATAGATATACTACTCTCAGTAGGATTTATTGCTAATGATCAGTTTGTGGTATTTGTTTGAAATGGGTTTAATCAAATTTATCAAAGCATAAAGACCTGGATTAGAGATCGAAAATGGGTTCAGTGGTACATGTTTATAGCTCCCCTTTGAGATCGGCCGGTACTCCGTAAGGGTTGCAACTGTAACATTTGACATAAGTTCAGATTTATCCGTTCAGCTCCTGCCGAAATGAATACCTTCATAATAACCTTTTTGTCTGAAATATCGTCAACTCTCTTGATTTGTATGGTTAATCATCAGACAATTTCAGGTCACTGATTATACTAAGAATTGAGCTGATGGAACCAGTCTCCCCCTATACTTTAACAATCAATAACAGTCCTGTTTTACCCGATGTGCTGCGCTTTCGCGGCACTGAAGCACTGAGCAAACCTTTCTCCTGGCGAATCGAGTTCACTACACCGCAAGACGTGGTGAGCAGTGAGGTTCTGTTGAAATATGCCAGCCTGTTAATGCGCAATGGTAAGATCGTGCACGGCGTGATCACCGGTTTTGAGTGGCTTGGTTCCAGCGTGGACCAGCGGCACTTTGCCATCACGCTCACGTCCCGCCTCTCTCTGATGAACCTGACTCGTCGCTGTTCTGTCTGGCAGAATCGGTCTGTCCCGGAACTGGTGGAGATTATTTTGCGGGCGCACGGTCTTGAAGGCAGTGACTTCGAGTTTAAGCTTGAGCGGAGCTACCCGACGCGCGAGCTGCTCACACAGTGGCGGGAAAGTGATCTTGAATTTGTCCATCGCCTGCTGGCAGAAACCGGCATCTGGTATCGCTGTGGGGTGAATGCGGTTACCGGACTGGACACCGTCACCTTCTCTGACAGCCAGACAGGCTATGAGTTTGGTGTCACTGAGCCCTATCAGGAGCCTGCCGGGCTGTACGACGGATCGGAAGAGTCCGTCTGGGGTCTGCGAAGCTGGCACAATACCGTGACCGGGCTGGTACAGACCCGCGATTACAACTATTGCCGTGCTGCAGAGCCGATGAACTCAACGGTGGTTGTGCGCAACGATGCCACCACTACCGGCGAGCATTACCGCTATGGCGGGCCGTTTCTGGAAGCGGGTGACGACACCACGTCCGAGCCAGAAACGGAAACTGGCGCATTCTTGGCCCGTATCCACCACGAGCGTGAACTGAATAAATCCGCAAGGCTGCATCTGTTCAGCAACGCCTCTGGCCTCACTCCCGGCCAGGTACTGGAAACTCCCGGCAGCACACTCAGTGCGCTCAGCGAAGGGGTTCTGATTACGTTCACCTCCTTCCAGGCGGCCCGCGACTCCCGTCTGCATGTTTCGGTGTGGGGCATGCCCTACAGCGAGCAGTTTTGCTTTCGTCCGACAGAAATCTCCCGCCCGCAGATTCACGGCACACTTCCCGCCCGCATCGAAAGCCGCGAGAAGAATGATACTTACGCCCATCTCGACAATTCAGGCCGCTACCGGGTGAAGCTGGACTTCAGCCGCGAAGATGCAGAGCCCGGTTTTAATTACCTGTGGGTGCGTCAGGCGAAGCCGTATGCCGGGGAAGAATATGGCTGGCACATGCCGCTGATTGATGGCACCGAAGTGGGCATCGCCTATGACGGCGGCGATATTGACCGCCCGTACATCGCCCATGCTTTCCATGATTCTGAACACGTCGACATCGTGACCCGTGACAACCGCAGCCAGAACATTCTGCGCACCGCCGCCGGGAACGAACTGCGGATGGAAGACAAGCGCGGCGAAGAACATATCGCCCTGACCACGCCTTATGGCGCGACGCAGCTCAATCAGGGCCATATCACAGATGAGCAGGGCAAACCGCGCGGCTCGGGCTTCGAGCTGCGAACCGATGAGCATGGCGTTATTCGTGTGGCGAAAGGCCTCTTTATCACCGCTGAAGGACAGACCAAAGCTGCGGGTGAAGTACTGGATATGGAAACGGCACTGCGTGAAATCGAGGTTTGCCGTAATCAGCTCCAGCAGTTAGCCGCTGCCGCCGAACAGGCTCAGGCGCTGGAGGCAGATATTGCCAGCCAGATAGCGATGTTTGATAAACGCCTGAAGCCGCTGAACGAAATGATCCACGTCCACGGTCCGGACGGGGTGACATTCACCAGCGGGGAGCATATGCAGCTTGCCGCCGCCGATAACGTGGCGATAAATGCCGGGGGCGATGTCAGCATCGGTTCGATGGGTAACACCAGCATCCTTGCCGGAGATAAAATCGGCCTGTTTGCCCGCACCGGTAAACTCAGCGTTAACGCCAGCGAAGGCCCGGTGCAGATTCAGGCCCAGAACGGTGAAATGCATCTCTCCGCTGAACAGAAACTGAGTCTGATTTCGGCCAGTGACATGCTGTTCGCCGGGAAGAAGAAAGTGACGCTGATAGGTGGCGGCAGCTATCTCATCATTGAAGGCGGGAAAATCGAGTACGGCACGGACACGACCTACACTCGCAAGATAAAGCGAACCCATCATACCAGGCCAACTGAAATGCCCTTGTCGTTTCCGCTGATGGGGACATCGCATATTTATTCCGCCGTTTACCAGCTTCAGGATGAACAGGGCAATATTCTGGCGGGAACTCCCTATAGCCTGAAAACTCCGTCCGGGCAGACTGCGACAGGTTACAGCAATGAAGAGGGCTGGACTGTGCCGGTATATACCCCTGAGCAGGAAGAGGTGGATCTGCATATCGTCCAAAGCAAGCCAGAGCCGAAAGAAGCCATGTGGTTTATCGGTGATGAGGATAATCAGCAACTGGCGACCGAGCTCAGGGAGAAGACATCATGACAATGCCAGATTTACCCGATACCCCGGCAGCAGATATCCCTACCGGGATCAACAATAAGGCGTGGGACTGCACAACAACTGGTATTGAAATGACCGAGAAGCAGTCCCATTTACCGACCCCGGATAACCGCCAGTACCTGCACATTAAAGTTGAATACGCCATGCGCTTCCCCCGGTTATCGACTGAAATTCGTCGCAACGGGAAAAGCTACCAGATGAGCCTCAAGCAACTGATGATGAGCGGGCTTATCCGGGTGGATGAAATCGCACGCAACTATCAGTGGTGGTATAAGGCCGAAGTGCCATTCGATATGCGGACCACGCCGCCGCGCCCCTTCCTCAGTAGCACGCTGCTGAAAGAGGGGCCTGGGAGGCGACACACCACCAACCCCTTCCCGGTGCCAGGCAGTGGTATCTATCGTCGCCCGGATGTCATCATTGTAAAAAACAAATATGACCGCTGGCCGGGACTGGCGGGCCCGGATACGGAAAGCCAGAAGCATGTGGATAATCTGGAGCGCTTGGTTGAAGTGAAGTTTCCGGGGGATACGCTTAAAGAAGATCAATACGATGAATATCTGAAAATTGTTGGCGGAAATCGTAAACGTATGACCATTCTGGAGATCCACGACTGTCGTACAGAAGAACAGCAGTGGAGTGATCAGGTAGTTAACGTGACGATGAAAGCCTGGAAGACCAGCGGGGCGAAGTACTGGCCACTGTTCCTGTATCCCCCGATCTTTACTCCCCGGCCACCTGCATCACCAATACCAGCAAGGGTAGAGCCATGGACCTATGCCGGAAAGGCGGTTGCAGACCTCAGCGAAGGGGTTATCAACAACGTCGCAGCAGGCTGGAATGCGTTGTCAAAAGAGATGCAACGGGATTTGAATCAGGTTGCAGGCTGGCTGAATGACAGCGGAGAGTGGGTTTACTATCAGGGAAGCCAGGCATGGCACTGGGTAAGCAGGACCGGGCGCGCTGCGGCAACGTGGACGGATGAACAGCTCCGGGCCGCATGGTCAGCGATACAGAAAGCGACGGATATGACGCTGGCGATGCTGAAACAGGTAGACTGGATACAGGTGCTGACGACGGTAGCGAAAACCGTTGGCGTGGTGTTGGTTGCCGTCGGGGTGGGAATACTTGTCGTAACGCTCGGCATCCCGGAAGCCCTTCTGGCCGCATTTATACTGATTGTTCGTCTGGCCATCGCGGCGTGGGAAACACTGGCTGCGGTCCTCGGTGCCGGAGCCGTCGGCACACTGGCAACCCAATAAGGAATGATGATGGAACTGAAGGATTTTGAGCTGAATTATATCGAGAAGTGGCTGCCGGAAGCATCAGTTAAGTATAAAGACGGCAGCCAGGCGGTGAATCTTGGGCTGATAATCACCGTGTTTTTTAAGGACGGCCATACCCCGGAGGTTCGCCGTAAGATGGTGGAGTGCGTGGATCGCTTCTATAGCGAGTTTAAGCCTCACTTGAAAAAAACGTTGCCCGTAAAGAAATGGACGACAATAACGGAAAAGAACTACGCAAAACTGCGACAGGAGATACTGGATTCAACGCCTGAGGAAATATTCAGTTGGGTACTTAGCTCTGGGATTGAAACCTATCAGGCTCCCGATTACAGCATTCTGATTATGGGTAAACGGATCTACCACAATGATAATGATCGTTCTGTCATTAAACTGGTATTCCCGTTGTCATTGCTGAAAGAGTCCGATGGTAAAGAACGTTATCAGGCCTGGCTGATATGGCTGTGCGACACATTTAAGGTTGAAAGTGGCTATGCAGGACTATCCTTTGTCCTTCCATATGACCGCGAAAGAATGTTTCCCTATGAATACGCGCTGGCCCAACGTTTTCCAGGCGTAATGGTGGATTCACTAGGCACGCTGGAAGGCGGTGAGGCTGTGGAAGGTGTAAAAGGCGCCTGCTGGTATACTATTCTGGGCAATCCGTGGCTGGAAAAACTGGGCGGTGCTGAGAAACTGGCTCATCGCCTGAAGAAGACACCAGAAATCGAGCTATTGCCTTATAACAGCGGCCTTATTTTGAAGGCAGGTGCATTGCCGCCAGCATTGGGGGAGACGAAAACTGAAGAGTTGCCGCCATTGCTGGTAAAAGTAAACCAGATGATTAAACCTATCCGTCAGGACGGGCATAACGGCCTGCATTTTTACTCCGGGCACGAAAACTTTCAGTTTGAGGAAGAGTCTTCCATGGCGTGGTTTGCCCGCTTCGATGAAGCCAGTGTGGAGCTGGAAAAAGAAGATGAGGGCAAATCATTCGAGCCTGAGCGTATAACCCGCTGGGATGGCGACTTGGCCCCTTATGCCGGTCGTTGGGCCACTATCGTTAATGGTACGACGCAATATCTTCAAACCAGAGAAGGTCAGGTGTTACCGGAATTCGAAGACAGACACGGCAAGAAATACCGCGCCTGCTGGTCGCTGCTGGAGCGTGACGATAAGGGCAGTGTGTTCTTTATTCCTGATTAATTCGATGAAGCCCGCTGCACCATGCTTGTCTGGGGGACGCTTACACAGAGAGGGTGGGGTACCGGAGCAGTCGGGACACTCGCAACCCAATAAGGAATAATGATGGAACTGAAGGATTTTGAACTGAATTATATCGAGAAGTGGCTGCCTGAAGCGTCGGTGAAGTATAGGGATGGCAGTCAGGCGGTGAATCTTGGGCTGATTATCACCGTGTTTTTTAAGGACGGTCATACCCCCGAAGTTCGCCGTAATATGGTGGAGTGCGTGGATCGCTATTATGGCGAATTTAAGCCGTGTCTGAAGAAAACGGTATACGGGAAAAAATGGGTCGGCATCACAGAAAATAATTACCAGAAAAAGCGGCAACAGCTTTTGGAGTTAACAGAACAAGAAACGGCCTCTTGGTATCTGGGAAGCGCTGACAAGGATTACCAGTCACCGGATTACAGTATTTTGGTGATGAATACGCGAGTTTTTCATAACGATAATGATCGGTCTGTCATTAAGCTGACTTTCCCACTATCACGACTTAAGGACACTGAGGGTAAGGAACATTTTCAGTCATGGTTGATGTGGCTCTGTGACACTTTTGCTGTTGAAAGTGGTTATGCTGGGTTGTCGTTTGTTTTGCCTTACGCTCGCGAACGGATGTTCCCATATGAATATGCGCTGGCCCAGCGCTTCCCTGGCGTGATGGTTGATTCTCTGGGGACACTGGAAGGCGGTGAGGCTGTGGAAGGTGTAAAAGGCGCCTGCTGGTATACTATTCTGGGCAATCCGTGGCTGGAAAAACTGGGCGGTGCTGAGAAACTGGCTCATCGCCTGAAGAAGACACCAGAAATCGAGCTATTGCCTTATAACAGCGGCCTTATTTTGAAGGCAGGTGCATTGCCGCCAGCATTGGGGGAGACGAAAACTGAAGAGTTGCCGCCATTGTTGGTAAAAGTAAACCAGATGATTAAACCTATTCGTCAGGACGGGCATAACGGCCTGCATTTTTACTCCGGGCACGAAAACTTTCAGTTTGAGGAAGAGTCTTCCATGGCGTGGTTTGCCCGCTTCGATGAAGCCAGTGCGGAACTGGAAAAAGAAGATGAGGGAAAATCATTCGACCCAGAGCGTATAACCCGCTGGGATGGCGACTTAGCCCCTTATGCAGGTCGTTGGGCCACTATCGTTAATGGTACGACGCAATATCTTCAAACCAGAGAAGGTCAGGTGTTACCGGAATTCGAAGACAGACACGGCAAGAAATTTCGCGCCTGCTGGTCGCTGCTGGAGCGTGACGATAAGGGCAGTGTGTTCTTTATTCCTGATTAATTCGATGAAGCCCGCTGCACCATGCTTGTCTGGGGACGCTTACACAGAGAGGGTGGGTACGGTAATGATTCCAGATGAGGCTGTTTGCATTTCAGATAAGCAACAGTTCTTCTCTGGACCGGACAAAGACCAGATGTAGCCTTGCGGTGATGAATCCGTTAGCCAAGTACACATGATGGAAATAGTGTTTATCGGGGATAGGAAGTCTGACAGGCAAGGCCACTGCGACCAGAGGGGTTGGTAGCTGCTCAAGAGAAATGCTCAGGTTAGATAGAAGAGACAGAGTGGCGGCATCTGTGGTCAGAATTCCCAGAAATCTACCGGAACCCCAAAAGCAAAAAACCAGCCCGTAGGCTGGTTTCTTTAAATAGTGGTGCCCGGACTCGGAATCGAACCAAGGACACGGGGATTTTCAATCCCCTGCTCTACCGACTGAGCTATCCGGGCAACGAGGCGCATTAAACCCGATTCACTTCGCTTCGTCAACGAAATTTCTTCAAATCAATGCAGACTGCACAATCTATCACCACATTGCTGGTATTGCACGCATTCTTAGGCAAAAAATGCAGTCCACGCGGCGGAAAGCGGCATGGCCAGCAGCAGGGCGGGAAGCATATTTACGACTGCAAACATTTTGATTCCACAAATACGCAAACCGGTTGCCAGCAATAGCAGTCCACCCACGGCGCTGAAATCGGCCATCATGGCTGGCGTCGTTAGGGGCAAAATCAGTGCTGCGCAGGCGGCAAGCGTTAACTGGATTGCCAGCATCGGCACACAAATAGCAGATACCGCGATACCCAGTGAACAGGCGAAGATGATAGCAGTGAAGAAATCGAGAAACGATTTCGCGATTAAAATATTCGGATCACCAGTCATCCCTTCATGTATCGCCCCAAAAATCCCGGTACCGCTGGCGCAGAACAGTACGATGATGGCAACAAAGCTTTGGATAAAGGACTCGTGCGTGGCGTTGGCATCCGACCTGCTGAAAAGCTGCTGCGCTTTGGCTACCGCTGCATTAATTCCTTTTTCCAGATGGCAAAACTCGCCAATCAGCGTACCGACAAGCGTAGCCAGCACCATGACCGGCAGGTTGACACACTTGATCACCAGTAAGATCCCAATACCGAGAGAGGCCAGCCCGAAAATGGAGGTCATTGAGACCTGAATGCGTTCTGGTAAGTGCTGGCTGAGCAGCGCGCCAAGAACGCCACCCAGTAAAACGGCGCTGGAATTAATAAAAGGTCCGATTACCACATGCGCTCCTGCATATCCGTTATCGCCTTGATGACGAAGGTAATTTGGGGGATATATTTATGTTTTTAGATTGCATTATTATGACGCAATTGTCAGGTGAAATGCTTGTTTATCTGTGAGATATATGCATAGGATTTTGTCTTGCGCCTGATAGTGAAAGGTGCCATGATTGCGCGAATTTTCTCCTGTCTGAATGGGGTTGCCTGGGATGAATCGATTCCCCCTACATCACCTTCAACATCGCCTTTTTGCGCGAAGTTTACCCCTTTCTGCGACATACCCTCAGTCTCCCACCATGCGGTGACGGCGGCGCACGCTCACTGCAGGATAACAGTAAAATCAGAGGCTATCTGCTTTTACTGATGTCTGGCGGTCGGGGCTGGTAACCCGTTTGACCAAACATTTCGTGGGACAAAGCCGTGTGGCTTTGTCCGGGACTTTGACTTTCCCGAAACGGGTTTTTGCGCTTATGAAATCAATGAAAATTGCCGCCAGTGGTGAACTGGTCTCTCGTCTGTCTACCCATCGTCAGGTGGTATCACTGGACAGTACCGATTTTACTGATGTTGCGGCAGTCGTCATTACCGTTGCAGACAGCCGCAGCGGGATCCTGGCTTTACTTAAACGCACAGGTTTTCATTTACCGGTGTTTATTTTCTCAGAGGTTACTGTCGAATTGCCTGCGGGCGTTGAAGCGGTTATTAGCGGTAATGTACAGGAGTGGCTGGAGCTGGAATCTGCCGCCTGTCGCTATGAGGACGATCTGCTGCCGCCGTTCTATGACACGCTGACGCAATATGTCGAAATGGGTAACAGTACCTTTGCCTGCCCAGGCCATCAGCACGGTGCGTTTTTTAAAAAACATCCTGCCGGGCGGCATTTTTATGAGTTCTTTGGCGAAAATCTGTTTCGCGCGGATATGTGCAATGCTGACGTTAAGCTGGGTGATTTGCTGATCCATGAAGGGTCGGCAAAGCATGCGCAGAAGTTTGCGGCAAAAGTATTTAATGCAGATAAAACATACTTTGTGCTGAACGGCACCTCAGCCGCCAATAAAGTGGTGACCAACGCGCTGCTGACGCGTGGGGATCTGGTGCTGTTTGACCGTAACAACCATAAGTCAAACCACCATGGCGCGCTGATCCAGGCCGGCGCTACGCCGGTTTACCTGGAGGCGGCGCGTAATCCGTTCGGCTTTATTGGCGGCATTGATGAGCACTGCTTTAACGAAGACTATCTGCGCCAACAAATCCGTGAGGTTGCGCCACATAAAGCTGACCAGCCGCGTCCGTTTCGTCTGGCGATTATCCAGCTCGGTACCTATGACGGGACCATCTATAACGCGCGGCAGGTGATCGATAAGATTGGCAGCTTGTGCGACTACATTCTGTTTGACTCCGCCTGGGTTGGGTATGAGCAATTTATCCCGATGATGGCGGATGGCTCGCCGTTGCTGCTCGAACTCACACCCAACGATCCGGGGATTTTTGTCACTCAATCGGTGCATAAACAGCAGGCCGGGTTCTCGCAAACCTCGCAGATCCACAAAAAGGATAACCATATTCGCGGCCAGGCGCGTTTCTGCCCGCATAAGCGGTTGAACAACGCCTTTATGCTGCACGCCTCCACCAGCCCGTTTTACCCGCTATTTGCCGCGCTGGATGTTAACGCCAAAATCCATCAAGGTGAGAGCGGACGTCGGTTATGGGCGGAATGCGTGGCGTTAGGAATTGAAGCCCGTAAAGCTATTATCGATCGCTGTAAGATGATTCAACCCTTTATTCCCCCGATGGTGGAGGGAGAGCCCTGGCAGACATACCCGACGCAAGTTATTGCCAGCGAGCGTCGCTTCTTTAGCTTTGAACCAGGCGCTAAATGGCATGGTTTTGACGGCTACGCATGCGACCAGTACTTTGTCGATCCGTGCAAACTGTTGCTGACCACACCGGGCATTGATGCGCAAACCGGGCAATATACTGACTTCGGTATCCCGGCGACGATCCTGGCGCACTACCTGCGTGAGAACGGCATTGTGCCGGAGAAATGTGACCTTAATTCGATTTTGTTCCTGCTGACGCCGGCAGAAAGCGCAGAGAAAATGGCGCAGTTGGTGGCTATGTTGGCTCAGTTTGAAGAGCACATTGAGAATGATACGCCGTTGGCGGATGTGCTACCCACCATCTTCAACAAATACCCGGTGCGCTATCGCGATTACACGCTGCGTGAACTGTGCCAGGAAATGCACGACCTGTACGTGAGCTTTGATGTGAAGGATCTGCAAAAGGCGATGTTCCGCCAGGAGAGCTTCCCCGCCGTTGCCATGAACCCGCAGGATGCCAACAGTGCCTTTATTCGTGGTGATGTTGAGCTGGTGCGTATTGGTGATGCTGCCGGTCGTATCGCGGCAGAAGGCGCGCTGCCATATCCTCCCGGCGTGTTGTGCGTGGTACCGGGTGAAGTATGGGGTGGAGCTGTGCAGCGTTACTTCCTCGCGCTGGAAGAGGGCGTTAACTTGTTGCCGGGCTTCTCTCCGGAACTGCAAGGGGTTTACAGTGAGACTGATGCCGATGGCATTAAGCGTCTGTACGGATATGTGCTGAAATAAGCGCAAAAAAAAGCGGGTCACCATATGGTAACCCGCTTTTCTCTGTGTACGCGTTAGTGCGCGATAGTCTGAGTGCCAGCCGGAGTGCGAACGTGTTTGTATTTAAACAGCGCCACGAAAGCGAAGGCCAGAACCAGCGAGTAACCTGCGAAGATCAACCATACGGTCTGCCAGTCGGTAATACCGTTCAGCGTGTAATATTCAACCACTTTACCGCTCACCAGACCGCCCAGAATACAACCGAATCCGTTGGTCATCATCAGGAACATACCCTGTGCACTGGCGCGAATTTCAGGACGGACTTCTTTCTCTACAAACACTGAACCTGAGATGTTGAAGAAGTCGAAGGCGCAGCCGTAAACAATCATCGACAGAACCAGCAGCACGGTACCGAACGGAGTCGGATCGCCGTAGGCAAACAGGCCAAAACGCAGCATCCACGCCACAATACTGATCAGCATAACGTTCTTAATACCGTAACGGCTTAAGAAGAACGGGATGGTCAGGATAAACAGGGTTTCAGAAATCTGCGAAATAGACATCATCACTGATGCATGCTCAACGATGAAACTACCAGAGAACAGTGGGTTATTATCGAAGCTGTGCAGGAAAGTATTACCAAACATGTTGGTAATTTGCAGCTCTGCGCCCAGCATCATCGAGAAGATGAAGAAAATTGCCATGCGCTTGTTTTTAAACAGGGCGAAGGCGTCCAGACCCAGCATAGAGGTCCAGCTCTGGTTTTTCTGCTGATTGGCTACCGGAATATGTGGCAGCGTCAGGGTGAATAGTGCCAGTACCACGGACAGCGTTGCACCGATATACAGCTGCATATGGCTCAGTTCAAAGCCAGAGAAGCTAACCGCCCACATGGCCAGAATAAACCCAATGGTGCCCCAGATACGGATTGGCGGGAAGTCGGTGACAATATCCATCCCGGCAGACTGCAAGCGATAGTAAGAAATGGTGTTGATTAACCCCAGTGTAGGCATATAGGCTAGGGAGTTAAGCAAGATCACAAAGAACATGGCCCCAGGTGTGGTGACCTCGGCAGCGGCGAACAGCGTACCTGCACCAACAAGATGGCAAAGGGCATAAACCCACTTCGCACTGATCCATTTGTCGGCGACGATCCCTAACAGCGTAGGCATAAATACGGCGGCAATCCCCAGCGAGCTATAAACAGCACCAATGGATGCACCGTCGAATTTAAGGGTGACAAACATATAAGAGCCGAGGGTCGTGAGCCAGCTACCCCACAGGCAGAACTGCAGAAAGGAAAGGACTTTCAGCTGCAGCTTAAGATTCATGTTAATTTCCTCACACCGTAATGCGGATGGATGTTTTAAAAAGCACATTTGCCGTTTCAATATGATGTGATTCTATCAATGAGAGGCGGTGTTTTTTTGTTAGCTGCGACAAATATTTGCAAATAATTTCTAATTGCAAAGCGGAATAGTGACGTAGTTAACACTTTTCCCTCTTCTGTCATTCACTTTACACGACAGAAGAGGGAAAACATTACCGACGTCGATAGGATTTTTGTGCGGAATTGACCTTGTAAAGGTAGCGACGCGATTCCGAAGATGGATGTCGAGTGGTTAATGTTTGATAAACATCCCCTGGCGACATGCTGTTGATAATATTTGCAGCCTGAATCTTATCGCTGGAGAACACGCGCAGCACGCTTCCTGCCCCACCGTTATACGCGGTGATCACCGCATAACGACGCGAGGTTGGATTATCAATACCGCCCAGATAGACATTGTTGAGCATCGCCAGGTAGGCGGTACCGGTATCAATGTTGTTGGCGGGATCAAACAGGAAGCTGCGGCTTGGCGTTCCCGAACGGCCCTGTGAGCGGAACACATCCTTCCCGGCGCTGTGCTGCACGACCTGCATCAGGCCCAGTGCATCAGCATGGCTGACCGCATACGGGTTAAAGGAGGATTCAGTTTGCATGATGGCGAGGATCAGCGCCTCGTCGACGCCATATTTACGCGATGCCTGACGTACCATGCCGACATATTTATGCGCTCGCTTATCAAGGTGGTTTGGTACCAGATTAATCGTCACGCTATAGATGATACGCAGGCCGTTACTGCGGCTCTTCAGTCGCGTTTGCAGCAGGTAGTTGGCGAAGTTTGTTGCGCGTCCCTCCCAGCGAATAGGCTGGCCGGTATTATCAACCACCTGCCCGTAGAGGAACGGCTCTTTGGAAATCTTGATATCATCGACATCGGAATAGAGATCGATTGAACCGGGATCATCGCCCATCAGCAATGTCTTGATAATCGCCCGCCGCAGGTGTCCGGCGGGATCTGTCCCGGCGATAGTCTCAACGGTTATTGTACCGTCATCAAAGTTGATGTGGCTGCGGGTTTGATACTGATCGGTATACTTGACGTAGTCTTTCGGGCCCGCGATCAGCACTTCTTTAAATCCCCACAGATTCTCAATGTTATGGGCAAACTGCCCCATCAGAATATCAAAACCGTTGGTATCCTTGACCCAGGCTTCGTTATAGGAATCGCCTTTTTTGGTCGAACTGGAACAGGAGATGAGCAACGGCGCAATAACGGCAAGCGCGAGAAATTTTTTCATCATTCCGGGAGTGCGTGTTGTGTTGTGAAATGGAACACACTAAATACCCTTCGGATTTCGAGAAGCATCGCGGCGGCAACTGAGCTCATCCCCAGGAGCATAGACAACTATGTGACTGGGGTGGGCGAAGGCAGCCAACAAAAAGGCAGCTTGAAAGACGACGGGTATAGCCGCTTATTTTTTATCTTCCGGCGTATAGCCTTCAATGTGCACGTCTTTGCCTTCAAACAGGAAGTTGATCATCTCCTGTTCCAACAGTTTGCGGTGCTCGACGTTCATCATGTTGAGTTTCTTCTCGTTAATCAGCATGGTTTGCTTATGCTGCCACTGCGCCCATGCTTCCTTCGAGATTTCGTTATAAATGCGTTTTCCCAGCTCGCCTGGGTACAGCTGAAAATCCTGACCTTCTGCTTCGCGTTGCAGGAAAGTACAAAAAATCGTTCTGCTCATAAAAAATCCTCTTAATTGACCGGCACGTTAAACTTGCGCACCGACGCGTAATTGCTGTAACAAACGCTCCACGGGAGCCGCCAGTCCGACCGATGGCGGTTGCGCTAAGTTATACCAGAGCGCGTTGCCTTCATCCATGCAGGCGGTGAATGAGGACACGGGAAGCCACATAGGCACAATATCTAAGTGGAAATGGCTAAAGGTATGGCGAAACGCAGTAAGCTGGGTCAGATTATCTGCGTTAATTTGCCGTTGCGCCAGCCACTCACGTAGCCCGTCTTCATCTTCAAACTGCGGAAAACAGTATAAACCACCCCATAAGCCGCTGGGTGGCCGCTGCGCGAGTAACACTTCATTGTTATGCTGCATCAGCAAAAAATAGCCTGTACGCTCCGGTAGCGTTTGTTTCGGCTTCTTGCCGGGATACTGTGACCAGCTTTCATTGGCGGCAGACAGGCAGCCATTTTGTAATGGGCACAGGGAACATTTGGGCTTCGAACGCGTACAGACCAGCGCGCCTAAATCCATCATCGCCTGATTAAATCGCTCAACGCCGTTGGCGGGCGTAACCTGTTCGCTCAACTGCCACAGCTTTTTCTCGACCTCTTTTTTTCCCGGCCAACCGCTGACAGCATAACAGCGAGCCAGCACGCGTTTAACGTTACCGTCAAGAATCGGAAAATGCTGACCCAGGGAGAGTGAAAGTATCGCGCCAGCGGTGGAACGCCCAACGCCAGGTAGAGCGGCTACTTCATCAAATGTTTGTGGAAATGCGCCGCCGTGCAGCGTTGCCACCTGCTGCGCGGCTTTATGCAGGTTACGCGCACGCGCGTAGTACCCCAGCCCGGTCCACAAATGCAGGACTTCATCGAGCGGGGCATGGGCCAAATCGGTTACCGTTGGAAAGCGCGCCATAAAGCGTTCAAAATAAGGAATAACGGTCGCAACCTGCGTTTGTTGCAGCATGACCTCAGAGAGCCAGACTTTGTAAGGCGTCTTGTCAATTTGCCAAGGCAGCGTTTTCCGCCCGTATTTGTCGTACCAGCTCAACACCTGAGCTGAAAATTGAGACGCTTGCATGGTTACCGTTTCATCATTGCTGGGGGCAAGATTGCAGCACAGAGGCTGCAGGGTGTAAACCGGAACTTTCCGCCGCTGACTTTCTTCCTTTACTTGCATCCGGCAACTAACTTTGGATAATGCCCGTTTTCAGAACTCAATCACAAGCAGACTAAACTTTTATGAAGAACGACGTCATTTCACCGGAATTTGATGAAAACGGCCGCCCTCTGCGCCGGATTCGTAGTTTTGTTCGTCGCCAGGGGCGACTGACCAAAGGGCAAGAACACGCGCTGGAAAACTACTGGCCGGTGATGGGCGTTGAGTTCAGCGAAGAGCCGGTAGATTTTTCCGCACTGTTTGGCCGCGACGCTCCGGTGACGCTTGAGATCGGTTTTGGCATGGGTGCTTCGCTGGTGGCAATGGCTAAAGCGCGCCCGGAACAGAACTTCCTCGGCATTGAGGTACACTCTCCGGGTGTTGGCGCGTGCCTGGCTTCGGCCCATGAAGAGGGTGTCGAAAACCTGCGTGTGATGTGTCACGACGCCGTTGAAGTGCTGCATAAAATGATTCCTGACAATTCTTTATCTATGGTTCAGCTGTTTTTCCCTGACCCATGGCATAAAGCACGTCATAATAAGCGCCGTATCGTTCAGGTACCGTTTGCTGAGCATATCTTAAGCAAGCTGAAACTGGGCGGTGTGTTCCACATGGCAACAGACTGGGAAGCCTACGCGGAGCACATGCTTGAAGTGATGTCCTCCATTGATGGGTATAAAAACCAGTCAGAGAGTAACGATTATGTACCGCGCCCGGAATCGCGCCCGGTAACCAAATTTGAACAACGTGGTCATCGTCTTGGCCACGGCGTATGGGACTTAATGTTCGAGAGGGTGAAATAATGGCAAAGAACCGTAGCCGTCGTCTGCGTAAAAAAATGCACATCGACGAATTCCAGGAAGTAGGATTTTCGGTTGCATGGCGTTTCCCGGAAGGTACAACCGGCGAGCAGGTCGATCAAATCGTTGATGACTTTATCAATGAAGTTATCGAACCGAACAAGCTGGCCTTTGACGGCAGCGGCTATCTGGCCTGGGAAGGTCTGATCTGCCTGCAGGAAATCGGCAAATGTACTGAAGAACATCAGGCAATTGTGCGTAAGTGGCTGGAAGAGCACAAACTTGAAGAAGTGCGCACCAGCGAACTTTTCGATGTTTGGTGGGACTAAGTAGCGAAGGGCCGGCAAATGCCGGCCCGATTTGTATTGAGGGATAGATATGATGCGCAAAACGCTGCTGGCGGCACTCCTGACGTTTACGGCGATGGCCGCACATGCTGATTATAAGTGCAGCGTCACCCCGCGTGACGATGTGATTTTGAGTCCGCAAACGGTGCAAGTGAAGGGTGAAAACGGCAACCTGGTTATTACACAGGCTGGTGATGTCACCTTCAACGGTAAACAGTACAACCTGAATGCCGCACAACGTGAGCAGGCAAAAGATTATCAGGCGGCGTTGCGTAGCAGCCTGCCGTGGATTGATGACGGTGCCAGAGAGCGCGTTGAGAAAGGTCGCGTAGCACTGGATAAAATCATCGCCAAAGAAGTCGGTGAAAGCAGTAACATGCGTGGGCGTTTAACCAAGCTTGATGCCCAATTGAAAGAGCAGATGAACCGGATCATCGAGCATCGTACTGACGGTCTGACCTTCCATTATAAGGCGATTGATCAGGTACGTGCTGACGGACAGCAACTGGTGAATCAGGCGATGGGCGGTATCCTACAGGACAGCATCAACGAAATGGGCGCCAAAGCTGTACTCAAAGGTGGCGGTAACCCGCTGCAGGGCGTGCTCGGTAGCCTTGGTGGTTTGCAAACCTCGATTCAGAACGAATGGAAGAATCAGGAACAAGACTTCCAGCAATTTGGCAAAGACGTTTGCGCCCGTGTGGTGACGCTGGAAAACGATCGTAAAACGCTGGTTAGCACTCTGAAATAATCTTCACCTCTTTTTAACGGCACAGAAACATTCTGTGCCGTTTTATTTTGTACTTTTCTGTCTTTTTGATATCCATCTCTAAGAATAACAATTTCATGGAAATATAAATCTGGTTAATTGGATTGCGTCACATTATTCATCTACGAGATAGACATAATGCAGCAAATTCAAGTAACTGGAGAGATAACATGGAGTTTTTCAGGAAAACGGCACTGGCTGCACTGGTTATGGGATTCAGCGGCGCGGCACTCGCCTTACCTAATATCACCATTCTGGCTACTGGCGGGACGATTGCTGGTGGTGGTGATTCCGCAACAAAATCTAACTACACGGCTGGTAAGGTTGGCGTAGAAAATCTGGTCGATGCAGTGCCGCAACTGAAAGATATTGCCGTCGTTAAAGGCGAGCAGGTGGTGAATATCGGCTCTCAGGACATGAACGACGACGTCTGGTTAACGCTGGCGAAGAAGATCAATACCGAGTGTGATAAAACCGACGGCTTCGTGGTGACTCATGGTACGGATACCATGGAGGAAACCGCGTATTTCCTCGATCTGACCGTCAAGTGCAATAAGCCGGTGGTACTGGTGGGCGCAATGCGTCCGTCTACAGGCATGAGCGCCGATGGCCCGTTCAACTTGTATAACGCAGTGGTGACGGCGGCTGATAAAGCCTCTGCCAACCGCGGCGTACTGGTGGTGATGAACGACACCGTACTGGATGGTCGTGACGTGACTAAAACCAACACCACTGACGTTGCTACCTTCAAAGCAGTGAACTATGGCCCGCTGGGCTATATCCATAACGGCAAAATCGACTACCAGCGTACTCCTGCGCGTAAGCACACGACCTCTACACCGTTCGATGTATCTAAGCTGACTGAACTGCCGAAAGTCGGAATTGTTTACAACTACGCTAACGCCTCCGATCTGCCGGCAAAAGCGCTGGTCGATGCCGGTTACGCCGGGATTGTGAGCGCCGGTGTGGGTAACGGTAACCTGTATAAAACCATTTTCGATACGCTGGCAACTGCCGCGCATAAAGGAACCGTTGTCGTGCGTTCTTCTCGCGTACCGACCGGTGCTACCACGCAAGATGCAGAAGTTGATGATGCGAAGTACGGATTTGTGGCTTCTGGCTCGCTGAACCCGCAAAAAGCCCGCGTGCTGCTGCAACTGGCGCTGACGCAGACCAAAGATCCTAAACAGATCCAGGAAATGTTTAATCAGTATTAATCAAATTACCCCGGTCATTTGGCCGGGGTTCATTCTTTATATACATCAGTTAATTCCGCAAAATAGTATCATTTATCATAATAACCATTGTGATTATATTGGGTGGAAGCCCACGAATGAAACAACAATGGATTGCTGGAATTGCATTGCTGACGCCAGCCTCAACGTACTGCCAGGCTGACGATATAACCCCGCCAACAGACAATATTCTTAAAGACCAGTTTTATGCAGACTTCAACGGTCTGATGCGACTGGATAATATCTCGTTAAAATTGATTAGTGCTGAGGGCAATCGGGCAACCTAGTCTGCAGAGGGCGATATGTCCGCTACGGAAGATCTCTATAACATAGCAGGGATGGCGGGCGATTATAACTTTATGGAAAAAACTGGGTTAAAGGACGTCTGGTTAAGTTTTCGGCTATGGTGACATCCGTTGGCACGCCCGTTTCAGGATGGAGGACGGAGTTTTTTTCCCTGCAGACAGCGGCAAAAGATATAGGTTATCCACTGCCAAAAACGGAAAATAAAGATAAATACCTCGTGATTACTGACAGCAATTTTTACCCGAAGCTGGCTAAGATAGAGGCCAGTTTTCATGATAAAAAAGTTGTACAAGAAAAAGCTCATAGCCAGATGGAGCAAATAGAAAAACAGATTGCTGAAAGGCATTATTAAATAAACCCGTAGCCCAGTAGCGCTACTGGGCTCGACATCCATGTGCCTGTCAGCACATGGATGTCATTACTCCGCCAGGAACAATTCCAGTAGTGAGTTTAAAAACAACTTACCGTGCTGGGTAATTTGCCAGTACTCCTCGCACTCCGTCAGGTACCCCTGTGCGATAGCCTCATCAATCTCTTTACGAATCACCTCTTCAGCAAGCCCGGTGTAGTGCGTGAATTCCGCACGCGGTGCAGCCTCAAGCAACCGAAAGCGGTTCATAAAGAACTCGAACGGTTTATCGGCCTGTGCCACATCGCGCTGGCTTTCCAGATAGCGCCCCTGCATGTAACCGCGCGGATGCCGCGTTTTGGTTGTGCGCAGGATGCGTCCGTCCGGGAAGGTGACTTTGCCGTGCGCGCCGCAGCCAATGCCAAGGTAGTCGCCAAAACGCCAGTAATTCAGGTTGTGTTGACACTGATAGCCCGGCTTAGCATAGGCTGAGGTTTCGTACTGTTGATACCCGGCGGCGGTCAGCAACCGGTGGCCTTGCTCAAAAATATCCCACAGCGCGTCATCGTCTGGTAACACCGGTGGCCGGGAGCCAAACAGGGTATTGGGCTCGATGGTGAGCTGGTACCAGGAGAGGTGCGGCGGATTAAGCGCAATGGCCTGCTGTAAATCGCCCAGCGCTTCTTCCAGCGTTTGATCGGGCAAGCCGTGCATCAGATCGAGGTTAAAGCTGCGTAGCCCCAGACCGTTCGCCAGATGTGCCGCGCGTTTAGCTTCTTCTGGTCCGTGAATACGTCCCAGACGCTCAAGCTTAGTGGCGCTAAAACTCTGTACTCCAATAGAGATCCGGTTTACCCCGGCGCGTTGATAATCAACAAAGCGATCGGCTTCTACTGTTCCAGGATTGGCTTCCATCGTGATTTCAGCATCTGCCGCCAGATTCAGACGTGCCCGCACGCCATCCAGCAGCGTTTGCATTGCCGGCCCGGAAAGCAGGCTCGGCGTACCGCCACCAATAAAAATGGTCTTTATCTCACGGCCCTGCGCGTAGGCAACGTCGGCATCCAGATCGCTCAGCAGATGCCCAACGTAATCATCATGGGGAACTTCGCCCTTTAACGCATGCGAGTTGAAATCGCAGTAGGGGCATTTCTGCACGCACCACGGGATGTGAATATAAAGACTCAGCGGTGGCAGCTTAACCATTACGCAGCGCATCCAGCAGCAGCTTCAGCGCCTGTCCACGGTGTGAGATGGCACTCTTCTCTTCGCGAGTCAGTTCGGCTGCAGTTTTACCCTCAGACGGCACAAAGAAGATGGGGTCGTAGCCAAAACCGCCGTTTCCGGCAGGCTCACGGGTAATGATGCCCGGCCAGCTTCCGTGGCAAACAACAGGCGTTGGATCGTCGGCGTGGCGCATATAGACGAGTACACAGTGGAACTGCGCCTGACGTTTCTCGTCTGGGATATCCTGCAGAGTGTGCAGCAGTTTTTCCAGATTCTGTCTGTCAGTCGCATCTTCACCAGAATAGCGGGCAGAATAAATCCCCGGTGCGCCGCCGAGGGCGTTAACCGCCAGGCCGGAATCATCGGCAATGGCTGGCAGGCCGGTGATTTGTGCGGCATGACGGGCCTTCAGAATGGCGTTCTCAATAAACGTCAGACCGGTTTCTTCTGCGGAATCAACGCCCAGATCCGTTTGGGCAACGACATCAAGCCCGAAATCGCTCAGGAGAGAGGCGAGTTCACGCACTTTACCGGCATTACCGGTTGCGAGGACAACTTTTTGCATGGGATACCTAATCAGTTAGCGCCGCAATTTCTGGCGGGATCTGTTGCGGATGAATAATTTTAACCTGTTTATGGCGGCCAAGCTCTCCCTTCTCAATGACGACCTGGCTTTTCGCTACGCGGAACTGTTTGCCGAGAAATTTCACCAGATGGCTGTTGGCTTGCCCATCGACCGGCGGGGCGGTAATGGCGACTTTTACTTCGTCGCCATGTAAACCCACAATACTGTCACGGCTGGCTTTAGGCTGAATGTAGAGCCGTAAAACCAGACCGTCATCGCAGGGTGTTACGGCACTCATAGCGCCATCCACAGCCCCGGCAGCAGCATGTTGCCTGTCGCTTGTAAAACTTCTGCGATCCCCATGTTGATGACATAGAGCAGCAGAACCAGGATCATCGGAGAGAAATCGATCCCACCCATTCCCGGAAGGATACGACGAATAGGACGCAGCAGCGGGTCCGCCAGTTGAATCAGCACGTATTCCACAGGGCTACGGCCCTGGCTGACCCAGCTCATAATCGCCATTACCAGCAGTACCCAGAAAATCAGCAGCCCGATAGTCTTCAGGACAATCAGTACGGCAGCGATCCAGATAATGGGCTGGAACGTGACCACTTTGAACAGCACAATGGCCTTGATAAAGCTTAGAACGAGCGCGACTAATGCTGATGCGCTGTCAATTGGCCCCATCGGGGGAATAATACGGCGTAACGGCCCAATAATAGGCTGAGTGATTTTCACAATAAACTGCGAGAACGGGTTGTAGAAATCGCAGCGAGACCATTGCATCCACACGCGCAGCAGCAGCGCCATGGTATACAGCTCAATTACCGTTGAGAGCAGGAAGGTCAACGTATTCATGGTGTTCCTTAGTTTTCCTTATTTTTTAGTGTAATCACGAGCACCAAAAATGGCAGTGCCGATGCGCACCATCGTGCTACCCGCCGCGATGGCGGCATCCATATCATCAGACATCCCCAGTGAGAGCGTGTCGATACTTGGGTAGCGTGTTTTCAACCCGGCAAATGCTACAGCCATTTGCTGTGCAACTTCAAACTGCCTTACATAATCTGACTCTGGCGCCGGAATCGCCATCAGCCCACGCAGGGTAATGCGCGGTAGTGCGGCGATTTCAGCGGCCAGTGCATCAAGCTCCGCCAGAGGAATACCTGACTTGCTGTTCTCATCGCTGATATTAATCTGGATAAGCACATTCAGCGGCGGTAAATCTGCCGGGCGCTGTTCACTTAAACGGACGGCGATGCGCAGACGGTCTATCGTATGACACCAGTCAAAATGTTCAGCGACTAGACGACTTTTGTTGGACTGCAGCGGGCCGATAAAGTGCCACTGCAGACCGGTAGCATCGTTTTCTTTGAAGTAGCGGATCTTGTCCACACCTTCTTGAACATAGTTTTCACCAAAGGCTTTCTGTCCGGCAGCAATGGCTTCTTCGATGGCGCTCGCAGGTTTGGTTTTGCTCACTGCAAGTAACGTAACTTCTTCTGAAGACCGCCCGCAACGCGTCGCGGCGGCTGAGATTTTGTCCCGGACATGTGCCAGGTTATGCGCGATATCGTTCATTTTCCGAGGATGTTCATATGAATATGGAAGAAATAGTGGCCCTTAGTGTAAAGCATAACGTGTCGGATCTACACCTGTGCAATGCATGGCCTGCGCGCTGGCGCATATGTGGAAGGATGGAAACCGCACCGTTTACCGCGCCTGACGTGGATGCGCTGCTATTGAGCTGGCTCAGTGAGCAACAACAGGTACAGTGGCGGGAAAATGGCCAGGTTGATTTTGCCATCGCGTTGGCAGATTCCCGGCGTTTGCGGGCTAGCGCATTTGCCCATCAGCAGGGAACTTCGCTGGCGCTGCGACTGTTGCCAGTTGCTTGCCCGCAGTTAGATGAGCTCCAGACGCCCGCTGTTTTGCCAGAACTGCTGCACAGTGAAAACGGATTGATTCTGGTGACAGGGGCAACGGGCAGCGGTAAGTCGACGACGCTGGCGGCGATGGTGGACTATCTTAATCAACACGTTGAAGGACATATTCTGACTCTGGAAGACCCGATTGAATACCGCTATACCAGTCAGCGTTGTTTGATCCAACAGCGTGAGATTGGTGTGCACTGCACCTCTTTTGCTGCCGGTCTTCGAGCCGCATTACGTGAAGATCCGGATGTGATTTTGCTGGGGGAGCTGCGCGATGGCGAGACCATTCGTCTGGCGCTCACCGCAGCGGAAACCGGGCATTTGGTGCTGGCAACGTTGCATACACGCGGTGCGGCGCAGGCGGTGGAGCGGCTAGTGGATACGTTTCCCGCGCAGGAAAAAGATCCGGTGCGTAATCAACTGGCGGGTAGCTTGCGGGCGGTGCTTGCGCAAAAGCTGGAGGAAGATAAGCAGGGAGGGCGCGTGGCGTTATTCGAAATGCTCGTCAACATACCTGCCGTCGGCAATCTGATCCGTGAAGGGAAAACTCACCAGTTACCCGGTGTGATACAAACCGGGCAACAGGTGGGCATGCAGACGTTTGCACAGAGCCAACAGCAGCGGCAGGCGCTGGGGCGGCTTTAGTAGCCCTGCTCGAAATAGCTTTCAAGGATAATAACGGCAGACGCGGAGTCTACTTTGCCTTTATTCAGCGCGCGGTATCCGCCTTGCTCAAACAAGCCGGAACGTGCTTCGACGGTGCTCAGACGTTCATCGTGCAGTGTCACTGTGACGCCAAAACGGCCGTGAATGCGGTTGGCAAACTTGCGTGCGCGTGCGGTCAGCGGCTGCTCGGTGCCATCCATATTAAGCGGCAGGCCAACAATGATTTCATCCGGTTGCCACTCTTTCAGCAGGCGTTCAATCACGTTCCAGTCCGGCGTACCGTCCTGAGCTTTGATGGCGGGCAGCGGTCTGGCTGTGCCGGTAATGCGCTGACCAATCGCCACGCCAATACTTTTGGTACCAAAATCAAAGGAGAGTAATGTTTCGCTCATTATGCGTGTCCCGCCACGCCAGGCATGGTCAGGATATCTATCCCGATAAGTTTGGCCGCGTCGCGCCAGCGGTCGGCGATCGGCGTTTTAAACAGAACGTTGAGATCGGCGGGAGCGGTGAGCCAGGCGTTATCCAGCAACTCTTGCTCCAGTTGGCCTTTTTCCCATGATGAATATCCCAGGGCGACCAATACTTCAGAAGGTTGTTCCTGAGTACCCAAGGTTTCCAGCACATCTCGGGATGTCGTGATAATGGTGTTGTCCGAAATGCGAATACTGGATGCAAAGCGTGAAGGCGGGGTATGGAGAATAAACCCACGGTCTTCAGCCAGCGGGCCGCCGAGCATTACGGGTTTATCCAGACGGATCGCCGGATCGCGCGCCTCAGGGGTGATCTTCAGCTTTTCCAGAATCCCTTCAATCTGTAAGTTTTCGAGGGGTTTATTGACGATAATCCCCATTGCGCCGTTTTCATTATGTTCGCAGATGTACACCACGGAACGGCGGAAAATTGGATCCTGGAGAGCAGGCATGGCAATAAGAAAGTGATGCTGTAAATTCATTGTCAGAGGTTCTGTTTCCTGGTTCAAAAAAGCAACAGCGCCCAGTATGCGTACAAACAGGAGCGCTGTCACTATTAGTATTGGTAGGGTCCCTTCTACCGGCGAGTTCTTTTATTTTTGCAAACGGGCTTCAATGGCATCCATCAGCATGCCGGTAATGGATACCGGGAACTCCGCTTCAATTTCGCGAATACAGGTTGGGCTGGTGACGTTAATTTCCGTCAGGCGATCGCCAATGATGTCCAGACCGACAAAAATCAAACCTTTCGCTTTCAGCGTTGGCCCAATGCGACGTGCAATTTCCCAGTCACTGTCGGTTAATGGGCGCGGTTCGCCACGACCACCGGCGGCCAGGTTCCCACGGGTTTCGCCGCCCTGCGGAATACGCGCCAGGCAGTACGGAACGGGTTCGCCATCGACCACCAGCACGCGTTTGTCGCCGTCTTTAATCGCTGGCAGATAGTTCTGTGCCATACAGTAGCGAGTACCGTGCTCGGTCAGCGTTTCGGCAATGACGCCGAGGTTCGGATCGCCTTCTTTCACGCGGAAGATAGACGCCCCGCCCATGCCGTCCAGCGGCTTGAGAATGATATCGCTGTGTTTTTGCCAGAAGGCTTTCAGCTGCGCTTTGTTACGGGTGACCAACGTTTCTGGTGTCAGGTCGGCGAACCAGGCGGTAAACAGCTTTTCGTTGCAATCGCGCAGGCTTTGCGGTTTGTTGACGATCAGCGTCCCTTGCTCTTCTGCACGCTCCAGAATATAGGTGGCGTAAATAAACTCGGTATCAAACGGCGGATCCTTACGCATCAGAATGACGTCCAGGTCAGCCAGCGGGAGATCCTGCTCGCTGTTGAACTCATACCATTTATCGTAGTTCTGCTCTACGCTCAGGGTACGCGTGTGGGCGCGGGCTTCACCATTGATCAGATAAAGATCGGCCATCTCCATATAATGAAGTTCGTAACCACGACGTTGTGCTTCCAGCAGCATAGCGAAGCTGGAATCTTTCTTGATGTTGATGCTTGCGATGGGGTCCATCACGATGCCGAGCTTGATCATTGTTCTTCTCCGTTAAAAGCCCAACCTCTTAGGCTATTTTTCTTGCCAGTTTAAACCTGGGCAGTGCTCGCAATCCTCACGTACTGTGTGTACGCTCCGGTTGCTGTGCGCTGTCCGTGTTCAAACTAGCTGCGACAATTCGCCTAAAAGGGCGGTCTTAGCCCAGATCGCCAAAACGCACCTGTAGCGCGGTAATGGCGGTGAGAGCAGTTGTCTCAGTACGCAGAACGCGAGGTCCTAGCAGAATATCAGTAAACTGATAACGTGCGGTCATGGCAATTTCATCTGCCGACAGCCCACCTTCTGGGCCAATCAGCAATCGGATGCGCTCCACCGGTAGCGGCAGCGTATTAATACTGGCGTTGGCGCGTGGATGAAGGTTTAGTTTTAACCCCTCGTCCTGTTCGGCACACCACGCTTCCAAATCCATTGCCGGGCGAATTTCAGGCACCCGGTTACGACCGCACTGTTCGCAGGCGGCAATAGCAATTTTCTGCCACTGCTGGAGCTTCTTGTTCAGACGTTCACTGTCCAGTTTAACGCCGCAGCGCTCAGAAAAAAGTGGCGTAATGAGGCTTACACCCAGTTCGATCGATTTCTGGATAGTAAATTCCATTTTTTCGCCGCGCGACATCACCTGGCCCAGGTGGATATGCAACGGCGATTCACGGTCGTCGAGTTCAGCGTTAATTACCTTCACATCCACGCTTTTCTTACTGGCGTGAGTGATTTCGGCGTCAAATACCTGGTTGCTGCCGTCAAACAACTGTAGCGCCTGGCCTGGCCCCATACGCAGCACGCGGCCGATATGGTTGGCGGCATCTTCACACAGTGAAATTTGGCTGCCGGAGGAGAGTGGTTCAGGGTGATAAATGCGAGGAATGCGCATAGTTAACCATCCGCGTCATGGCCCTGACCGACAAAACGGCAGGGCATGGGTTAAAAATATTGACGCTAGTGTAGGTTAGCTCTTTTGCGCCTGGCAAGCGCGTTGCACGTATGGGTTATGGTTCCCCTGTACCTTCGCAATGCGTTCGTCGCGCTCGCACTCCCAGTCGGTCACCGGATATTGCTTATTCCAGACATTGAAAAGCTGGGTTTGTTGGCGGGAGAGTGTCAGGTCGTACTGGTCGCGCATGTAAAAATAGGTACGCGCAATGGCTCCTCGGGCGCGGGCTGGCGGCTCGGCAACTTTCTCTTTGAAATCGACCTTCATGTCGCACTGTCCGTATTGACCCTCGCCACCGTTCCACTGGCTGTACATGAAGTTTGCACGATCGCCATTCACTTCACCCACTGCCGGTTGCAGGTTATGCATATCACTTTCCATCTTGCGATAGACTGGATCTTTGGCGCAGTTTTTGCGTCCACCATCCTGCCAGCACTGGCGCTGATGACCAAATTGCCAGGCTGGCACGACGTGTTCCCACTCAATTCGACTGGCGCGGTTTTCGTTTTTTCGCACTTTATAGCCGCAGGATTCGAGGTCAACGACCCCTTTTTTGCCTTGCCAGTTAATTTTACAGCCGCAGTAAAAATCGCCTGGCGCATCAGCGTTAACTTTGACGCCCGCTGCTTTTGCCTGAGAAAAACTGTTGATGCCTTCGGCGAAAACCGGGCCTGAAAACGCAGCGGCTAATATGGCCGCTGCAAAAGAAAGATTACGGTACATCACGAGCTCCGTGTCAAAACGAGCCCGCAACGTAGCGAAAGTTGTTCTTGTATGCAATCAGCTAGATCAGAAAAGTTCCTGATAATTAGGAATATTATTCGGCAACCAGTGGTTCACCGCAGTGGACGCAGCGGTAGGTTGCTTCGCCGCGCACAATGCGGTTATGACGGCGAACGGTCAACTGGTGTTCCTGGCACTTGCAGCGGTAGGTAAAGGTATTGCGCTGCACGGATTGCAGTTCGAACTGATGCGTGCGTCGGGCCGGAACGCCCAGCACGCTCTCCATCATCCATTTCCACTCTTTACCGTGCGGCGGTACGCGACCAAAGTGTTTCCATACCAGCAAGTGCGCTAGCTCATGCGGCACAACCTCGTTAACAAACGCCTCGACGTTCTCCAGCAGCAGTACCGGGTTAAGGCGAATTTCGTAACTTTGTAGCCACGCGGTACCCGCAGCAGTACCGCGCTGTTGGTACACCAGCTTTGGTTCAGGGTAATTGCGTTCGAGCCTGAGATTGGCCTGAGCGAGTTTTTCCCGCAGGCTGCGCATAACGGCTTGCTGCGTGGCGATGGGAAGACGGGAGATTTTCATAACGCCAGAGGATAGTGCGACAGGAAAAGGACTGCAAGAGGAAGGCTTCCTCCCGCCAGGGGAGGAAGCTGCAGGTGATTAGTCGTGTGCGCCAATTTCGCGCAGTTTACGACCTTTCATCAGGTTACGTTCAATGTGTTCCAGAGAGACATTTTTGGTTTCCGGAATCAGCCACAAGGTCAGGAAGATGAACAGGACGTTCAGACCGCCGTAGACCCAGAAGGTGTTGGCGCTGCCCAGCGAGTTGAGCATCGTCAGGAAGGTTGCGCCGACGATCATGTTGGCTATCCAGTTGGTGGCGGTAGAGCAAGTGATACCGAAATCGCGGCCTTTCAACGGCTGGATTTCAGAACACAGTACCCAAATCAGCGGACCGGCACTCATTGCGAAGCCAACGATAAACATCAGCAGCATCAGTACGGCAAAGTACTGGGCGGCAGCAGAGTGGATACCAATGTGCATCATTGTGCCCAGCACACCCATACCCACAGCCATCACGATAAAGCCGAGGATCAGCGTAGGCTTACGGCCCCAGCGGTCAACCAGGCCAATGGCGATAAAGGTGGCCAGCACGTTGGTCAGGCCAACGATAACGGTGCCCCACATCTGCTCAGTGGTATTGGTATAGCCCGCCAGTTCAAAGATTTTTGGCGCGTAGTACATGATGACGTTCATCCCGGTGAACTGCTGCATCACCTGTAACAGCACGCCAAGGAATACCGCGCGGCGGAAGTTGCTGTTTTCTTTAAACAGCGCCCAGCCGCTTTGTTTTACCTGCAGGCTTTCACGAATTTCATCCAGCTCGCGTTTGGCTTCTGCACTGGTATCGCGCAGACGCAACAGCACGCGTTCAGCATCCACGAAGCGACGTTTAGCGGCGAACCAGCGCGGACTGTCCGGCAGGAAGAACACGCCAACCAGCAGCAGCAGGGCAGGAATGATGATCACGCCCAACATCCAGCGCCATGCACCGCTATAGCTAAAGGCGGTATCGGACAGGTAGGCACCGAGGATCCCGATGGTGATCATCAACTGATACATGGAGATCATGCTGCCACGAATTTTCTCCGGCGCGATTTCAGACAGATACAGCGGCGCGGTGTAGGAAGCAACACCCACAGCCAGACCCAGCAGGACACGGGAGAGCAGCAGCACTTCCACGTTAGGCGCGGCGGCGGAGAACAGTGAACCGGCGACAAACAGGATCGCGCCGATCATCAGGCTTTTTTTACGGCCCAGTTTGAAGGAGAGCCAACCGCTGCCGACAGCACCAACGGCTGCGCCAAACATCATGGAGCTGACCACCCATTCCTGAGTGTGCGGGGTAATTTGAAACTCATCGGTGATGAACGGTAACGCACCGGCAATAACACCGATATCCAAGCCAAAAAGTAATCCTGCGAGGGCTGCCAGAAAGCAGACAAAAAATGTCATGGCTTTGTTGGAACGCCCCTGTTTTTTATTACCAGGCATGATGCCCTCCGGTTGGGTAACTTATTTTGTTGATGTTAAGGGTAGGTGAGTACGGAGTAAAAAAATGCGAATCACATCACATTAGTGTAATCGTTTACACGGCTATTTAGGTGGGTTATGTATTAATAGATTGAAATATAAGTAGTTTAATAAAAATAAAGGGTGAGTGATTGCCTGGAATTAAGACAATGCTGAAAAATAATGTAACATCAATGAAAATGCAGAAACAAAGGGATGTAAAACCAGTGCTGAAAGATAACGGTTGAATGTAATCGCTTTCATTTGTATTGGTGGTCAGAGAGAAACAGAAGAGAGGGGAAGGTGCAGGCAAAAAAAAGACCAGCCTTCAGGCTGGTCTTGGTAAGCGGTCAGTCTTCAGTCATTACTTCAGACCGGCAGCATCACGCAGCAGTTGCGCTTTGTCGGTTTTTTCCCATGGGAAATGTTCGCGACCAAAGTGGCCGTAGGCTGCGGTTTCTTTGTAGATCGGGTGCAGCAGATCCAGCATCTGGATCAGGCCGTACGGACGCAGATCGAAGAACTCGCGTACCAGCAGGGTCAATTGCTCAGAAGGCACTTTTTCAGTACCAAACGTTTCAACCATGATAGAGGTCGGTTCAGCCACACCGATAGCGTAGGACACCTGAATCTCACAACGGTCAGCCAGACCTGCGGCAACGATGTTTTTCGCGACATAGCGGGCTGCGTAGGCAGCAGAACGGTCAACTTTAGACGGATCTTTACCCGAGAATGCGCCGCCACCATGACGAGCCATGCCGCCGTAGGTATCCACGATGATCTTACGACCGGTCAGACCGCAGTCACCCATTGGGCCACCGATAACGAAACGACCAGTCGGGTTGATGAAGAACTTGGTCGATGCGGTCAGCCACTCAGTCGGCAGTACCGGCTTGATGATCTCTTCCATCACCGCTTCTTGCAGTGATTTCTGGTCGATATCTTGAGAGTGCTGAGTAGACAGAACAACTGCATCAATACCGACAATTTTGCCATCGTCATACTGGAAGGTGACCTGGCTTTTCGCATCCGGGCGCAGCCAGGACAAGGTGCCGTTTTTGCGCACTTCAGCCTGACGCTGCACCAGACGGTGAGCATAGGTAATCGGTGCCGGCATCAGCACGTCGGTTTCGTTGGTAGCATAACCAAACATCAGACCCTGGTCGCCTGCGCCTTGTTCCAGTGGGTCGGCACGGTCAACGCCCTGGTTGATATCCGGGGACTGTTTACCAATCGCGCTCAGTACCGCACAAGAGTTGGCATCAAAGCCCATGTCGGAATGCACATAGCCAATTTCGCGAACCGTATTACGCGTGATCTCTTCGATATCGACCCATGCGCTGGTGGTGATTTCACCGCCAACTAAAACCATACCGGTTTTGACATAGGTTTCGCAGGCGACGCGTGCTTTCGGATCCTGTTCGAGGATTGCATCCAGCACGGCATCAGAGATTTGGTCAGCGATTTTGTCAGGATGCCCTTCTGATACGGACTCGGACGTAAAAAGGTGTTTTGCCATATTTAATTTCACCTAAGGAGAATTTGGTTAGCTCAAACTGTCGAGTGGAATAGCCATGTGTAGAAGATTCTACCATGAGTCTGCAGATTTCGAACACTGGCAGTCTGAGTGTTAATCGGTATAGATGGATTAACATCTGGATGGCTATTTTAGGACAGTTCTCCGCCTGATTTCCAGCTTTTTTTGATTGAGGTCGCATTGCACTGCAAATGTAACTGGAAATTTTTCCTGACGGTGCTGGCAATGTGCGCATTTATCTTTTGCTTTTTGACAGTCTTATCGGTATAAAACGCGGCGCGCGGCTCATACAAAAAGCACACGACGTTTTCATCGTGTCGCCACTTCCAGCCGGGTTAACACTTTAGCTTTGGCTTGTGGGTTCGTTCCGTGTGGAGCGACCGTGGAGGTGATACGAGATAATGAACCGTTGTATTCTGCTGAATCTGCCACACCGTTCTGGTGTACATATGTCCCCCGCAATCTGCATCTTGCATACCTGCCGATGTTATACCCATCTCGGCGCTTCTCAGGACTCCAGGGCCGGTAACGGCAATTAAGGACTGAACAAGGGCGCTCTTGGTAAACAAGAGTTTTCTCGTGGTTTCGCCGAACCGTCAGCATTAAGTTCGGTTACGTGTTTACAATGATATGAAAAAGAAACCGGTCGCACAGTCGGAGTGTCAGCACTATCTGCTGGAAAATCTGCCTGTTTATGGGTTGTTATCGCCTCTTCGGATTGCGATAGTAGTCAACTGTTTTACACTTGTTAATAAAATCTGAGGTTCGCTATGTCTGACGACATTTCTATGGGTTCGCCTTCGTCAGCAGGCGGACAGGGTGTACTACGCTCCATGCAGGAGGTTGCAATGAGTTCCCAGGAAGCCAGCAAGATGCTGCGTACATACAATATTGCCTGGTGGGGTAATAACTACTACGACGTCAACGAACTCGGCCACATCAGCGTGTGTCCGGACCCTGACGTCCCGGAAGCACGCGTTGATCTTGCCGAGCTGGTGAAAGCCCGTGAAGCGCAGGGGCAACGTCTGCCTGCGCTGTTCTGCTTCCCGCAGATCCTGCAACACCGTCTGCGCTCGATTAACGCCGCGTTTAAGCGCGCCCGTGAATCTTACGGCTACAAGGGTGATTATTTCCTCGTTTACCCGATCAAGGTCAACCAGCATCGTCGCGTGATTGAATCACTGATCCATTCTGGTGAACCGCTGGGACTGGAAGCGGGTTCTAAGGCGGAACTGATGGCGGTTCTGGCCCATGCGGGTATGACTCGCAGCGTGATTGTCTGTAACGGTTACAAAGACCGTGAATACATTCGCCTGGCGCTGATTGGCGAGAAGATGGGCCACAAGGTCTATCTGGTCATCGAGAAGATGTCTGAAATCGCAATCGTGCTGGATGAAGCCGAACGTCTGAATGTGATCCCGCGTCTGGGCGTGCGTGCGCGTCTGGCATCGCAAGGTTCCGGCAAATGGCAGTCCTCCGGCGGTGAAAAATCTAAATTCGGCCTGGCGGCGAATCAGGTGCTGCAGCTGGTAGAAATTCTACGCGAACGCGGTCGTCTGGACAGTATCCAACTGTTGCACTTCCACCTCGGTTCGCAGATGGCGAACATTCGCGATATTGCTACCGGTGTGCGTGAATCTGCGCGTTTTTACGTTGAGCTGCATAAGTTGGGCGTGAACATCCAGTGTTTCGACGTGGGCGGTGGACTGGGCGTGGACTACGAAGGGACGCGTTCGCAATCTGACTGTTCGGTCAACTACGGTCTGAATGAATACGCCAACAATATTATCTGGGCGATTGGCGATGCCTGTGAAGAACACGGCCTGCCGCATCCGACGGTGATCACCGAATCGGGTCGTGCCGTTACCGCGCATCATACCGTGCTGGTATCTAACATCATTGGCGTTGAGCGTAGCGAACACACAGAAGCAACGCCTCCGGCTGAAGATGCGCCGCGAGCCCTGCAAAACATGTGGGAAACCTGGCAGGAGATGCACGAGCCGGGAACCCGCCGTTCGCTGCGTGAATGGCTGCACGACAGCCAGATGGATCTGCATGATGTTCACATTGGCTATTCATCCGGAACCTTCAGCCTGCAGGAACGTGCGTGGGCGGAGCAACTCTATCTGAACATGTGTCATGAAGTGCAGAAACAGCTCGACCCGAGCAATCGCGCGCACCGTCCGATAATCGACGAACTGCAGGAGCGTATGGCGGATAAGATTTACGTCAACTTCTCGTTGTTCCAGTCGATGCCAGATGCGTGGGGGATCGATCAGCTGTTCCCGGTAATGCCGTTGGAAGGGCTGAACCAGGCTCCTGAGCGCCGCGCGGTGCTGCTGGATATTACCTGTGACTCTGACGGTGCTATTGACCATTACGTTGACGGGGATGGTATTGCCACCACCATGCCGATGCCGGAATACGATCCTGAGAATCCGCCAATGCTGGGCTTCTTTATGGTCGGCGCATACCAGGAAATCCTTGGTAACATGCATAACCTGTTCGGCGATACCGAAGCGGTCGACGTGTTTGTCTTCCCGGACGGCAGCGTAGAAGTTGAGCTGTCAGACGAAGGGGATACCGTTGCGGACATGCTGCAATACGTGCAGTTGGATCCGAAAACGTTGCTGACCCACTTCCGTGATCAGGTTAAGCAAACCGATCTTGACGATGCGCTGCAGCAGCAGTTCCTCGAAGAGTTTGAAGCGGGACTGTACGGCTATACCTATCTCGAAGACGAGTAAGGTTGTGCGGGGTTGCTTGAACCCGGACAAATTAACGGCGATAATTCGCCCATAGAAGTAGTCACGTAAATCAATCCCTTCCTCGTCGGGCTTAACGACGCGGAGGGGATTTTTTTTCACCGATTTTATAAGAGGTCAGTACATGAGCACCTTAGGTCATCAATACGACAACTCCCTGGTTTCTAACGCCTTTGGTTTTTTGCGTCTGCCAATGAATTTCATGCCATACGACAGCGACGCCGATTGGGTGATTACCGGCGTACCTTTTGATATGGCAACGTCCGGCCGCGCGGGTGGCCGCCATGGCCCGGCAGCGATCCGTCAAGTGTCTACCAACCTGGCTTGGGAGCATAACCGTTTCCCGTGGAACTTCGACATGCGTGAACGCCTGAACGTTGTGGACTGCGGCGATCTGGTTTATGCATTTGGCGATGCCCGTGAAATGAGCGAAAAACTGCAGGCGCATGCTGAAAAGCTGCTTTCTGCTGGCAAGCGCATGCTCTCCTTCGGTGGCGACCACTTCGTCACGCTGCCGCTACTGCGCGCGCACGCTAAGCACTTTGGTAAAATGGCGCTGGTGCATTTTGATGCCCATACCGATACCTACGCCAACGGCTGCGAATTCGATCACGGCACCATGTTCTATACCGCACCGAAAGAAGGTCTGATCGATCCGAACCACTCCGTGCAGATCGGTATTCGTACCGAGTTCGACAAAGACAACGGCTTTACCGTGTTGGATGCCTGCCAGGTGAACGATCGCGGCGTTGACGACATCATTGCGCAGGTTAAGCAGATTGTCGGTGATATGCCTGTGTATCTGACCTTTGATATCGACTGCCTGGACCCGGCATTTGCTCCGGGTACCGGTACGCCGGTGATCGGCGGTCTGACATCGGATCGTGCGATCAAACTGGTGCGTGGCCTGAAGGATCTGAACATCGTCGGGATGGACGTCGTTGAAGTGGCTCCTGCCTACGATCAGTCCGAAATCACCGCGCTGGCGGCGGCTACGCTGGCTCTGGAAATGCTTTACATCCAGGCGGCGAAAAAAGGCGAGTAACCGGTATCGGACTATTTTGCTCGCCATTTTGAACCCGGGCAGTGCTCGCCATCCTCACGTACTACGTGTACGCTCCGGTGGCTGTACGCTGTCCGTGTCCAAACTGGCTTCGCCAATAACGTCCGATATCATCGTGGAATAGGGCTAAAACTATTTAATCCCGTCCGCGCTCATGCGATCGCGAATATGCTGGGCGCGTTCGGCAGATGCCGGGTGATCGTCAAACATTGAGCTTTGACGACCGGCTTCCAGTTTCGCCAGTTTCTCGAAGCTGGTGGCTAAGCCTGCCGGATTGATCCCGCGTTTGCGCAACAAATCATATGAGTAATCATCCGCTTCGGATTCTTGGCGCTGGGAGAACTGTGAGTTCACCAGTTTTTCGCCAAGATCGCCCAATTGCGACTGCGACAGGCTGCCGACAATGCCGCCAGCGGAAGCTGCTGCTGCACGCACGGCGTTGGTCCCCAACGCAACCTGCATGCCTTTCTTCACGTGACCCAGCGCAACGTGACCCATTTCGTGACCAATGACCGCCTCAACTTCGTTATCGGTCATCATATCCATCAGGCCGCTGTAAACACGGATGCAGCCATTCGCCATCGCAAAGGCGTTGACGTCTTTCGCCACGTAGACTTTGTAATTCACTGGCTGGCCGTTGATGTTATCGCCAAGCGCTGCGGCGATTTTACCGAGACGTGTCGCATATTCGCTGCCAGCCGGGGCAATGGTCGCTTTGCTGTCCATATCCTGACAGGCTTGATTGCTCAGCGCGATGACCTGAGCATCGCTCAGGCTGTAGGCCTGGAAAGCGCCCGCGCCAGATGAAAGTAGTCCGTTGGAGTCTATATTCTGGCAGCCGGTCAGTGCCGTTGCCATGCTCATAGCAAGCAGTAAAGCGCGAATTTTCATTTTTTCTCTTCCGCACGAAGTCAGGATTTTTCTAAAAAATACATCGTTTGCAGGTAAAACGACGCTCGACCTAAGTATAAAGAAAAGAACAACAAGCGGGCGAGAAGATTGCGCAACATGCGCGCATGATCCAGAGATTTCTGAAGCGGTAAAAGGATGCTCCATGTACATGGCACGCGGCTTGGGTTACATTGTTGGCACTTTTTTCCGGCGTAGCCCAAAACGCGCTGTCGTCAAGTCGTTTAGGGCGTGGCCTTCATTATCCGATCTGGAGTCAAAATGTCCTCACGTAAAGAGCTTGCCAATGCTATTCGTGCGCTGAGCATGGATGCAGTACAGAAAGCCAAATCCGGTCACCCGGGTGCCCCGATGGGTATGGCTGACATTGCCGAAGTCCTGTGGCGTGATTTCCTGAACCACAACCCGAACAACCCGTCCTGGGCTGACCGTGACCGCTTTGTGCTGTCCAACGGTCACGGTTCTATGCTGATTTATAGCTTGCTGCACCTCACCGGCTACGACTTGCCGATGTCTGAGCTGCAGAACTTCCGTCAGCTGCACTCCAAAACTCCGGGTCACCCGGAAGTGGGTTATACCGCGGGTGTGGAGACCACTACCGGTCCGTTGGGGCAGGGTATTGCTAACGCGGTTGGTATGGCTATCGCTGAAAAAACGCTGGCGGCGCAGTTTAACCGTCCAGGCCATGACATTGTTGACCACTTCACCTACGCCTTTATGGGCGACGGCTGCATGATGGAAGGTATCTCTCACGAGGTATGTTCTCTGGCTGGTACGCTGAAGTTGGGCAAACTGATTGCGTTCTACGATGACAACGGTATTTCTATCGATGGTCACGTTGAAGGTTGGTTCACTGATGACACAGCGAAGCGCTTCGAAGCTTACGGCTGGCATGTAGTGCGTGGCGTAGATGGCCACGATGCTGACGCGATTAAGCGCGCAGTAGAAGAAGCCCGCGCAGTGACCGACAAACCGTCCCTGCTGATGTGCAAAACCATCATCGGTTTCGGTTCCCCGAACAAAGCTGGTACCCACGACTCTCACGGTGCACCGCTGGGCGATGCAGAGATCGCACTGACCCGCGAACAGCTGGGCTGGAAATACGCGCCGTTCGAAATCCCGTCGGAAATTTACGCGCAGTGGGATGCGAAAGAAGCAGGTCAGGTTAAAGAAGCCGCGTGGAACGAGAAGTTCGCCGCTTATGCGAAAGCCTTCCCGCAGGAAGCCGCTGAATTCACCCGTCGTATGAAAGGTGAAATGCCGTCTGATTTCGACGCAAAAGCGAACGAATTCATTGCTAAGCTGCAAGCGAACCCGTCCAAAATCGCCAGCCGTAAAGCATCCCAGAACGCCATTGAAGCGTTTGGTCCTTTGCTGCCGGAATTCCTCGGCGGTTCCGCTGACCTCGCGCCATCTAACCTGACTATCTGGTCTGGTTCTAAAGCCATTAACGAAGACGCTGCCGGTAACTACATCCATTACGGTGTACGTGAATTCGGTATGACCGCTATTGCTAACGGTATCTCGCTGCACGGTGGTTTCCTGCCGTACACCTCTACCTTCCTGATGTTCGTCGAATATGCCCGTAACGCGGTGCGTATGGCTGCGCTGATGAAACAGCGTCAGGTCATGGTCTATACCCATGACTCCATCGGTCTGGGCGAAGATGGTCCGACTCACCAGCCGGTTGAGCAGGTGGCTTCTCTGCGCGTGACCCCGAACATGAGCACATGGCGTCCATGTGACCAGGTTGAATCTGCAGTAGCGTGGAAATACGGCGTTGAGCGTCAGGACGGTCCTACCGCGCTGATCCTCTCCCGTCAGAACCTGGCACAGCAGGAGCGTACCGAAGAGCAACTGGCAAACATCGCGCGCGGTGGTTACGTGCTGAAAGATTGCGCCGGTCAGCCGGAGCTGATCTTCATCGCCACCGGTTCTGAAGTTGAACTGGCTGTAGCTGCATGGGACAAACTGACAGCGGAAGGCGTTAAAGCACGCGTTGTCTCCATGCCGTCTACCGACGCATTCGACAAGCAGGATGCCGCTTACCGTGAATCCGTGCTGCCGAAAGCTGTTTCTGCTCGTGTCGCTATCGAAGCAGGTATCGCGGACTACTGGTTCAAATACGTGGGCCTGAACGGCGCTATCGTTGGCATGACCTCCTTCGGTGAGTCTGCACCGGCTGAGTTGCTGTTTGAAGAGTTCGGTTTCACCGTAGACAACGTGGTCGCGAAAGCAAAAGAACTGCTGTAATTACGATTACAACGGTAAAACGGGTCGCTCAGGCGGCCCGTTTTGTATAAGAGGCTTATTTATTTTCATCTTTGCAATTGATTAATGTAGATCTCAGTCACAAATTCAGTATTTATGAATTTTCCGTTATTGTGATACCTGGCACATAATTGGCGTTGCTTTTATTATTTCATTTCGTAATTCATTGTTTCTAAACGGATGAAAAAAACTCACCTCTTACAGCCCACATTTTTGACCTGGATTGATTTCGTTTTGCCGCGCGAGTATTTTATTTTTAACGATAACCCGTACCCTAAAAATAAAATAAGGAATATTTATGCGGTTGATTGATTACTTTCCCGAATCATCTATCTCAATAAAAAATTCAGCAAAGAACTGGCAGGAGGCAATTGATTTTTCTATGTCATCCTTACTCGCTAATCATTATGTCAATTCAGATTATATTCAGGCTATCAAAGACTCAACGATTAACAATGGGCCTTATTATATTCTGGCTCCAGGTGTGGCAATGCCTCATGCCCGCCCGGAATGTGGAGCGTTAAAAACAGGAATGTCATTAACATTACTCAAACAGGAAGTTCAGTTCGCTGTTGATGATGAGCCGGTGAAATTGTTAATTGGTTTATCTGCGGCAAATGCCGATTCACATATTGGCGCTATTCAGGCATTAAGTGAACTGTTATGTGAAGAGGAAATGCTGTCCGCACTGTTAACTGCTAAATCAGAAAAACAACTTGCGGATATTATTGCTAGCGCATAATTCACACTCCTCTTTCAGGATAATATTATGGAAAACAAGTCTGCTCGAGCAAAGGTCCAGGCTTTTGGTGGGTTTTTGACGGCCATGGTCATTCCCAACATCGGCGCTTTTATTGCATGGGGATTTATAACTGCATTGTTTATTCCTACTGGTTGGATGCCGAATGAGCATTTCGCCAAAATTGTCGGTCCGATGATTACCTATTTATTGCCCGTAATGATTGGCTCCACCGGGGGACATCTGGTGGGAGGTAAGCGTGGGGCAGTTATGGGAGGGATTGGTTCTATTGGCGTTATTGTCGGTGCCGATATCCCCATGTTCCTTGGTGCCATGGTTATGGGGCCACTCGGTGGATGGGTGATTAAGCATATAGACCGTCTGCTTGAAAAACGTATCCCCGCCGGTTTTGAGATGGTTATTAATAACTTCTCTCTGGGTATCGCGGGAATGTTGTTATGTCTGCTGGGATTTGAAGTTATCGGTCCGGCAGTGCTCATTGCCAACAACTTTGTGAAAGAGTGCATAGAATCGCTGGTTCATGCGGGTTACCTGCCGTTGTTATCGGTGATTAATGAGCCTGCAAAAATTCTCTTTCTGAATAACGCTATTGATCAGGGCGTCTATTACCCGCTGGGAATGCAGCAGGCGTCTGAAACGGGAAAATCTATTTTCTTTATGGTGGCATCTAACCCCGGTCCGGGATTGGGTTTGTTACTCGGTTTTGCCATCTTTGGAAAGGGAATGAGCAAGAAGTCAGCGCCGGGAGCCATGATCATCCACTTCCTTGGCGGTATTCATGAACTGTATTTCCCTTATGTGTTGATGAAACCGTTAACTCTGATTGGCATGATTGCTGGTGGGATGACCGGTACATGGGTATTCCATCTTTTAGACGGCGGGCTTGTGGCTGGACCGAGTCCAGGATCGATATTCGCTTATCTGGCATTGACGCCAAAAGGTTCTTTCCTGGCAACTATTGCGGGTGTCACTGCGGGTACGCTTGTCACCTTTGTCATTACTGCCGTCATACTGAAAATGGAAAAGAACGTCGAAACAGAACGTGAAGATGAATTCTCTGAGTCAGCCAGAACCGTAAAGGCGATGAAGCAGGAAGGACAATTCGCTTATAAAAATATTAAACGTGTCGCTTTTGTGTGTGACGCGGGAATGGGTTCCAGTGCGATGGGGGCTACCACGTTTCGTAAACGTCTGGAAAAAGCCGGGTATGCTATTAATGTGACGCATTATGCTATCGAAAATGTTCCACAGGATGCAGATATTATCGTCACCCATGCCAGCCTTGAAGGCCGTGTTAAGCGAGTGAGTGCAAAACCTTTAATATTAATTAAGAATTATATCGGTGACCCATTGTTGGACGACTTATTTAAGAAAATCACTGCTTAGCATTGTTCAATTTTTGGAGTAAATATGAAAACGAAAGTAGCTGCTATATATGGCAAGCAGGACGTCCGCATCCGCGAATTCGAATTGCCTGAAATTACAGATAACGAACTGTTAGTGAGTGTTATATCCGATAGTGTGTGCTTGTCTACCTGGAAAGCAGCAGCGTTAGGAAGTGAACATAAACGGGTACCAGACGATCTGGAAAATCATCCAGTAATAACCGGGCACGAATGTGCCGGAATTATTATCGAAGTTGGAAAAAACTTGGCCGATAAATACCAAAAAGGCCAGCGCTTTGTTTTGCAGCCCGCCATGGGATTGCCAAGTGGATATTCAGCTGGCTACAGCTACGAATTTTTTGGCGGTAACGCGACTTATATGATTATCCCGGAGGTTGCGGTTAATCTGGGGTGTGTTTTACCGTATCACGGTTCCTATTTTGCTGCTGCGTCACTGGCGGAGCCGATGTGCTGCATTATTGGTGCGTATAACGCGAATTACCATACGACACCGTATGTTTATGAACACAGGATGGGGGTTAAACCCGGTGGCAACATCGCACTCTTAGCATGCGCAGGTCCCATGGGTATTGGTGCGATTGATTATGCCATTAACGGTGGGCTCCAGCCGTCACGCGTGGTGGTGGTTGATATTGACGAAGCTCGTCTGACGCAGGCTAAAAAGCTGTTGCCGGTTGAGCTGGCGGCACAGAAAGGAATTGAACTCATCTATGTGAATACCATGGGGATGAAAGATCCTGCTACCGAGCTGCGGGCATTAACAAATGATGTCGGATTCGACGACGTTTTTGTTTATGCCGCCGTTCCTGCAGTGATTGAAATGGCTGACGATCTGCTGGCAGAAGATGGTTGCCTGAACTTCTTTGCCGGTCCGACGGATAGCAATTTTAAAGTACCGTTCAATTTTTACAACGTGCACTACAACAGTACGCATGTAGTAGGGACATCCGGAGGTTCAACAGATGATATGAAAGAGGCCATTGCGTTAAGCGCGACGGGGCAGCTTCAGCCTTCGTTTATGGTGACTCATATTGGCGGACTTGACGCGGTACCGGAGACTGTTCTGAATCTGCCAAATATTCCGGGCGGTAAGAAGCTTATCTATAACGGCGTGACGATGCCGCTGACGGCGATTAGCGATTTTGCCGAAAAAGGGAAAACCGATCCGCTGTTCAGAGAGCTTGCGCGTCTGGTTGAAGAGACTCACGGTATCTGGAACGAAAAAGCGGAGAGATATCTGCTGGCACAATTCGGTGTTGATACCGGGGAGGCCGCGGCATGATGTCTCTGGCATGGCCGCTATTTCGCATTACGGAACAGGCTGCGCTGGCAGCCTGGCCGCAAACCGGGTGCGGTGATAAGAACAAAATCGACGGACTGGCTGTCGCGGCGATGCGAATAGCCTTAAATGAAATTTCCATTCGTGGGCGGATCGTCATCGGCGAGGGGGAGATCGATCACGCACCGATGCTGTGGATTGGTGAGGAAGTCGGGAAGGGGGCTGGACCGGAGGTGGACATCGCAGTCGATCCTATTGAAGGCACCCGAATGGTGGCAATGGGGCAAAGTAATGCGCTGGCAGTGATGGCTTTTGCGCCTCGGGGTAGCCTGTTGCATGCTCCCGATATGTATATGAAAAAATTGGTTGTGAACCGGTCTGCCACAGGGGCGATTAACTTGGCGTTACCGCTGGCAGATAACCTACGCAATGTGGCGCAGGCGCTGGGCAAACCGCTGGAACGATTGCGTATGGTCACGCTGGATAAACCTCGAATGCATAAGGCGATTACGGAGGCGACACAGCTAGGCGTCAAGGTGTTTGCGCTTTCGGATGGCGATGTGGCGGCCAGTGTTCTGACTTGTGTGCAAAACAATACCTATGACCTGATGTATACCATTGGTGGTGCGCCGGAAGGCGTTATCTCAGCCTGCGCGGTAAAAGCGTTGGGAGGGGATATGCAGGCAGAACTGATCGATTTTTGTGAGGCAAAAGGTGACACCACTGAAAACCATCTGGTCGCAACGCGGGAGCGTGAACGCTGCGCTGAGATGGGGGTTGAGGTGAATCGTGTCTACTCGCTCGACGAGTTGGTGGGAGGAAATGACATCCTCTTCAGTGCGACGGGCGTTACGGGTGGCGATCTTGTTAATGGCATCCAACAGGTTACGAATGGTGTGCGTACGCAAACTTTACTGATCGGCGGCGCAGATCGAACGTGTAATATAATAGACTCTCTGCATTCATGGTGATTGATCGGATAACGAATGACGACGCTGACAGAAGACGATGTGCTTGAGCAACTGGATGCTCAAAATAACTTACTTGCGTTTATGACGACGGCACATAACATTTTGCTGCTGGGCATTAAACGCTTTCTGCCGTCGCTGTTTGTCGATAACGATGAAGAGATCGTGGAATATGCAGTGAAGCCGTTACTCGCACAGAGTGGTCCGCTTGATGATATCGATGTTGCGCTACGTCTGATTTATGCGTTGGGGAAAATGGATAAATGGCTGTATGCCGATATCACCCATTTTTCCCAGTTTTATCAGTACGTAAATGAACAGGAGACGATCCCCGGTTTCGCCGATGATATTACCTGGGATTTTATCAGCAACGTGAACAGCATTACACGTAATGCCACCCTATATGGCGCGCTGGAATCAATGAAATTTGCTGATTTTACCACGTGGTCTGAGGTGCGTTTTACGGCAATGGTCAAGACGGCGTTAACGCTGGCGATAACGACAATTTTAAAGGAATTAACGCCGTGAAAATCGGGCTAATGGTCAATGGGCTTCATGTTGAAGCGCATTATGATGATGATGAAGTCGAGAACGTTCACAAACCCTTGTTACAACGGCTGGCGAGATTACACTCCACTAACCCGCAACGCCGAACGATTGTTTTTCTTAGCGCACCACCCGGTACAGGGAAATCCACTCTCACCACTTTCTGGGAACATCTCACCCGTCAGGATCCTGCGCTACCGGAGATCCAGACGCTGCCGATGGATGGCTTCCATCATTACAATGCCTGGCTGGATGCCCATAACCTACGGGCATATAAAGGCGCACCGGAAACGTTTGATGTCGATAAACTGGCGCAAAATCTGCGGCGGGTGAAAGAGGGCGAAAGCACCTGGCCACAGTACGACCGGCAAAAACATGACCCAGTTGAAGATGCTGTTGTGGTAACCGCACCGATCGTGATTGTGGAAGGCAACTGGTTATTACGAGATGACGACGGATGGCGAGGATTAGCGGAGTTCTGCGACTTTTCGCTGTTTATTCGCGCCCCGGCTGATGCCCTGCGTGCACGGCTGGTGGGGCGTAAACTGGCTGGCGGGCTTTCACAAGCTGACGCTGAGGCATTTTATGAACGCACCGACGGACCGAATGTTCGCCGGGTACTGGAAGGTAGCCTGCCAGCGGATCTCATGCTGGAGATGACGGTCGAGGGTGAGTATCGGCTTGTGTGAAGGTAAAATTATTCCAGTTATGCCGCGATGATTATTACGGCTTACTGGAATAATTGTCCCTCGTCTTAGCTAGGGAAATGTGACGTAAGTCAGATAATGGTGTTCTGTTGCTGGACAATCATTCCTTTTATTCCTTGTTTCGCTTATTCTAGCTGAAGCGTTTCAGTCGATTAAATGTTCGACAATTAATCAATTAGTCGCAGTTTGCGACAGGTAAGGTTTCCCTGAGCGATTTGCTGCATTACTCTGTCAGCCACATCGTTTCTGAGAAATTCTTGCAGGAGACCTATGACCGTACGCGTAGCGATTAATGGTTTCGGTCGCATCGGGCGCAACGTGGTTCGTGCTTTGTATGAATCCGGGCGTCGGGCGGAAATCACCGTGGTGGCTATCAACGAACTGGCGAGTGCTGAGGGCATGGCGCATTTGTTGAAATATGACACCAGCCATGGGCGTTTTGCCTGGGATGTTCGTCAGGAACGTGACCAGCTCATTGTTGGCGACGACGCGATTCGCATTCTGCATGAGCGAACACTCGATGCGCTTCCGTGGCGCGAACTGGGTGTTGACGTCGTGCTGGATTGTACGGGGGTCTTCGGTAGCCGCGAACACGGCGAAGCGCATATTGCCGCTGGTGCAAAAAAAGTGCTCTTTTCACATCCTGGTAGTCACGACATCGACGCAACCGTTGTGTTTGGCGTTAATCAGGATCAGCTGCGCGCTGAACACCGGATCGTTTCCAACGCCTCCTGTACCACGAATTGCATAATTCCCGTTATTAAATTGTTGGATGATGCGTACGGCATCGAGTCCGGTACAGTTACGACAATCCACTCCGCGATGCACGATCAGCAGGTTATTGATGCCTATCATCCCGACCTGCGTCGTACGCGAGCGGCCAGTCAGTCGATTATTCCCGTTGATACCAAATTGGCAGCGGGAATCACTCGAATTTTCCCGCAATTTAACGATCGTTTTGAAGCGATTGCGGTGCGTGTGCCGACCATAAATGTGACGGCGATCGACTTAAGCGTGACGGTGAAAAAACCAGTAAAAGCTTGTGAAGTCAACCAGTTGCTGCAAAAAGCAGCACAAGGTGCATTTCATGGTATAGTTGACTATACGGAATTACCGTTGGTCTCTGTAGATTTTAACCACGACCCGCACAGCGCCATCGTCGATGGTACGCAAACGCGCGTGAGTGGCGCACACCTGATCAAAACATTGGTCTGGTGCGATAATGAATGGGGCTTTGCTAACCGCATGCTCGACACAACGTTAGCGATGGCTGCTATTGGTTTCAGGTAAGGCGCGTGAGCGCTTGCAAAACTTTAAGAATCAACGAGAGGATTCACCATGTCTGTAATTAAGATGACCGATCTGGATCTTGCTGGTAAACGTGTTTTTATCCGTGCGGATCTGAACGTACCAGTTAAAGAAGGGAAAGTAACCAGCGACGCGCGTATCCGTGCTTCTCTGCCGACCATCGAACTGGCCCTGAAGCAGGGTGCAAAAGTGATGGTAACTTCCCACCTGGGTCGTCCTACCGAAGGCGAGTACAACGAAGAATTCTCTCTGCTGCCGGTTGTTAACTACCTGAAAGACAAACTGTCTAACCCGGTTCGTCTGGTAAAAGACTACCTGGACGGCGTTGAAGTTGCTGCCGGTGAACTGGTGGTTCTGGAAAACGTTCGCTTTAACAAAGGCGAGAAGAAAGACGACGAAGCGCTGTCCAAAAAATACGCTGCACTGTGCGACGTGTTCGTTATGGATGCTTTCGGTACGGCTCACCGTGCGCAGGCTTCTACCCACGGTATCGCTAAATTCGCTGACGTAGCTTGCGCCGGTCCGCTGCTGGCCGCTGAGCTGGACGCACTGGGTAAAGCCCTGAAAGAACCTGCTCGCCCGATGGTTGCTATCGTTGGTGGTTCTAAAGTCTCTACCAAACTGACCGTTCTGGACTCCCTGTCTAAAATCGCTGACCAGCTGATCGTGGGCGGCGGTATCGCTAACACCTTCGTTGCCGCTCAAGGCCACAACGTCGGTAAATCCCTGTACGAAGCAGACCTGGTTGACGAAGCCAAGCGCCTGCTGACTATCTGCGACATTCCGGTACCGGCTGACGTTCGCGTGGCAACTGAGTTCTCTGAAACTGCACCTGCAACGCTGAAATCCGTTAACGACGTGAAAGAAGACGAGCAGATCCTGGATATCGGTGACGCATCTGCACAGCAGCTGGCTGACATCCTGAAGAATGCAAAAACTATTCTGTGGAATGGCCCGGTTGGTGTGTTCGAATTCCCGAACTTCCGCAAAGGTACTGAAATTGTGGCTAATGCCATCGCAGACAGCGAAGCATTCTCTATCGCTGGCGGCGGCGACACTCTGGCGGCTATCGATCTGTTCGGTATCTCCGACAAAATTTCCTACATCTCCACTGGTGGTGGCGCGTTCCTCGAATTCGTGGAAGGTAAAGTCCTGCCAGCAGTAGCAATGCTCGAAGAGCGTGCTAAAAAGTAAGACACTAATGGGCAGGGTAACCTGCCCAATTTTCAGCGCGCTTTAATGGCACGCCCTCTTTCCAAGGCCGAAGATACAGGACTCGCAACATGTCTAAAATTTTTGATTTCGTAAAACCAGGTGTAATCACTGGTGATGACGTACAGAAAGTTTTCCAGGTAGCTAAAGAAAACAACTTTGCTCTGCCAGCCGTTAACTGCGTCGGTACCGACTCCATTAACGCCGTTCTGGAAACCGCTGCAAAAGTTAAAGCTCCGGTAATCGTCCAGTTCTCCAACGGTGGCGCATCTTTCATCGCGGGTAAAGGCGTGAAGTCTGACGTTCCTCAGGGCGCGGCAATCCTCGGTGCTATCTCTGGTGCGCATCACGTTCATCAGATGGCTGAACACTACGGTGTTCCGGTTATCCTGCACACTGACCACTGCGCGAAGAAACTGCTGCCGTGGATCGACGGTCTGCTGGACGCGGGTGAAAAACACTTCGCAGCAACCGGCAAACCACTGTTCTCTTCTCACATGATCGACCTGTCTGAAGAGTCTCTGGAAGAGAACATCGAAATCTGCTCCAAATACCTGGCGCGCATGTCCAAAATGGGCATGACTCTGGAAATCGAACTGGGTTGCACCGGTGGCGAAGAAGACGGCGTAGACAACAGCCACATGGACGCTTCTGCACTGTACACTCAGCCGGAAGACGTTGATTACGCATTCACTGAGCTGAGCAAAATCAGCCCGCGTTTCACTATCGCTGCTTCCTTCGGTAACGTGCACGGCGTGTACAAACCAGGTAACGTGGTTCTGACCCCGACTATCCTGCGCGATTCTCAGGACTATGTTTCTAAGAAACATAACCTGCCGCACAACAGCCTGAACTTCGTCTTCCACGGCGGTTCCGGTTCTACTGCTCAGGAAATCAAAGACTCCGTAAGCTACGGTGTAGTGAAAATGAACATCGATACCGACACCCAATGGGCGACCTGGGAAGGTGTTCTGAACTATTACAAAGCAAACGAAGCTTACCTGCAGGGTCAGCTGGGCAACCCGAAAGGCGAAGATCAGCCGAACAAGAAATACTACGATCCGCGCGTATGGCTGCGTGCTGGTCAGGCAACTATGATCACTCGTCTGGAACAGGCTTTCAAAGAACTGAACGCGGTTGACGTTCTGTAATTTACGCCGTTCAACGTGACATGAGGCCCGCAAATGCGGGCCTTTTTTATTATTATTTCAATATCCTGACGGCAGAAATTTTGTGATCAATTTGGCAACAATGGTATTTTTTGTTTAACCTTGTCAGATTGCCAGCTCTTCAGGGTCGGCATTATTTCTCCCAATTGGGTAAGCAAAAAAGGATTATTGAATGGAAGATTTGAATGTTGTCGACAGCATAAACGGTGCGGGTACCTGGCTGGTGCGTAACCAGGAACTGCTGTTGAGCTATGCCGTCAATATCGTTGCGGCTATTGCCATTGTCATCGTCGGGATGATTGTGGCGCGCGTTGTGTCCAACACCATTAACCGTGTGATGGTGGCGCGTCAAATTGATGCGACCGTTGCTGATTTCCTCTCTGCTTTGGTGCGCTACGGCATTATTGCCTTTACGTTGATTGCTGCGCTGGGCCGCGTTGGTGTACAGACGGCCTCCGTTATCGCCGTGCTCGGTGCCGCCGGTTTGGCCGTCGGTCTGGCGTTGCAAGGCTCGCTGTCTAACCTTGCCGCTGGTGTCCTGCTGGTCATGTTCCGTCCTTTCCGTGCAGGTGAGTACGTAGACCTTGGTGGCGTGGCCGGAACCGTGCTCAATGTGCAGATATTCTCTACCACCATGCGTACTGTAGACGGCAAGATCGTGGTGATTCCCAACGGTAAAATCATTGCCGGGAACATCATTAACTTCTCTCGTGAACCGGTTCGTCGTAACGAATTCATTATCGGTGTGGCGTACGACTCGGATATCGACCAGGTTAAACAAATCCTTACTGATATCATTCAGTCTGATGAACGTATCCTGAAAGATCGTGAAATGACTGTGCGCCTGAATGAACTGGGTGCTTCATCGATTAATTTCGTGGTGCGCGTCTGGAGCAACAGTGGTGACCTGCAAAATGTCTACTGGGATGTGCTGGAGCGTATTAAGCGTGAGTTCGATGCCAACGGCATCAACTTCCCGCACCCGCAGATGGATGTGAACTTCAAGCGTGTGAAAGAGAACGCGGCAGAATAATAACGCGCCGGGTGGTGGCTAGCCGCCACCCGGCAATATCCCTGTGCCATTAAATTCCCTAATCTGCGATTAAAATTATCAATTTCCGCTAATGATTGTCCTGCGTTATAGTCTGCGCTTAAGAGAGAACGCTCGGGATATTCAACGTGTTATCATATTATTTTCAAGGGCTTGCGCTTGGCGCGGCTATGATACTTCCACTTGGTCCGCAAAATGCCTTCGTGATGAATCAGGGCATTCGTCGCCAGTATCACATCATGATCGCCTTGCTCTGCGCTATTAGCGATTTACTGCTGATCTGCGCGGGGATATTTGGCGGTAGCGCCTTGTTAATGCAGTCGCCGTGGCTGATGGCGCTGGTGACCTGGGGCGGGGTGGCATTTTTACTCTGGTACGGTTTCGGTGCGTTAAAAACGGCGCTGAGCAGCAATCTGGAACTGGCCAGCGCCGAGGTGATGAAGCAGGGGCGCTGGAAAATCATCGCCACCATGCTGGCAGTAACGTGGCTTAACCCGCATGTTTATATTGATACCTTCGTGGTGCTGGGTAGCCTCGGTGGTCAACTGGATGTTGAGCCGAAGCGCTGGTTTGCACTGGGGACCGTTAGCGCATCGTTCCTGTGGTTCTTTGGTTTGGCGCTGCTGGCAGCCTGGCTGGCACCGCGTCTGCGCACTGCCAAAGCACAACGTATCATCAATACGCTGGTGGGATTAGTGATGTGGTTTATTGCTTTTCAACTGGCAAAAGAAGGTGTTGGACATGTTCATGCGCTGTTCAACTAAGCGTTGTCTGATGGACAACAGGCTGAGATCCGCTAAGCTTGCCTGCATGTGCCCTGAGTTTCGGGGTAAATAATGAAACATGGAGGAACGACAGTGAAGTTCAAAATAATGGCCCTGGCGGCATTAGTCGGATTCAGTGCACTTTCGGTACAGGCAAATGAATTGCCGAATGGACCGCACATCGTGACTTCCGGAACAGCAAGCGTAGATGCGACACCTGATATTGCGACGCTGGCAATTGAAGTCAACGTGGCGGCAAAGGATGCTGCCTCTGCGAAGAAACAGGCTGACGAACGCGTAGCGCAATACCTTTCTTTCCTGGAACAAAACCAGATAGCGAAAAAGGATATCAGCTCTGCAAACCTGCGTACGCAGCCGGATTATGATTACCAAAATGGTAAGAGCGTACTTAAAGGCTATCGCGCGGTACGTACCGTTGAAGTCACGCTGCGTCAGCTGGACAAACTCAACGCATTGCTGGATGGTGCGCTGAAAGCAGGTTTGAACGAGATTCGTTCGGTGTCACTGGGCGTGGCACAACCGGATGCCTACAAAGATAAAGCGCGTAAAGCGGCCATTGATGATGCGATTCATCAGGCTGAGCAACTGGCGGCGGGCTTTAACAGCAAGCTCGGCCCGGTTTACAGCGTGCGCTACCACGTTTCGAATTATCAGCCGAGCCCGATGGTACGGATGATGAAAGCTGACGCAGCGCCTGCGGCATCGGCTCAGGAAACCTACGAACAGCCGGTCATTCAGTTTGACGATCAGGTTGATGTGGTCTTCCAGATAGAGCCTGCGGCGGGTCAGCCAGCGGCAGCCCCTGCTAAAACCCAGTAGTTTTTTCAGACCCGGCTTATCAGCCGGGTTTTTTCTGTGAGCAACTGTAAAAATGGGAGCTCGCATCCAGTCTTTTTTTTCACCGTAATGAGGATAGGCCATAGCGATTTTTAAGGGGACGCTATGGATATTTTTATCTCGAAAAAGATGCGTAATTTCATTCTGCTGGCACAAACCAATAACATCGCCAGAGCGGCAGAAAAAATCCACATGACCGCATCGCCCTTCGGTAAAAGCATTGCTGCACTAGAAGATCAAATTGGCTATACGCTGTTTACCCGTAAAGATAACAACATCAGTTTGAATAAAGCTGGGCAGGAGCTGTATCAGAAGCTGTTTCCCGTCTATCAGCGTCTGTCTGCTATTGATAACGAAATCCATAACGCCTCTCGCCGTTCGCGGGAAATCGTTATTGGTATCGACAATACTTATCCGACAATCATTTTTGACCAGTTAATTAGTCTTGGTGATAAGTATGAAGGCGTGACCGCCCAGGCCGTTGAGTTCAGCGAGAACGGGGTCATTGATAATCTGTTTGACCGACAGCTGGATTTTATTATTTCGCCGCAGCATGTCTCTTCGCGCGTGCAGGAGCTGGAAAATTTGGCGGTTAGCGAACTGCCGCCCCTGCGCCTGGGATTTTTAGTCTCAAGGCGTTATGAAGAAAAACAGCCTCAGGATCTGCTGCGAGAACTCCCGTGGCTGCAAATGCGCTTCCAGAACCGCGCCAACTTTGAGGCCATGCTGGACGCTTACATGCGGCCTTGTGGCATCAACCCAACGATTATCTACCGTCCGTACAGCTTTATGGCCAAGATTAGCGCGGTGGAGCGTGGGCAGTTTCTGACGGTGATACCTCATTTCGCCTGGCGACTGGTGAACCCGTCGAAGCTGAAATATTTCGATGCACCCGGTAGCCCGATGTACATGCAGGAATTTCTCTATTCGCTGAAAAATCATCGTTATACCGCCACGATGCTCCAGCACATTGCTGAAGATCGTGACGGTACGGCAAGTTAACCGAGCATCGATCCGGTCTCGAGCAGGTTGCGGTGCAGATCGAACGCGTGGCTGAGATCGTGATGAATATGCCCACCGGGTGCCTGTTTCAGATATTGATGCAGGTAATCGCGGTAGAGCGGGTGCGCACAATTGTTGATGATGGTGTGCGCCCGTTGCAGTGGCGATAACCCGCGCAGATCGGCAATGCCCTGTTCGGTGACGATCACTTTGACGCTGTGTTCGCTGTGATCGACATGGCTGCACATCGGGACAATCGTCGAGATTTTCCCGTCTTTGGCAATCGACGGGGCCATAAAGATAGACAGATAGGCGTTGCGCTCGAAATCCCCGCTACCGCCGATGCCGTTCATCAGGTTTACCCCCGCGACATGCGTGGAGTTGGCATGACCGTAGATATCAAACTCCAGGCCGACATTAAGCGCAATCACCCCAAGGCGGCGGATGATCTCCGGATTATTGGAGATCTCCTGCGGGCGCAGAACAATGCGGCTGGCGAAGAAATCCATATTGGCGTAAATCTTCTGTAGCGAGGCGGCGGAAATCGTCAGGCTGGAGGCGCTGGCACCGGTTATCTTGCCCGTTTCCAGCAGATGCACCACCGACTCCTGCAGCACCTCCGAATACATCATAAAGGGCGGGATATCCGGGTTCTCGCCCAGTCTCGCCATCACCGCGTTATTGATATTGCCAACGCCGCTCTGCAAAGGCAGGAACTCCGGAGGGATGCGCTTGTGCGCCATTTCCTCCAGCAGAAAGCTCACCACGTTATCGGCAATTTTCTGGCAGAGCGGATTGGTTTTATCCGACACACTGCCGGCATCGGGCAGGTTTGTTTCCACCAGTGCGACAATCTTTTTTGGGTCAATCTGTACGCACTGGCTGCCGATGCGATCCATGGTATGAAAAATGGGGACGCTGTTACGGCGCGGTGGCGCGCCAGGTATCACGATGTCGGCCAACTCCGCCACGCGCGGATTGTGATAATGATTCAACTCAATAATGACTTTTTTCGCCCGCAGCAGCCAGGTTGGTGCATTGCCGATCCCGCTGGTAAGCCAGACTCTGCCGTCCGGCGCAATGGCTGAGGCTTCAATAACGGCAACATCAATTTCGCCAAAAAAGCCGTAATTGACCATCTGCGCTACTTCACTGAGATGGAGATCAACAAACCGTACCTGGCCCTGATTAATTTTCTGGCGCAGGCCAGACGAGGTTTGATAAGGCGCTCGCCAGGAAACGGCATCCGCCTCTGAGAGCGCATCATCAGCGGCGGCGCTAATTGATGCCCCGGTCAGCAGACGGATTTGAAAGGGCTGTCCGACCAGATGCAATTCGCTGGCATGTCGGGCAATCGCGGCGGGCAACGCTTTTGGCGAACCCGCAGGCGTAAAACCGCTGAACGCCACCATATCATCATGCTGAATAATTTCTGCCGCCTGTTCGGCGCTCATCCGTTTCATGGCTTTTCCTTTAGCTGACCGCGATTAATGGCCGACGAAGTTAGGTTTCCGTTTTTCTAAAAACGCATTCATCCCTTCCTGATAGTCATCGCTGTCATAAACCGCGCGGCGCATCCCCTGGATGCGTTCAAATTCATCGGAGTTCATGGTGTGCGCTTCGCCCAGCACGCGTAGTTCTTCTTTGATCACTGCAATCGCCAGCGGCGCTTTCTCCGAGATGTGGTGCGCCATTTGCAGGGTAAAATCTTCCAGCTCTTCGACAGCGACCACATGGTTGAGAA